>CAXMRM010000232.1:0-5670 GCA_964196015.1 uncultured Myxococcota bacterium
GGATGATCAGATTTTCGGCTTCTACGTCTTCGACGGTGCCGTCGGACAGGATCATCGCCCTTGCTGCGTCTAAAAACAGTTGCCGGTGCTCTTTGGGAACATCCGCAGGGTCGAGGTCGTCGGCCCGGGGCGGAACCTCGAGCCACTTCGCGACCTCCTCCTGCTCTTCCTCGTCGAGCTTGAGCCGAACCACCAGGTTGACGATGAACTCGCGCTCCGCGTCGGCGATCTCGAGATCGGCCCAGGCAAAGGAGCAGACAAACCTCATCAGTTGAAGCCTGTCTTCCTTGTTGAGAGCGTCCAGCATGCGCGGGACTCTACTCCGAGCCGCGAAGCAAAACTAGTCAGAAGAAGGTATTCGGGTGACCTCCACAAAACCGCGCGCAGCCTCTTATGAGGAGGTCTCCGAGGCAACGAGCTACCACGCCCGGTTTTTTGGGCTATGGTGCGGCTCCGATGGCCACCAAAGTGACGATGCCGCAACTCGGCGAGAGCGTCGTCGAAGGCACGATTGGCAAATGGCTCGTCTCGGTGGGGCAGTCCGTCGCGAAAGACGAACCCATCGTCGAGATCCTCACCGACAAGGCCGATAGTGAGCTTCCCGCTCCGGTTGCGGGTGTCGTGACGCAGCTGCTGGCCGCGGAAGACGACATCATCGCCGTCGGCGATGCGATCTGCGAGATCGACGAGAACGCACAGGCCGGGGCGACCCCTGCGGCGGTCTCTGAAGATGCGCCAGCCGCCGCGGACGCAGGCTCTCCTGCGCCGACGTCTCCGTCCGTTCGCAAGCTCGCGCGCGAAAGAAACGTCGACCTTTCGGGCGTGCAGGGCTCGGGTGAAGCCGGCCGCATCGTGCATGACGACGTGATGGCGGCGATCGGCAAGTCCTCCGTCCCCGAACGGATGGCGACCCCTCCTCCTTCACCACCCCGACCCGCGCGTGCTCCCGGTCCCTCCGGAGCGTTCCGCTTGCCGCCCTATGTCCCGAAGGACGGCGACGAGATCGTCCCCTTCACGCGTCGCCGCCGAATCATTGCCGACCACATGGTCTATTCGAAGCAAACGGCGCCAGATGTGGTCACGTTCGCCGAGTGCGACCTTCATAGGACGGCGGCGCTGCGAGGTCAGCACAAAGCGCATTTCAAGAAAGAGGGCGTCAATCTGACGTACCTGGCTTTTGCTATCGCCGCGACGTCCCGAGCTCTTCGCGAGTTCCCAGAAATCAATTCCCGCGTCCTCGACGACGCGTTCGTCAAGCTCGCCGAGGTGAACGTCGGCATTGCCGTCGACACCGACGAAGGCCTGGTCGTGCCCGTGATTCGCAATACCGACGACCTGACGATTCGCGGTGTCGCCCGCGCGGTTGCCGACGTCGCGGAGCGAGCGCGGTCCGGCGACCTCACGCCCAACGATCTAGCTGGCAAGACCTTCACCATCTCGAACCCTGGCCGCCGAGGCAACCTCGTCGGCGGCGCCATCATCTCGCAGCCCAACGTCGCCATTCTTCGTCTGGGCACGATCAAGAAGCGCGTCGTCGTGATCGAGCACGAGGGCGAGGACGTGATGGCGATTCACCCGGTAATGCACATGGCGCTGACGTACGATCACCGCGTGGTGGATGGCGTGCATGCGAATGGGTTTCTGTATCGGATTGCGGAGATTCTCGAGTACGGGGACTTCGAGCTGTAGGCGCGGGGGCAGTGGCAGTGCCACTGGCAGTGGCAGCGTCAGCGTCAGTGCCAGCGTCAGTGCCAGCGTCAGTGTCAGCGTCAGTGTCAGTGTCAGTGTCAGCGGCAGCGGCAGCGCCAGTGCCAGTGTCTACTTGTTCTTCTTGTTCACCACGAACCGGAGATTCTTAAACTCCGTTTGTCCGAGCGTGTAAATCACCTCGGACAGCGTCCGATACGGCGTTCGCTTGTCGGCGATGATTTGAACGTCCCCGACGAACGGTTGGTTCGTGAACCGCTGTGCGGTCCGCTTCTTTCGGTCGCGAATCTCACTGAGCATCTTGTAGAGCGGCGTGATCAAGAAGCCACTGCTGCCGCCCTGTTTGAGGCTTGGGTCGACGATGCCGTTACGGAGCTCGAGGGCGGCCTTGCCGTCGACAATGACGCCGCCCCGCGAGATCTGGATGGAGAGGGCGTCGCTGAGCTCGACCTTCGAGGTGGAGTAGGGGATCCGCAGCTCGCTGCTCTCCTGAACGGCCGCCGCCGACGAGCTCGCGAAGATTGCCATCATGTACACCAGTAGGATCGTCAGCATGTCCATCATCGGGTAGATGTTGAGCCCGAAGTGTTCCGGCTCGGCTCGGCGTCGGAGCTTCGCCCGAACGACCCGGTTGACGTACGACATCGACACCGATTCTTGAGCGACGGGCGGTGCAATCGAGTCGCGCGGCGGCCTGCTGCTTTCGTTCGCCACTATCGAATCCCCGCGGAAAGCAAAACCTCGGGGAAGAGCTCGTTGTCAGCGCCGCGGACGGCGTCCATGGCGGCGATCAGGTCTTCGTAGGGAATCTCGGGGTCTGCGCTGAGCGTGACTCGGGTTTCGTCCTCGAACTGCTCCTTCACCCGAGTGACGCAAGTAGTGAGGCCTTTCCAGTCGTGCTCGCCGTTCATCGCGGCGGGCACCGTGATGACTTTGCCAGGCGCAGTGGTCGTGCATCCCCGCGCGAGCTTGCCGCCTGATCCAGAGACGACGACCCCTTCGCGCGTCACCGTGACGTTCAAGTTGAGCGCTTCATCTGCCGCCGCGCGCTTGCCGATCCCGCCCGTGCGATATTCGGGGAGCGCCGCTTCGACCTGCGAGAAGAAGGCCACGGTAGTCAAGGTCATCAACAAGAACATGACGATGTTAACGACGATGTCCAAGAATGGAACAATGTTCAGCTCGTCACTGGTCTCTGACGGATCGAGGTCGGGAACGCGGGTTCGCTTCCGGACGTACGCTCGTTGGCGTGGTGTCAGTCGTGCGGGCATGGCCGGGCCCGATCAGCCGCCTTGCCGGCGCAGCGTGAGTAGGTTCTCCAACTGCATCGTCACCTTTTCCATCTCGTGCTTGTGCCGTTTCGTGAGCCCATGAAGCACGAGGTGAGCAACCATGAAGATCACTGCGATCAGAAGACCGAGGAACGTATTCCACATGGCCTCGGCGATACCGGCCGAGAGCAGTGCTGTCTTTTGCGACGGGTCGTCGATTGTGCCGACCGCCTTGAAGGCGCGAATGAGACCACTGATCGTGCCGAGCAGCCCGATCAGGGTAGCGATGTTGGCGAGCGTCCACAGTGACCCGGTTCGCTTCTCGAGCGCTGGGATCACCTCCGACATTTTTTCTTCCATCGAAGCGATGACGGCTTCTTCGCCGCGGTTCACTTGCGTGAGCCCCGATTTCACCACTTCGAGCAGCGGCACGGCCTTCGCATCGCACTGACGAATGGCGCGATCGATGTTCCCGGCCTGCACCAGCTTTCGAATTCGGTTCATGAATTCAGTCGCATCGACGCTGTAATTCATCCGAATGTACCAAGCCCGGTCGATGATCACACCGACGCCGAAGGCGAGAACAAAGAGATTGATGAACGAAAACGGAGCACCCTCCTCCAGTGCTACCCAGATTTCATGCATGCTTGCGGCTCCCTCTGGCTCGCCGGTGAATTGGCGAGAAACCCCTATTTATCGCTACCCTCCAGCCTCACTGAAATTTGGACCCAGTGACCTGGAATCCATTGAAATCATTGCGACTGTTGGCGCGAACCCCGTGACCGAGGGCAAGCTACCCCACGCCCCGCAAACTTGTCAACGCGACTACAGCTTTTTCCACTTTAGGACCCAAGCTCCGACCTGACCCCGGTTTCTAAGGAGCTGAACCGGGCGCGATATTGACTTGCTGGATCCAGCCGTTATCATCCGTATGTAGTAAGCAAACCTTGGAATTGCTTACTGTTCTGGGGGGAACAGCGGGTTTTAGTCAGAAGACAGTGGTGGGGATCAGACCGTGCTCACGCGGGGTCCGGATAACACTGTCGAAGTAAAGTTCGCAGGAGGCAGGAAATATGGCCAAGTTGGCGTACCACTTTGAAGCAGGCGGATGGGCGATGTGGCTCATCCTCCTTTGTCTCGTATTCGCAATCGGATTCACGATCGAACGAGCGATGTATCTCTACAAAGCGTCGATCGACAAAGACGAGTTCATCGCGAAGATGCAGAAGTGCATCACCGCGGGAGACGTCGCAGGTGCGATCAAGGTTTGCTCTGCTGAGCACAACCCGCTGGCGCGCATTGTCAAACAGGGTTTGCTCAAAGTGAACCGACCCGACGCTGAAGTGCAGGCGGCCATGGACGAAGCTGCCTTGAAAGAGCTACCGCTGATCGAACGCCGCACGCCGTACCTCGGTTTGCTCGCAAACGTCGGCATGCTCTGCGGTCTCTTCGGAACCGTTGTCGGTCTCATCACCGCGTTCGGTGAGGTGGCCAAGGCTGATGCGGCCAGCAAGGCGACCGGTCTCGCAAAGGGCATCGAGGAAGCAATGAACTGCACCGCGTTTGGTCTGATCACCGCGGTCTTCGCGCTCCTCATGATGGGCCTGCTCAACGGCAAGACACAGAAGATCATCGACGATATCAACGCGGCCAGCGTGCAGGTTCTGAACCTGGTCGTGGGCAACCGTTCGAAGGTCGATCTTCAGAACATGCCCGCGGAGTAACGGCTCAAATGGCGTCAATCGAAACCGGCGGAGGCGGCTCCGGAAAGAAAGCGGTCAATCAGGAGATCCCCCTGATTCCGTTCATCGACCTCCTGCTTTGCTGCGTCATGTTTTTGTTGGCGACGGCGGTCTGGAACCAGCTCGCCGCGATAAACGCCAATCAGCAAGTCCCGGGCCAGGCCTCGACGGAAGATGCGCCACCAGAGGACGAAAAAGTGAAGCTCATCCTGCAGGTTCGGAACTCCGGATACGTCCTGGGGTCCACGGCCGGGGAGAGCATCGATATCAGCAAGCGTGTCGTAGCCGACCAGAAAGAGTTCGACATCGACGAACTCGAAACCAAGCTCGCTCAGTGGAAGCAGGCTTGGGACGAGCGTGACGACTTGATCGTCGCGCCAGAGGACGGCGTCCGGTACGAGGATGTCATCGTTGCAATGGATATTGCGGCAGCGGCGGGTTTCTCAAACCTGTCGATGGCCGACGGAGCTGCGTTCCTGTAGGGGGAAATCATGGCGATCAAACGGCCAGAGCCAGAGCTACTCCGTCACATTCCGCTGAAGTTCGTTCGTCAGCGCGTTTCCGGCCACGGTCGCAAGTCGGTGGACCATCAGATTCCCCTGATACCGTTCATCGACTTCCTGATCGTTCTCGTGATCTTTCTGCTCATGTCGTTCTCCGCTTCGGGTGAGCTGGTTGCGCAGCAGCCGACCATCACGATGCCGGATGCAAAGAACACCGAGCGGATTGAGATCTCACCGATCGTTGCGGTCGACGAGCGCGTGATCACGCTCGACGGCACCCGTGTCGCCGATACGCAGACTCAAGGGCAGTCCGCACAGGTGGACCGCATCGAGCCGCTCATACAAGGCCTCGAAGCGGAGAAGCGCAAGTGGGAGACGATTCATCCTTCGGAGCCGTTCGCGGGCCAAGTCATTGTGCAGGCGGACCGCAACATCGACTTTCGGGTC
>CAXMRM010000233.1:0-14316 GCA_964196015.1 uncultured Myxococcota bacterium
GACACGATGCCCGCAGCTTCCTGCCCTCGATGCTGCAAAGAGTGCAGGCCGAGGTACGCTAGATTCGAGGCCTCATCGGCTCCGAACACCCCAAACACGCCGCATTGATCGTGAAAATGATCGTCGTCCATCACCGCCACCGCGCCTTCATAGCGCCGGCGCCCCCATCCGTCCATGCACCCCTGCATGCCCTTCGTCCGGCCGTGCGCTAGAACCAGCCAGTCTGGATGCCGCGGGTATTGAAGCGAATCGAATCGGTCGTTCCTCGAAGGGCGTCCAGCTATGGCGGCAAGGCCCGCAGTCTGGCTGCGCTCGCCCGGGCAGGGTTCCCGGTCCCGGCCGCGTACGCGATGCCCGGCTGGGTGGGCGATTCGTTTTTTTCGAGCGTGCTGGAGATCGCGGACCGCCCGAGGGCGCTTCTGCATAGCCCGCATGTGTCCGATCTGCGCCTGCAGGCGATCGCGGAGCGCGTCCGCGGGGCCACACTTCCGCAAGACGTCGTTCGCAGCGTGAGCGACGCGCTGCTCGCCATGAGGGACGAGGGAGCCATCAGCTTCGCCGTTCGTTCCTCGGCCATGCACGAGGACCAGGAGGGGGCGTCAGCCGCAGGGATGCATTCGACCCTGCTCAACTTGATGCGCGAAGACGAGGTCCTCGACGCCATCAAGAGCTGTTGGTCGAGTCTCTTTCGCCCCCGCGTGCTTTCGTACTTGCGCGCGCTTGCTGAAGACGTTCCGGTTTCGGTTGGGGTCGTGATCCAGGCAATGGTTCCGGCCGAGATCTCCGGCGTCCTGTTCACCGCCAATCCGCTCACCGGCGATGCAGGCGAAGTAGTCATCAACGCCGCGTATGGATTGGGATCTTCGGTCGTCGACGGCCGCGTGACGCCGGACACCTATCGGGTCGACAAAGCCACGGGTCAGTTGCGCGACCAGATCATCGGCGACAAAGCCCAACAAACCGTGCTCCAACCCTCGGGCGGCGTCCGTGAGGTCGCGGTTGCCCTCGCGCTGCGAGAACGCCCGGCGCTGAGCGAGCAACAGCTCCTGCACCTGAGCGACCTCGCGACCCGAGTCGAAAGCCATTTCGGAGACGCTCGCGACGTCGAATGGGCGATCGTCGAACAGCAGGTGTATGTCCTTCAAGCGCGCCCGGTCGTCGTCCCGAGCATGCGGAACCGTCGCGGCTCTCGGCGTGACCGGCCGCGGGACCGGCGAAAGATTGTCTGGAGCAACGCGAACGTCGGAGAGGCGCTTCCCGGCGTCGCCACGCCGTTCACCTGGTCCGTCCTCAGCCAGTTCAGCGACGTCGGCTTTCGTCGAGCGTTCGGCGCCATGGGTTGCACGGTTCCGCGTGACGCCGAGCTCGTGGGCGATTTCCGAGGACGCATCTACATCAATCTGACCGAGTTCAGCTCGATCATGTCGCAGATCCCCTGGCTTCATCCCTCGACTCTAGTGCGGCTCGGCGGGGGTCAATATGCCTCCGAGCTGGACGAGGTCGCGGCTGAGCGGAGCTCGTTCGGCTTCTTTTTGCGTTTGCCACAAACCGCTTCTCGATATGCTCAGGAGAACTTCCGCCTCAAAGCGCGTATCGACGAGTTCGAAATGTATTTCTCGGACGAGCGCCTGCGCAATAATGGGATCGACCCGCGGCTTCTAGAGCCGAGCGGCCTCGACCGGATGCTCGGCGACGTCGAGCACCTGTTGGACGAGACCGGCTCGATCATGCTGACCGCGTACGCAAACCTGCTCACCTCGGTGCTCGTCCTGACCGGCGTGCTGCGCGCGTTCGCCCGAGATCACGGCTCGGGCTTCTACCGCGAGCTGCTGTCGGGGTTGCAGGACGTGGCCAGCGCGCGTCCCGGCCTCGTGTTGTGGCGAATCGCCCAGCTCGCCCGCGAAGAGCCTGAAGTGGTGGAACGTATCCGTACGGCAGATCTTTCGGAGCTCACGGTGTCCGGCCTGCCCGCCGGCCGTACGCGGGATGCCTTGGGCCGCTTCCTCGAAGACTACGGGTACCGTGGCATTCGCGAAGCCGAGATCGCCGCGCCGCGATGGTCCGAAGACCCGACGCTCATGTTCGCCGCAGTGCGCTCGCATCTCTCCGGCACGGTCGACCTCGATGAACGCGAGCGGGAGTTGCAGCTTGCGCGGCAAGAGGCCGAGGAGAAACTCGAAAAGAACGTTCCGTTCCCGCTTCGTCCCGCCGTGATGAAGCTGCTCGAGGTCGTGCGGCGGTTCACTCGGATGCGTGAGCACTTGCGCAGTCACGTGGTGGAGGTGCTTGGCATGTTTCGTCGTGTCGCGCTCGAGGCCTCGCGCCGGATCGAAGCGCGCGAGCCGGAAGCGGGTCCGGACGCTGCGTTCTTCCTGACGCTCGCGGAGGTTCGTCGCGTTCTCTACGACGAGAGCGAGCGTGTCGCGATCCGTGTGCAGCGGCGTCGATTGGAGTACGAACGCAACCAAGCGCTGCCCGAGCCGCCCAGCACGTTTGTCGGCTTCCCTCCCGACGACGCGGGCATCGCGTCGACCTCGAAGCGCCTGCGCGGCCTGGCGGCAAGCCGCGGCGTGGCCGAGGGCAGGGTGCGCATCCTTCATGATCCATCGCAGGCAGCCGACTTCGAGCCTGGCGAAGTGCTTGTCGTTGCGGCGGCAGACACCGGCTGGGCTCCGTTGTTCCTGGCGGCGTCCGGCGTCGTGACCGAGCTCGGCGGCCCTCTTTCTCATGCGGCGATCATCCTGAGAGAGTACGCGGTGCCCGCCGTGGTCAACGTGACGAACGCGACTCGGTCTCTTCGTGACGGCGACCTCGTTCGCCTCGACGGCGATGCCGGGACCGTGGAGATCCTCGGTGTCTGACGCCGAAGACGTTGGAACCGAGATCATCCATCAAGACGAGCAATTCCTCATCGTGCACAAACCGCCGGGCCTGCCGACGACGGCCCCGACATTCACCGAGCCCTGCCTCGTTCGTTGGGTTCGCGATCGGTTTCCCAACCTTGAACCGCACGCCACGTCCCGGCTCGACTCCCCAGTCAGCGGGCTGGTGACGTTTGCGCTGACCCGTGACGCCAATCGGCACCTGCTCGACGCTCGGCGCGCCGGGACGTACGAGCGTGTCTACATGGGTATCACGGTTTGCGAATTTTGCATCGACGAAGGAGAGTGGAGTTGGCCGATTTCAATCGATCCTGCAAACCCGAAGCGCCGCATTGCGGGACCGGGGCGCGGCGAGCGGGAAGCCCTGACCCGATATGGAGTGGTGGCGCGCACAGCGAGCGCGACGCTCCTTCGGCTCAGGCCGGAAACGGGGCGGACCCACCAACTTCGCGTGCACGCAGCCAAGGCCGGTGCGCCGCTCTTCGGCGATCATTTATACCAAGGCGAGCGGCGCAAAGTGCTGCCCGACGGAAGCGTCGTAACGGCGCGTCGCGTGATGCTCCACTGTGCCCGCGTAAGCTTTCCGGCACTGTCCGGTGGCGCGCTCGCCGGAGAGCGCATGCAGCTCGATGCGCCGGTCCCACCGGACATGAATCGGGTGTGGCTGGCGCTTGGCGGGGCGCCCTCCGACCTTCAGCCCTGACGCTTGGGCGAGAATTTCGTGCTGGCCGGCTCGTTCTCTGGCCTGTTGAAATGCGCCTCGAGCTCTCGGCTCAAAATCTCGAGCACGTCTTCTTGCAGCCCCAGCGGGTGACGAATCAGTCGCTCGATGTTGCGCTGGTACACGAACAGGCGACGCTGTTCTTCACCACCGGCGGTGGTGGCCATCTCGTCGAGCAGGAGCGGGGTGCGCGGGTCGACGCCCTCAGCCACGACTTCCAGACCGGGTAGGTCGGTCACCATGATCAGGTTGCCTTCGAGCCGTTGCGCGAGCTCCTCCGGCAGTTCACGCAGCGCGGCCTGCACGATCTTTTCGAAGCGGGCGTGCGACGGCGACCACGGAGGCGGCGGCAGAAGACCGTCGAGATGTCGGGTCTTGAGGAACGCGAGCGGCGCTTCGTCGGTGCGCTCCTGCCGATCACGCAACAGGCCGAGGTAGTACATCGCGTCTGGCGACGCGTCGGAGCGCGAAGCCGCCTGTTCGATCAAAGTCGCCGCGGCGTCGATCTGGTCGAGCTCGAAGTGGGCCCGTCCGATCAGAAACTCGAGCTGTTGGTTTTCGAATGGCCCCTCGGGCAGCCCCAACAGCAGCTCTGCAGCCGCGGCGCGGTCGCCCTGCTGGAGTAGCGCGTCGACCTTGAGCACGGAGGCATCGGCGATGTCGTCGGCCGTCTGGCAGCTCTCGAGAGCCTGGTCGAGGACACGAATCGCCTCCGCGAAGCTTCCGAGCGGGTGAATTAGGAGCTCGGCCGCATTGAGCATGGCCTCGAGGTAGTGCTCGTCGAGCTCGATGGCCTGGTGGTAGTGCTCCAGAGCCATGTCGAGGTTCCCATTGGCGGCGTGGATGTACCCGATGAGGTTGTGCGCATCGGGCGAATCGCCGTCGAGCTCCAGGGTCTGCTCGGCCGACGCCATAGCGCCGCTCAAGTCACCCTGGGTGACCAGCTCCCAGCCGCGGTCGAGATGCGCGCTGAGGCGGTCCATGAATCCTTCGTTCTGCTCGGACATGGGTCAGTTGCGAAAGTTACGTCGTCGGCTTGGGACGTCAAGCGGAACCGTGCGCTATCATGCATGTGGCATGGTTAGGTTTTTCACGGCAATCGTAATCACAGCCATCTGTGCGTGTGTGACCGAGCCCCTGCCACCGGGGCAGACGATCTCGGTCGGCACCGCGGACCACGGATATCTCCACGAGCCGGTCGGACTTGCGGATCGTGGCAACGGCTATCGGCGGCTGCGCCCCGGAGAGGGCACCCGATACGGGACCCCAACACTGGTCGGCGCGATCGAACGCATGGCGCGTGAAGTAGCCGACGCCTTTCCAGGCGGCCATCCACTTCGCGTCGGTGACCTGTCAAGCTCACGCGGAGGCGCGCATTCCCGGCATCGCACTCATCGCGCCGGGCGCGACGCGGACCTCTTGTTCTTCGCGCGAGACGCCGGCGGCCTGGCCGTCCATGGCGAGGGCTGGCTGCAGTTCGATCGTCTAGGCCTCGCGATCCTGCGCAACCGCGTGTTCCGCTTCGACGAAGCGCGCAACTGGCACCTCGTGCGCACCCTCGTCATGGACGACCAAGCGCGCGTGAAGTGGCTCTTCTGCTCCAACGAGCTCAAGGCGCGCCTCCTGAGGTACGCGGCGCGTTACGAGCGCTCGCCGCAAGCGGTGGTTCGAGCCACCTGGGTTATGCATCAACCGACGCGCGGTGATTCGCACGCCGATCACTTCCACCTGCGTGTCGGCTGCGGGTCGCCCGAACGAAACCTCGGTTGCCGCGAGCAAGCCCCGCACTGGCCGTGGTTGAGCGACACCGCACGCAAAGAAGACACCAGGGCCAGTCCCGCGGCGAGCGACATCCACCTGGTCCGTTGGTTACTTACCGAGGAGCATGTGGATCAGAGCCGCGATATCGCTGGGAGTAGCCTCGACCCCGCAGCGCAGCCATCCTCGATCGCCGTTCGCTAAGTCGGTCAGATCCCGGTGTTGCTCCGTTGCGCCCCAGACCAATACCGCCGAGTTCTTCGGAAGCTCGTGCGCCAGTGTCGCAATCGTCGAGGGCTGGACCGATGCTTCGACGCAATCGATCACGACCAGCGGACTCAACGACGCGGTGGCCTTGAGGTTGTCGAGAAAAGCGACGACGTCTTCGATCTGCTGAACCGCAGCCGCGTCACCGACCTTCTTGGCAATCTCAGCGCATCGTTCGCGATTGCGGGTGGCGACGAAGACCATCGGTAGTGCGCATCCCAGCGGCTGCACGGTCGGGTACTTCGAGGTGTCAGTGTACGGTGAGTTTACCGGGTCCTTGCGTGTGACACCCGAGTGTTGCCGATCGCGACCGAGCTTTCGGGTTTCGTCGGCGCGTACCGTCTTGCGCGGAGGCTGCGAGCTGATCTTCTCCGCGAGCGTCAGCATGGGCGCTAGGTTCTGCATCACTGCGTCACTGGCTTCATTGCCCAAGTAGAACGCCATCGCCGTGGGCAGGTGCTTGTTCATGAAGAGGTGCAGCGGCTCGCCCGTCGCGGGGATCTCGTGCTCGCGCGCGATGTGGAGCGCGCGATGCAGGATCTGGACCCGCACCTCGGGCGTAGCGACCGTTTCGAGCGCCTCTCGCACCATGCGGGCGATGGGGGTTTCCCTCTGCATCCGATTCTCGTCCCCAGAGGCAGCGTTTCTCCGAGCTACCACAACATCATAATATTACCGTAATTCAGACATTTGGCCAAGCCCTCCCCCAGTGGTGCCTGCTACGGGCGGCATGGTACATGGCGAACATGCTCGTGATGGGGGTTGACGAGAACGGTCTGGGGCCGCGGCTAGGGCCCCTGGTGGCGACCTCAGTGGCCCTCGATACGCCCCGATATGCGCGGGCCGCCTTGTGCGAGCGAGGGCTCGTCCTTGGTCTGACCGACAGCAAGGAGACCGGAGGATTCGGCCGAATGGGGTTCATCGAGTCGGTGGCACTGGCGCTGCTGCAACGCACTGGTGCGGGCCTCCCGGCCTCGGCCGATGGGCTGCTCGACGGGGTCTCGCCCAATTCCCGTCAGCGTCTCCGCTCGTGCTGTCCCGATAATGTGACTGCCGAACAGTGCTGGGCCGTCGATCTGCCACTGCCCGCGTTTGGCGGCGATGAGTCTTACGGCGAAGGGCTTCTCGATCGGCTCGTCGGCCGCTCCCGCCTTCGCATCGTCGACGTGCAAAGCCGAATCGCCTGCGCTGGCGTGCTCAACGCAAAGGCAGCGGCGGGCCAAAACAAGCTCGGCGTCGACCTCGAGCTCTTCGAGGATCTCATCTCGTCCGTCCAGGACCGTCACGGTTCACCGTTGCTCGTCGTCTGCGGAATGATCGGTGGCATTCGCGACTACGCGTCACGCCTCTCTCGCTTCGAGCCACACCGGTTCGAGTCGCTCGCTGGTCGCCGAGGCCAACGGAGATACGCGGTCGATGGTGTCGGTGAGGTTCGCTTCGAGGTCGACGCGGACGCGCGTCATCTCCCGGTCGCGCTGGCCTCGATCGTCGGCAAGTACGTGCGCGAGATCTGCATGCGTCGCATCGGGGAGTTCTACCGGAAGGGGAACCCGGAGTTGAAGCTTGCGAGCGGATACCACGACCCGGTGACGACGCGCTTCATCGAGGCGACCGAGCCATCGCGCCGCCGGCTCGGCATCGCGCTCGATTGCTTCAGGCGGCAGGCGTGACGCTTGTGGTAGAAGGCTCGAATGTCCGAGGGTGACAAGGTTCCCCGTTGGCTCCTCTGGTTTGGCGTCTCGATCGCCGTCGGCTGGCTATTCTACACCTTGCGTGGGGTGCTGGCGCCGGTGTTCTTTGCCTTCCTCATCGCCTACATGCTCGATCCGCTGGTCGATCGCGTCGAAGAGAGCCGACTGCTCCGCGGCAGACCGATCGCTCGCGCCGTTGGCATCGCGGTGCTCCTGGCGGGGGTGTTTGCCGTGGCCGCCGTTCTCATCCTGGTCGTGGCGCCGATGGTCTACCAGGAGATCGCGAGCTTTCTGAAACGATTGCCTGGGCTCGTGGCGCGCGGCCGGGCCGAGTGGGAGCCCATTTTAGCCGAGTACGGGCTACAGATTCCGATGTCGGTGGGCCAGGCTCTCGAGGAACTCCACCTCGACGTTCAGTCGGTCGTCACCAAGGGTTACACCCCCGCGACTGAGTTGGCGAAATGGCTTCTCGGTGGCACCGTTTCGGCGGTCGGCGCGGCCGTGGCTGCGCTGATCGTGCCGGTGTTTGCGTTCTATTTGCTCTACGATTTTGATGTCCTCGTTGCGAAAGTAGGGGAGCTGATCCCCCCACGCCATCGGTCAGAGGCCTACAGCTTCTTTCGCGAGGTCGATTCCGTCCTCGGGCAGTTCTTCCGTGGTCAGTTCACTGTCATGGCAATCCTCGCGGTGTTGTATTCCGTGGGTTACGGCTCGATCGGCGTGCCGCTCGCGCTCCCGATCGGGATCATGGCGGGGTTGCTTTCGTTCATTCCGTATGCCGGTAGCACCGTCGCGCTCGGTACAGCGCTGCTGATGACAGCGCTCGATTGGCAAGGCTGGACCCAGATTCTATGGGTGATCGGCGTTCACGCCCTGATTCAGGGCATGGAAGGCTTCGTGATCACGCCAAAGATCATGGGCGACACAGTCGGGATCTCCGCGATCGCCGTTCTGTTTGCGTTGCTGGTCGGCGCCGAGCTCTTGGGCTTCACCGGGGTGCTTCTCGCGGTCCCGGCGGCCGCGGTCGTCAAGATCCTGCTACAGCGAATGGACGAGCGGTACCGCTCGTCCGAATTCTTCGTCGGGGGCGACGCCGAGACGAGCAGCTCTACCGAGCCCCCGAAAGACTAGACACGTCGAGGGTCACAACAATCGTGCGCTCATGAACCTGCACGCGTGCCGATTGCAGCACATCCGTCCATGGAGGCTTTACGGAGTCCGGCGGCGATGCGACCCAAGCCCTGATGAGCTCCGCGTCTCGGTGGGCCAGCCGCGCGTCAGTGACGCCGATGTACAGGCGGACCGTCTGCGCGCTGCCGGACTCGACGGACAATGCGATGCTTTGCAGGCCCTCCATGGCGGAGGCCTCGTTGCCGAGCTTCGCCACGCGTTCCAGCGCCGACTTCCAGTGCTCCGGAGGATCGAGAACCGCGGCAATGGCCGACCCTGCGTTCACCCGTGGCCACACCGTCGCGATGCGGGGCCGTTCGATGAGAGCGGGCGCCGTGCCACGCCGGACCGCCATGGCTTCTGCCACGGTTCTGACCGATCCTGTCACGATGGTGCGGTCATCGAGCAGCGCGATCGCGCTCCGACGATCACGGCTTGCCACAAACGGCCCAGCGGGACCGTTGACGCGAAAGACCGCCCCCCCTCGTGTTTCGACGAGTAAACGGTGACACTCGGCCAGCGTCGCAGCGTCCACGGTGCGTCCGCGCAACATCAGGCCGATCGATTGAAACGGCTGGTCTTCGGGCCCGCGCACCCACACCGTAGCTTCACTCAGCGCGGCCAGCGGGTCTAGACCGCATATCGCTTCGATCTCGCTGAGCTGTTCCTCGGCAATGAACGCGTCCAACAGCGTCTTGGCCGCCGACGGGCGCTCCAGCGCGCGGGCGTCGATCCGCAACACGGCTCTCGCAGTACTTGGTAGTTCGTGAAGAGCTCGGCTTGCCCGAAGCGTTCGACCGCGTTGCATCGCACCGAAGAGCAGGCAGGCCACCGCAATCGAGGCCACCGCGGCCACCTTGAGCGAGCGAGACACCGTTTGAGGGTAGGAAGTTCTTTTCACGGAGCAAGCCCTCATGCTAACGAGTGCACCATGCCATGGCGTGAAATGCGGTTGCGCAATGCCAAGGTTCTGGCCCGTTGCGATGCGAGCGGGGAGCTCGTTTCGGACGGGGGCAGGGTCGAGGTCCGGTACAAGCCCAACGACGGGCGGGTCTACTTTGCGAGCGCCTCGAACCTCCAGCCGTCTGCCGGCGCACCAAAGATCGAGCCGGACTCCTTTTGCGGCCCCGGCGAGTCCGTCAAGAAGCCCTCCAAGTCTTCCAAGAAAAAGCCCTCGAGCGCCTCCACGGTACAGCGCTCTCCGGCGAGCACCTCCACCGGGGCGCCTGAAAGGCCGGAGGGCGACGAGGTTCTTGCCTATGCGGATGGCGCGTGCAGCGGGAACCCGGGCCCGGCCGGAGTGGGTGCGGTCGCCATTTGGGCGGACCAAATGCGCGAGCTCAGCGAGTACATCGGCGAGGCCACGAACAATATCGCGGAGCTGACCGGGATTCTTCGCGCCGTAGAACTCGCGCACGAGCTCGGCCGGCCGCTCCGTCTTTACACCGATTCACAGTATTCGATCGGGGTGCTGACCAAGGGTTGGAAGGTCAAAGCCAACAAAGAGCTGGTCGCCAAGGTGAGGCAGGTGCTCGACGCGCATCCTGATGCCAAGCTTTTTCACGTGCGTGGTCATCAGGGCGTGCGGCTCAACGAGCACGCCGACGAGCTCGCGGTTCGCGCGGTGCAGAGCAGAGAGTCTACCGGCTGGGTTGCGAGCTGAACCGGCGCGCTGCTTCTTCGAGGGTGACCAGTTCGTAGCCGGCTTCGCGAATCACTCGAATCGCGGCGCGCAGCGAGCGGAGCTTGTCGGCTGCCGTTCGCTTCAAGTCCGCCCGGTGCCCCGCTAGCCCTTCGAGCCCGTCGTCGACCGCGTCGGCCGCATCGAACCCGTGAAGCTCGAGGTTGATCAGCTCCCTCCCGAGCATCTGCTTGCTGAGTTGCGCAGCGATTCGCTCGCCGCCCAGCACCAGTGACGTGCCGATGTAAGGGAGCTGCATTGGGGTCACGCCGATCGGGAGCTCCAACAAGCCGTTGCCTCTTCGCCAGTACGGTCGACCGACTCGGTACGGCGCTCTCGGCGCTCGCAGCACTGCCGGGGTGTCTAAAATGCTCGCGCTCTTGCGGCCTCGCACCTTGAACGCGACCAGCGCTGCAGCCTTGGCCGCGTAGTAGCTCGGACACGGAAAGACGCTCGAATCGTATCCGACGCCTGACGCTTCGAGCGCGCCGAACAGTGGGTCGCTGACGGTGTATCCTGGCGCGCGAAAACCGGTTGGCCGCGTTCCGCAAACTCGCTCGATGATCGCTGCGCCCCGTTCGATCTCTTCGCTGATGTCCCCCGCCGCGCGACGCGTGAGAGCGTAATGGTGGTGGTACGAGTGATTGCCGATCTCGTGCCCCGCATG
The DNA here is from genome assembly GCA_964196015.1 of uncultured Myxococcota bacterium. GTDB lineage: Bacteria > Myxococcota_A > Polyangia > Polyangiales > Houyiibacteriaceae > SG8-38. Next base: position 10,838 of record CAXMRM010000233.1, read on the forward strand.
ATGGAGCGTCGCGACGGTCTCGCGATTCTCCTCGCGTTCGAGGTCCTCTCCAATCGCAAAGAAGGTCGCCCGAATCGATTCGCTATCCAGCCATGCGGTGAGCCTCGGCACGCAGCGGTCGTACACCGCATGCGCGGCCGGCCCTCGTGGAGTCTGCAGTCCATGGATCGCGGCGTAACGAGGCACCTCGTCCAAATCGATCGATATCGATGCCAGTCTCAAACTCACCCTTTGATCCGCATTGCGATGAAGAGCTTAGCCAAGCCCTTCAAGACGTTGGGCACTCGTCTCGCCAATCCGATGGTGGGAGGGCGCTTCTCCAAGACCCGAACCGGGATCTCCCGGATGCCGAGGCCGGCACGCTCCGCCCGGATGACGAGCTCGGACGAAAAAAGATCGCGGTCGACCAGGCACGCGCGAGCGATCGGTTGAATGGGCTCTCTCCGAAAGGCCTTCAGCCCGTGGGTGTCGGTCCCTTTGAATCCGAGGGTGACCCTCAGCACGCCGTTGATCACGAGCGTGCCGAGCCGCCGGAGGAATGGCCGCTCGTCCCTGGCTCCCTTCATGACCTTCGAGCCGACCACGAAATCCACCGACGGGTCTTGAAGCACCGCGATGGCGTGCTCGTAGAAATCGGCATCGCAAAGGTCGATCTCGTCGCAAATGACGATGCCGCCCCTCGCGCGGAGGATGCCTTCCCGAAGTGCCTTGCCGTAGTTGGGCTCGTCTGTGTGTCGGCGCACGACTTGGTCGAAGCGCTCGGCGAGCTCCGTTGCCACCTGGACCGTTTGGTCCGTCGAGCCGTTCTCCGCGATCACGAGCTCATACGACCAGGGAAGGGCGCTCAGTTGATCGACGAGATCGACCACTGCCGCACGTAGGATCGCTTCCTCGTTGTAGACGGGGATGATGATCGAGATGAAAGGTTGGCCCTTAGGGTCCGTCAAGGCGCGGCACTGTCTTACGCGGGTGCGGCCTCGTCAAGCCAAGGTGCAGAGCATCGCGTGCGCCGCATCGAGCTCGACGTGCAGCGGGCCGAGGCACGCGGGCAGTGCTGCGGTCCGACCGGGTCCCAGCTCCAACACGGTGTCACCATCGTGAAGCGAGAGGTGACCGTCCAGGACGGTGAGCGAACGCAATCGGTCTTCGGCACGCAGCTCGAGGTCGCCCGAGCCCGCCAGGCGTTGCAGGAAGAAAACCTCGGAACCGAGGGGGGCCATCTCGCTCACGAGGGTTTCTAGGCTCGCCGACCCGCCGATCGGAGCGGGTCCAGCCCGGTAACACAGCCGATCGAGGAGCGCGTCGTGCTGCAGGCCTTCCCAGTGCGTGACGTCGAGAGCGCGCTCCCGGTGAAGCTCACGAGGTTGCCCGCCGGGGTCGAGCCGTCCCGCAGGATCGTACTTGCGGTTCCAGTCCCAGTAGCGGTACGTGATACCGCGTTTGCCTGGCGAGACACGTTGAGGTTCGAGCAGCAGGACGCCCTTGCCGATCGCGTGAGCCGTTCCGGGTTCGATCAGGAAGACGTCTCCGGGAGACACCGGAATGAACGACATCAACGCGTCGACCTGTCCCTCATCATCGATCGCGGTTTCTACGTCTTGCCGTGATACCCCGTCACGAAAACCGAGGTACAAGCCTGCGCCCGGATCCGCGTCGATGATGTACCAGGCCTCTGGCTTTCCGCTTTCGTCCGGGGCGAGATGCGGGTCGGTGTCGGTGGGATGAATTTGGACCGAAAGATCGTCCGCGGCGTCGACCAGCTTCACCAGCAGCGCGGTCGATCCAAGTGCCGCCTCTCGACCGAGGAGGGCGGGGTCAGCGCGTAGGACTTCGTCCAGGGTCGGGCCATCGACGATCCGGCTCGGAAAATCGGGCTCCACCGAGAGCTCCCAGGCTTCGCCCACTGCGCCGGTAGCTTCCAAACCCACGTCCAGCTTCAGCTTCTCGGCGATTTGGCGGCCCCCCCAGGGGGTTCGAACCGGTGGCGTGAAGTTATCGGGCTGCAGGAGAAGCGGCCGCCGCCAGTTTTTTGGTCCTACTTTATCCGACATGTAAGGTGTCTTTGAATCCTATGGCAGCGTCCGGGGAGGTTTTTTGATGGGCTATTTGGGAAAAGAACGCAGAATTCATCGCGTCTTCGTGACTCGTAACAGTGAATACCATGTGCGACGGAACGTGTGCGTGGGCGTCCGCGATCGCCGGAGCGGGGAGTGGCTCGGCAGCCACCTTGCGCTGCGCAGCACGGTTTCGGGCGGCCTCAAGTTCCACGACAACGGCGCCATCAGCGCCTCGGAGGGGCTTCCCACGGTCGGAGAGTCGCTCTTCTTCATCGCGTCGGGCCGTGATCTGATCACGAGCCCGGTGCTGAATGTTGACCGGCCCCCGCGCGAGGTCGTGCACCACTACCCGATGTGAACACTCCCGGGAATGCTATATCCCCCTCGTGTCGTCGGAGATAAAGACCATTCGCGTGGTTGCCGCCCTGGTAGAGCGTGACGGACGGTATCTGATCACCCAGCGTCGCGAGACCGCCGTGCTGCCATTGCTCTGGGACTTCCCGGGCGGGCGTGTCGAAGACGGCGAGAGCGATGAAGCAGCGTTGGCGCGCGAAGTTGGCGAACGCCTCGGGGCTAGCGTCGAGGTGGGGCAGCTTATTTCGTTCGTGAACCATCCGTACGAAAAGTACGCTGTCGATTTGTATCTCTACGAGTGCACGCTGCTCAGCGATCAGCTGCATTCTCGGGCGGTCAAAGACCACGCGTGGGTGACTTCGCAGGAAATGGAATCGTACTGCTTCACGCCCGTCGACGAAGCGTCGATGAGCCAGCTTCTCGGCGAAGGCTGAGCGCGTCGGTGTTACACGTCGTAGAAGATTGGCGGGCGCTTGCGGATGAACCGCAGCACCAAGTCTCGGGCCTCGTCCGACAACCCTTCGAACTGAATGCCCATGCCAGGCTCGGCCTCTGACCTGAAGTCCATTGGGTCGCGGACGAAGCGAACGTAGCCGTCGGCTTCGAACTCGAAACCGCCGGGCAATGTGACCAGCATCGTGACCGAAGTGTCTTTCGGGAGCGCTTCGTAGGTGGCAAGGAACACGCCGCCGTGCGCGATTTCGCCACTGAAGCCGACGTAGAAATTCGATTGCGTAGTTGCGCCGAGGTTGGCCTCAATCGGTTGCCGATCGCCAGTCGGTATCGGTGCGGGCGGTGGCAGCATCGAGGTCGGAAACCGCGCCGGCTCGCCGGCCGCCGGTGGTGCGCTCGTCGGAGAGCGCTGTGAAGCCGGTGCGCTCGTCGGAGAGCGCTGTGAAGCCGGTGCGCTCGCCGGAGAGCGCTGTGAAGCCGGGCGCTGTGAAGCCGGGCGCTGTGAAGCCGGGCGCTGTGAAGCCGGGCGCCGTGATGCAGACTCGGGCCTGACGCTCGGCTTGTTTGTCAGTGGAAAGAGGATGCTGATGACGTCGGCGATGCTCTCGGTTGCGG
>CAXMRM010000234.1:0-10710 GCA_964196015.1 uncultured Myxococcota bacterium
CGCGCGGTCGGCTTCGTCGAGGAGGATGGAGAGGCTGGCGTCGGGGCTGGTGCCGTTGCGGCTCGTATCCAGACCGGCCACGCCGACCGAGCAGGTGCCCAGGTGGCACTTGCGTTCCAGGCAGCAGCCCAGGCACACCAAGGCCGTCGTGCCGAAGCCGAACTGCTCGGCCCCCAGCAGGGCGGCAATGACGACGTCGCGGCCGGTCTTGATCTGTCCGTCCGTCTGCAAGACGACTCGACTCCGAAGGTCGTTCATGACCAGCGTCTGATGTGTCTCGGAGATACCGAGCTCCCAGGGAAGACCGGCGTGCTTGATCGACGTCAGCGGCGAAGCGCCCGTGCCGCCGTCGTGACCGCTGATGAGGATGTGATCGGCGTGCGCCTTCGAGACGCCCGCGGCGATCGTGCCGACACCCACCTCGCTGACCAGCTTGACGCTGATGCGTGCCGAGGGGTTGCTGTTCTTGAGGTCGTAGATCAGCTGCGCGAGGTCCTCGATAGAGTAGATGTCGTGGTGCGGCGGCGGGCTGATCAAGCCGACGCCCGGGGTCGAGTGACGGACGGACGCGATCTTCTCGTCGACCTTGCGGCCGGGAAGCTCGCCACCCTCACCGGGCTTTGCGCCCTGCGCCATCTTGATTTGGAGTTCGTCGGCGTTGGTGAGGTAGTTGATCGTGACACCGAAGCGCCCGGAAGCGACCTGCTTGATCGCCGAACGCATCGGGTTCATCGAACCATTCGCTAAGGGCGCATAACGCTCCGGGTCCTCGCCACCCTCGTCGGTGTTGGACTTGCCGCCTAGCGCATTAATCGCGATGGCAAGCGTCGAGTGCGCCTCCACCGAAATCGAGCCGAAGCTCATCGCGCCGGTCGCAAACCGCTTCACGATCTCGCTCGCGGGCTCGACTTCGCTCAGCGGAATGCTCTGACCCTTCTTGAAGCGCATCAGACCGCGCAGCGTGCACCGGTCGCGGGCGCTGTCGTTCGCGTGCTCAGCGAAGCGCCTGTATGCATCGCCGTTGTTCGCCCGCGCCGCCACCTGCAGGTTGGCAATCGTCTCCGGGTTCCACATGTGCCGCTCGCCGTTGGCGCGCCAATGGAACTGCCCGTCGTTTGGAAGGATGGGGAGCTGGAACTCCTCGTCGTCCGGATAGCCTAGCGCGTGGCGCTCGACGAGCTCCTGCGCGATGACGTTGAACCCGATGCCCTGAATGCGGCTCGCGGTCCCGGCAAAGCAGAGGTCGACAACGGAGCTGTTGAGGCCCAGCGCCTCGAAGATCTGCGCGCCCTTGTACGACTGGAGCGTGGAAATCCCCATCTTGGCGAAAACCTTGAGCATTCCCTTGGCGACCGCCTCGCGATAGCCAGCGACGATGCTGTCGTCGTCAGAGAATGTCTCGGCATCGAGTGTGCCGAGGCGGCGCTCCTGCCACAGCGCCTCGAACGCCAGGTAGGGGTTGATCGCGTCCGCGCCGTAACCGACGAGACAACAGTGATGGTGCACCTCGCGTGCCTCGCCCGATTCGACAACGATTCCGACCCGGGTGCGCTTCTCCGTCGCAACCAGGTGGTGGTGGGCTGCGCCGGTCGCGAGGAGCGCGCTCACCGCAATGCGGTCTTTGCTCACGGCGCGGTCGGTCAGGACGATGAGGCTGTACCCCTCGTCCACGGCTTGCTCGGTCTCCTTCCGGATGCGCTGGAGCGCGGGCTCGAGGCCCTCGGCGCCCTCACTTCGGGGCCAAGTGATGTCGATGATCTTGCTGCGCCACCCGCGCTCGTCGATCGTCTTGAGCGCATTGACCTCTTCGTTGGTCAGAATCGGGTGCGGAACACGAAGCCGATACGCGTGCTCCGGCGTCGTCGTGAGCAGGTTCCTCTCCGGCCCGATGTAGCACTCGACCGCCATGATTACTTCTTCGCGGATCGAGTCGATCGGCGGGTTAGTAACCTGCGCGAAGAGCTGCTTGAAGTAGTCGTATACTAGCCGCGGCTGGTCGCTCAGAACCGCCAACGCCGCGTCGTTACCCATGGACCCGACCGGATCTCGCTTCTGCTCGATCATCGGACGCAGCATGAACTGCATCGTCTCGGTGGTGTAACCAAACGACTGCATGCGCGGAAGCAGCGTGTCGGGGTCGAACCCGTGCGCGTCGGCGTTGACGGGAAGCTTCGTCAGCTTGAGGCGCTGCTCGTTGAGCCACTGGCCGTAGGGTCGGCGCGAGGCGATGTCGTTCTTGAGCTCGAGGTCCGGGATCATGCGACCCTGCTCGAAGTCGATCAGGAACATGCGGCCGGGCTTCAAGCGGCCTTTGTGCTTCACCGTTTCAGGAGGGACCGGTAGCACGCCGACTTCCGACGCCATGATCACGCGGTCGTCGTGGGTGAGGTAGTAGCGGCTCGGACGAAGTCCGTTGCGGTCGAGAGTCGCACCGATGACCGTGCCGTCGGTGAAGGCAATCGACGCAGGACCATCCCAGGGCTCCATGAGGCACGAGTGGTACTCGTAGAAGTCGCGCTTTGCCTGCGGCATCTGCTCGTCCTTCTGCCAGTCCTCGGGGATCATCATCATCGCGGCCTCTGGCATGGAGCGCCCGTTCATGTAGAGAAACTCGAGGACGTTATCGAGCGTGCCCGAGTCGGAGAGCCCTAGCTCGGCGACAGGGAAAAGCTTGCCCAAGTCATCACCGAAGAGCTCGCCCTCGACGACGCCCTGGCGCGATTGCATCGCGTTCTTGTTGCCGCGAAGCGTGTTGATCTCGCCATTGTGGCTGAGGCAACGAAGTGGTTGTGCACGCTCCCAGGTTGGGAACGTGTTGGTCGCAAAGCGCGAGTGCACCATCGCCAGATGGGTTTCGTAGTCCGGGTCGGTGAGGTCTCCGTAAAACGGAAGCACCTGCTCGCACGCGAGCATGCCCTTGTAGATGATCGTCCGGCTCGATAGCGAGCACGCGTAGAGCATCGACCGCTGCTTCAGACTCTCGTCGACGCGTAGCGGGCTCGCGGAGCTCTTTCGGATTACGTAGAGCTGCCGCTCGAAGGCGTCCCGATCGAGCCCGTCGGCCGCCCCGATGAAGAGCTGCTCGATGTGCGGCATGCTCTCGAGCGCGGTCGGCCCAAGATTGGCGCCGTCCGGATCCGTGGGCACGACACGCCAGCCGAGGAAGCGTTGCCCCTGCGTTTCGATCGCCCTCATGAACGCGGCCTTGCAGTACGCGCGCTCCTCCTCGTCAGTCGGCATGAAGATGTTGCCAACGCCGTACTTACCCGGCTCGGGAAGGTCTATGCCTAGCTCCTCTTTGGCCGCGCGACGCAACAGCTTGTCCGGAACGGCGGTGAGCATCCCCGCGCCATCGCCGGTGTTCGTCTCCGAGCCACGCGCACCGCGGTGGTCCATGTTGCACAGGATCCGATTGGCATCCCTGACGATTTGATGGGACGCCACGCCCTTGATCTGAGCAACGAAGCCGACGCCGCACGCGTCCTTCTCGTTAGCGGGGTCGTAGAGGCCGTGCTTTTCAGGGAGTCCGTACTTCATGTTCACGTGATTCGTAGGGGTTGAAATTAGCCCTTGAGAAAAGGGGTCTGACCCGTCTTGAAAAGGGTTAAGAGGCTTGGTGGGTCTCGGGGGTGTCCGCCGTACGGCGGGGGCGTTTGCGGCGCCGCGCATCGGACGCGGGCTCGGCGGGAGGCAGGGCGATTTCTACCCTCTCGGTATGGGTCGAAAGCACCACCATGGTCTCGGTGCTAGCGACCCCTTCCATGGACCGGATGCGACTGATCAGCTCCTCCAGATCCTCGGTGTTCTGCGTCTTTACCTTGAGAAGAAGGGTGTGACCACCTGTAACGTGGTGACATTCCATGGCCTGTGCGATCGAATCGACCCACTCCTCGAAGGCCGAAAGCAGCAGCGGATTGCTGATCGACACTCCAATGAAGGCCGAGATGTCGAGGCCGACCTTACGGGCCTCGAGCAGCGCATGGTAACCCTTGATGATTCCAGCATTTTCGAGCTTGCGCACCCGTTCCATCACCGACGGGGCGCTCAGACCTACCGCGGTACCGATCTCCTTGAGAGATCGCTTGCAATCGCGCTGCAACTCGTCCAAGAGTTGCCGATCGATTCCATCTAGAATGTATGTTTCTCCTAAATTCATTAGGCCATGACCTATGGAAGCCTAATAGATAGGGTGCCTATAGCTAGAAGTCAAATGGTGCCGCGTGCCAAGCAAAATACCTTTGGAAATTGAACTTTGAGTGTAATACTTTGATGTAGACGGTTTTGGGAGCTCCGATTCGTCCTTACCGGAAGTCCTGATGGAGGGTTCAAGCGCGAAAGACATGAAGTCCGTACGCCCCAGCCGCCCGCGGAGGTTGTCCGCGGATTCCCGCATGCCCGCGCGTGCCGCGCCGGAGAAAATCGGCCGTTATGAGCTGTGCTTCGAGTTGGCGTCGGGCGGCATGGCCAGCGTGTATCTGGCGCGTGCCGAGGGATCACCGGGTTTCCAAAAGCTGGTCGCGCTCAAGCGCATCCACCCTCATCTCGCCGAGGAGAAGGACTACGTGGAGATGTTTCTCGATGAGGCACGCATCGCGTCGCGGATCACCCACGCCAACGTCTGTAGCGTGTTCGACTTCGGCGAAGCTGACGGCGAGTACTACATCGCGATGGAGTATCTGGTGGGGGAGCCGCTGTCGCGCGTCCACCGCAGGGTGATGGCCAACGCGGATCAGCGAACCTCTCCCTTGCTGCCAGCACGCATGGCGCGCGTCATCGCGTTAGCATGTGAAGGGCTTCACGCGGCGCACGAGCTCAAAGACGCCGACGGTGAGTCACTGCACGTCGTCCACCGGGACGTCTCGGCAGAGAATCTCTTCATGACGTACGACGGCGCCACGCAAGTCGTCGACTTTGGCATCGCACATGCACGGCAACGCGTTCATCACACCCAAGCGGGCCAAATCAAAGGCACTTTCCCGTACATGGCTCCTGAGCAGATGACGGCAGCAGTCGTCGACCGACGCGTTGATGTTTGGGCGCTCGGAGCCGTGCTCTGGGAGCTCCTCACGCTGCGCCGACTTTTCCTCCGCGACACGGACGTGAACACGATGTACGCGGTCCTGTCGAGCAAGATTGTTCCTCCATCGGACTACCGAAACGAGGTGCCGGCCGAACTCGACGAGATCGTACTGAAGGCACTGCAACGCAACCCCGATGAGCGGTGGCAAAGCGCACGCGAGATGGGCCAGGCCCTTCGCCGCTTCCTCGCCAAGCAAAAGGATTTGATTGGCCCTGCAGAACTTGCGGACTGGATGGCACAGCTCTTTCCGAACGGCGAGTCACGAAAGCAGCGGCTCATGGAAATTGCGCGAACGAGCGATGTATCCGGCGTGTCGGACCCGCCGCGTCACGCTGAAGACCAGAGCGGCCAGCGAGGCATGCTTATTGCGCCGACGGCGGGCCGGCGTGTTCCGCCTCCACCGCCGCTGCCCGCCAGCTTGCTGGTGATGGTGATCGGCGTCGCAACCGTGTTAACCGTCGTCGCGCTCGACTGGCTGCGGCAGTAGCGTCATCAAGCCGAACGCGAAGTACGGCGGCCCACCCGCATGAACGAGGCCTCTGAGCCGCCCCTGGCGATCGAGCACGGGCGCGCCCGAGCTACCTTCCCGAATCGGGCACGATGAAAGGACTCGAATCGAAGGTGGCGGAGCTGGGCTCCAGGGGGCAAGCCGCAGGTTGTCGTCAACCACGCAACGCCGACTCCGGACCTGGTGGACGTCGTCGTAGAAGCGGTCTGCCGTAACCGAGATCATGCGAACGATCTCTCCGACTGCGACGTCCCCTTCCCCGAGGGGAATCGAAGGACGCGAGGCATCTTCGTCGAGCTCCAGGACTGCGTAGTCCGGGGAAAGCAACGTCGCGCCCGGCGTCGACATCGACGTGATTCGCTGGCAGCCGATCCACTCGGACGGGTGTCCGTGGGTCCCGGCAAACCCCAGCCAAACTCCGTCACATGCGCCTCCGCTCGAGAGCTCCCAAGCCACGCAGTGCCCGGCGGTGATCGCGGTGCGAGGTCCGATGAGCGCAGCGGTGCAACGGGTCGGCTCACTGGGTGCTGATAGTCCGACCAGTAGTGCGACGGACTCGTTGCACGCTTCGGCGGGCGGACACAAAATCTCGAAGCGTGGCGGTCCGGATTCGATGTACCGGGCGGTGGATGAAGAGCTCGTCTGGCACGCCGTCAACGACAGAAGCACCGCCATCCAAGCCCAAGCGACGAGCCATGAGCGTCCAGCCATCCAATCAAAATATCAGGCCTGGTCCGCAGCGCCACATCCTGCAGTTTTCGCCTGTTTCTTGGTGGAAGGAGCGAATTTGGTTAGACCGGATCGGGATGCTCCGTACGCTCGGGATCGCACTGCTGTGCCTCGCCGCGTTGGGTCCGTCCCGAGTGGAGGCCGAAGCACCTGTCGTGATCGTGAAGCAAGGCGACGCGCTCAGCTTGATCGCGCAACGCGCCGGTGTGTCCGTCGAACAGATCAAAGCGTGGAACCAGCTTAACGGTGACCTGATTCGAATCGGGCAGAAGCTCGTCGTCGGCCCGAGCAATCCGGTCGACGAGGATATCGATTGGTCGCCGCCGTTCGACTACGCCTCTGCAGCCCCCGAAATCCCGGAGGACCGTTCTCCGCGAATCGCCGCCCGTGACCCCTCCACTGCGGTCGCTACGCGAGCGTACGACAAACCCGCCGAGAAGAAGAAGCGTGGGAAGATCTACCGTGTACAGAAAGGCGACACCCTCACAGGGATCGCGCTCAGGCACGACACGAGCATTGCCGAGCTGCTCGCATCCAACGCCGGACTCGATGGCGATCGGATCTACCCGGGGCAGACGATCGACGTCGGCGAGCCCACGCCGAAGGTCGTGTTCAAGCTCGAGCGCGGAGACACATTGCTAGCGGTCGCCGATCGCTACGACGTTAACATGCGTGACCTGACTCGATGGAACGCTAAACCAAACGAGCGAGATCTGCGGTCGGGCAGCGCTGTGCGCATCTATACCCGAGTCCCTGTGAGCCCGTCCGAAGCAGTCGGACCAACCAACCGGGGACGTCTCGAAAATGGCGTCCCACTGCCGCACCACCGCGGCTACGTGATCCGAACGCCGGCACGCACATACGGCACTGAAGAAACGACGCGGTGGATCGTGGAGGCGTTCCGCACGGTGGATGCGAAGTTCAAGCACACGAAGGTGGTACGCATTCACGACATCAGCGGCCGCAACGGCGGCAGGCTCCGCGACCACAAGAGTCACCAAAACGGGCGCGATGCCGACATCAGCTACTACCAGGAGAAGTGCAGCTCGAGCGGCTGTCCGTTCGACGACTTCAGATCCTCCGAGCTCGACGTCGCGCGCCAGTGGACTCTGCTCGAGTACTGGCTTCGCAACGGACAAGCCGAGATGATCTTCGTCGACTATCGGCTCCAAGCGAAGCTCTACCGCTATGCGAAACGCAAAGGGGTTACCAAGGCGCAGCTGAATCGGTGGATTCAATATCCGCGCGGCAGGTACGAGCCAAATGGTGTGATTCGTCACTATCGGAATCACGAAGACCATCTCCACATCCGGTTCGTGTGCCCTTACTCCGACCTCAAGTGCCGGCCTTAGGCCAAACCGGACCGAAGAGGGCTTCTTTCAGCTTACGCATCGCAGCGGCCCGCGCGTTGACGCGCAGTCGGTGCTGGGGCGTCATTTCGCCGTACGTGAGCGCGTAGCCGTCCGGCAAGAACATCGGTTCGAATCCGTGCCCCAAGTCGCCGCGAATCGGCCACACCAACGTTCCGAGCGTCTCGCCACGAAAGGTCCGTGTGCGCCCGTCGGGCCAGGCGACGCACAGGACACAGACGTAGGTGGCGCGGCGACTCGCCTCTGGGCCGACTTCGGCGAGGCGCTCCTGGACACGACGGCGCGCGAGCTCGAAATCACGTCCCTCGCCTGCCCAGCGCCCGGTATGGATGCCCGGTTCACCGCACAGGGCGTGAACCGAGACCCCTGAATCGTCTGCGAGCGCGGGGCGGCCGGCGGCCCTGGCGGCAGCAACGGCTTTGAGCTCGGCGTTCGCTTCGAACGTAACGCCTGTCTCCTTCGGCTCGGGCAGCCCGAGATGTTCCGCAGCACGAAGACAAACGGGGAGCTTTGCGAAGAGCTCGTTGAGCTCTCTCACCTTGCCCGCGTTGTGACTCGCCAAAACCCACTCGTCGGAGGGCTTGGCCATCACTTGGCCCGTTCGAAAGGCAAGCGGGGCGGGGACGTCCGCGTGAAGCTCGGATACGGTTTGCGCCGGTCGATTTGCTTGTGAAACAATGCGGGGTTCGGCGTCGGCAAATCACATCTCCCGCGCTCGCATACATAGGCCGTGCTCTTCCCGCGCATCGCCCGTTTACCTTCGAGCCACGGAACCTGCGCCTGCTGTTCGGCCGCTTCCGCGTCGGTCAGGACCGCAAACGCCTTGTTGGGCACGAATGTCTCGCGAAGCCGCTTCACGAGCGGGCCCGCTTCCTGCCGGCTGAGGGGGGCAACGACCGCAATCTCGAGAGGCGTGTCGTAGTAGCGGTCGAGCGCCACCAGGAGCAGTGGATAGCCGTTGGGCGAACGCGTCGCGCGTAACCCCATCAACGCGAACAGGCGCTCGGCCGTGTGCCGCCACGTGGCATCTCCCGTCAGATCGTGGAGGCGGAGGAGGTTGCTGGCCGCGACCGAGTTGCCGGATGGAACCGCGCGGTCGTAGGCAGGCTTCTCCCGAACCAACAGTGTCTCACCCTCGCTCGGGGTGAGGTAGTAGCCGCCGCCCTGCGCATCGAGGTAGCGCGCGTCCTGGTCACTCTGAAGCTCGACCGCCCGTTTGAGCCAGACCACGTCGCCCGTCGCCTCGTAGAGATCGAGGCAAGCGCCCACCATCGACGCGTAGTCGTCGAGAAAGGAAGATGCGGCTTTCTTCCCGTTGCGATAGGTGCGCACCAGCGCTCCGTCCTCCGCGCGCATCTCATCGAGCACGAATCGCGCCGCGTGAGCCCCGATCTCGATATACCGGACTTCCTCGAGGATCCAGCCGGCTCGCGCGAAGGCGCTGATCATCATGCCGTTCCACGCGGCGATGATCTTGTCGTCGCGAATGGGCGGCGGCCGCAACCCACGGGCGTCGTAGAGAATGCGGCGGGCGTTCGCCAACACCTCGGCGACGCGCTTGGGCGCAATGCGCAGTTCAGCTGCGACCTCACGGTCCGTCTTGGCACGATGAAGGATGTTTCGGCCCTCGAAGTTCCCCTGCTTGGTCACGCCGTACGCCGCCGACACGACGGCCGCATCGTCAGCGCCGAGGAGCAGCTCGAGCTCTTCCGGCGTCCACGTAAAGAACCAACCTTCCTCGTCGTGACCGCTCGGAGTGGGGCTGTCCGCGTCGGTCGCGGAGTAGAATCCACCCTCGGGAGAGACCATCTCACGGGCAACGTAGTCGAGGATCTCGCGCGCGACGCGCTGGTATGCCGGATCGCCGGTGTGCTGCCAAGCCTCGAGGTAGACGACCGCGAGCTGGGCGTTGTCGTAGAGCATCTTTTCGAAGTGTGGGACCAGCCATTGCGCGTCCGTCGAGTAGCGATGAAAGCCGCCCCCGACCTGGTCATAGATCCCGCCCGCGGCCATCTTGTCGAGGGTGGTGGTCACCATGGCCTCCGCACCGGTGTCGCGCGTCCGGCGGGCGTATCGCAAGAGGAGCGAGAGGAGCGAAGGCTGCGGGAACTTCGGTGCGCTGCTAAAACCCCCGTCGACCCGGTCGAACATCGTAGCGAGCTGTTGGGCAGCAACGACGATCACCTTGTCGCTCGGTACGCCCGGCCCGGGCCGCATGGCCGCCGCTTGCTCGACGCGCTGGCTGATCTCTTGAGCGCGCGCAACCACTTGTTGCGGCTCATTGCTGTAGACGCGCAGCATCTCGACGAGGATGTCGATGAGCCCGGCTCGGTTCCCGCGCACTCCCTTGCGGGGTGGGAAGTACGTGCCACCGAAGAAGGGCTCCTTGTCAGGCGTCATGATGACGGTCATCGGCCAGCCACCACGGCCGGTGAGAAGGTTGACCGCGGTCATGTAGACGCTGTCGACGTCGGGCCGCTCCTCCCGGTCGACCTTGATTGCGATGAAGTGACGATTGAGAAACGCAGCGATCTCTTCGTCCTCGAAAGACTCGCGCTCCATCACGTGGCACCAGTGACACGTCGAGTAGCCCACCGATAGGAAGACTGGCTTGTTCTCGCGTTTGGCCCGCTCGAATGCTTCATCGGACCACGGGTACCAGTTCACTGGGTTGTGCGCGTGCTGGAGCAGGTATGGGCTCGACTCCTCGATCAGTCGGTTGGTGAAGCGCGGCGAGCCGTCATCGTTCAGCTGGTGAGTGCGCGGGACGTAGCCCGGTCCCTGCGATGCCAGCACTCGATCGAGACGTTGCTGCAGGGCGTCGTCGACTGCCGCAACGCCGGGGAGCCGCGGGTCGCTTTCTGCGCCGGCGCTCGGGTCCGCGGCCGGCTCACGCTCCCTCTTGCCAACCGGGTCGCAGGCCAAACCGAGGAGGGCCACCATGGCTACGGAGAAGAAAGCTCCAAAATGGAGGGAAAGGTCTCAAGATAATGGAACACGATTAAAACAACAACAACAACAAC
>CAXMRM010000235.1:0-3628 GCA_964196015.1 uncultured Myxococcota bacterium
GAGGAGGTAAGCCGGCCACAAGCGCAAAGATCCGCACACTAGAGGCGGTCGACGAGGCGGTCGACGAGGCGGGCGACCAGGGCGCCTGTGCCGCCCAGGTGACGTGGGGCGGTGCGGAAGGCTAGAACAAAACGGGCAGGCGCGCGCTTGCTGAGGGCATCGACCATCTGGGCCTTCAATGTTCCCTTGCCGCCTGGGCTGTGTAGTCCCTTGCCGACGATGACCAGGACCCAGCGCTTGCCGTTCTGCTGACACTCTCGAACGAAGTGGTGCACCTCGCGCTCGGCCTCTCGGACGGTGTGGCCGTGCAGGTCGCACTCCGCTTGGACCTCGAGCCTTGGGTCTTCGAGGGCGTCGAGGATGCTCGAATGCGTGGATCGCCGCTTCCCGAGGACAATTCCGTTGTCCTCACGTTGCACGAGGAGCGGCTCGTCCGGCTGCTGCGGGGCTCGCCCAGCTGCGGGCGGCCGCGCAGACAGGCTCTGTGGAGGCGGCGCCACGCGCTTGCGCGACTTCTTGTCCAAGGGTTTCACGTCGGCGAAGGCGCTTTGAAGGGCCTCCCGATCCCCGTTCGACGGCACTCCAGCGCTCTCTGCGGGGCGGCCGCCTTTGCCGCCTTTGCCTCCTGACCTAGCTGCCATCCAGTCATCATGAACCCGCATCGGCCCAGCGGGCAATTCGCGCAACCGTTGCGGCCGTCGGCCCCTGGGCGAAGATTCTTCGCTTCGCTCGAACCTGCGCCACGAATATCCACGGTTTTTTGGGGGCCGATCGTGGCACAGCCATTGCACGTTGCAAAGGTGATGGACGTCAGTCGCCGGCGATGGAGCGGTGTGTCGGGTAAGCCGAGGTGGTTGGATTCTCCTCTGTGCGCGGGACTCTGCGGCGGATCTCCCGCTTTGCACAACCGGTTGCTAAATGGTTGCCACGACGCTGGGGCTTGTTCCAGGCCGTGCGACTGAGGTCCTTCATAATCGCCGCGACTGAGGCCCCCTTGAGCTAGCCCTTCTTGGGCACTTCGCGCTTCGATCGCAGGTTGCACTGGAGGATCGCCTTGCGGACCCGCACCGCGTCCGGCGTGACTTCGACGAGCTCGTCCTGGTCGATCCAGTCGAGCGCGTTTTCGATCGTGAGTACTTTATGCGGCGTCAGGACGACGTTCTCGTCTTTCCCCGCGGCCCGAATGTTGGTGAGCTTCTTTTCGCGGGTGCAGTTCACGTCGAGGTCACTCGGACGGTTGTGCTCGCCTACGATCATGCCTTCGTAGACCTTTGTCGCCGTGCCAACGCAGAGCTTGCCCCGCGGTTGCAGGTTGAAGAGAGCGTAAGGGGTGGTTGCTCCTGTACGATCTGAGACGATCGCTCCGTTCTTCCGGCGAAGCAGAGGGCCCGCGTAGGGATCCCAGCCCTCGAACACCGTATTGAGGAGACCTTCTCCACGCGTCTCCGTCATGAACAACGAGCGAAAACCGATCAGTCCGCGCGAGGGAACGCGGTACTCGATCCTCGAACGATTGGCGCCGATAGGGCCCATCTTGCCCATCACACCGCGGCGGTCTCCGAGGAGCTGGGTCACAGTGCCCACGTGGTGTTGAGGTACGTCGACGACGACGGTCTCGACCGGTTCGCATTTCTGCCCGTCGATCTCGCGGACCACGACCTCCGGCATCCCGAGGGCAAACTCGTACCCTTCCCGACGCATCGTCTCCGCCAAGATCGCCAACATCAGCTCGCCCCGGCCGTAGACCGTGAACGAATCGGGCTCATCGCCCTCCTCGACCCGCATCGCGATGTTGCGACGCCCCTCTTTGAGGAGCCTTTCGCGCACCTGCCGTGAGGTCACGTAGTCGCCCACGCGCCCGGCAAAGGGCGAGGTGTTCACCATGAAACGGACCTTGATGGTCGGCTGCTCGACGGTGATTCGCTCGAGCGGGACTGGGTGGCTCGTCGGGGTAATCGTATCTCCGATGTGCACGTCTTCGATGCCGGAAATCGCGACGATGTCGCCGGCGGAGGCCTCCTCGATGCGCACGCGGTCCAGGCTCTCGAAGCCCCACAATGCTCCCACTTTGCGTGCCAGCACCCCGTCCTTGCCGATGATGGCCAGCGTTTCCTGCGGCTTGATTGTGCCGTTTCGGATGCGGCCGATGGCGATGCGGCCGACGTAGTCGTCGTGGATCGTGTTGTGCACCAGGAGCTGCAGGGGAAGGTCGGGGTCGCCCTCGGGTGCCGGAAGGCGTTCGATCAATGTTTCGAAGAGCGGCGTGAGGTCGCTCGATTCGTCTGCGAGTTCGCGTTTCGCGATCCCGTCCTTCCCGATCGCATAGATGTGCGCGAAGTCGGCCTGCTCATCGGTGGCCCCGAGATCACAGAAAAGATCGAATACTTCATTGAGTGCTTCATCGGGCCGCGCGTCGCTGCGATCGATCTTGTTGACGACCGTGATGATGGGTAGGTTGAGTTCTATGCACTTCGACAGGACGAACCGCGTTTGAGGAAGCGCGCCTTCGGCTGCATCCACCAGGAGCAGCGCGCCGTCGGCCATGCGCAGAGTGCGCTCGACCTCACCGCCGAAGTCGGCGTGCCCCGGCGTGTCGATGAGGTTGATCTTGTAGCCCTTCCATCGAATCGACGCGTGCTTGGCGAAGATCGTGATGCCGCGCTCACGCTCGATGTCGTTCGAATCGAGCACGCGCTCGCGCACCGCCTCATTCGCCCGAAAGACGCCCGTTTGGTGCAACATCGCGTCCACCAGCGTCGTTTTGCCATGGTCGACGTGGGCGATAATCGCCACATTTCTAATCATATTCTGCAAGCGTTAACCCCCACGCTTACGCGTGACCGCGCGTCTTGGCAGATCCGGGTGGTCCCTGCCAGCCGCTGCACGGAAGTAGCGAAAACTCTGCGCCACATTGCCACGGTCGCTGGGACGCGCCTTGGAGCGACAGAACGCGGCAGCTGGGAAACTCATTGGATTAACTGGGTTTCCGGGGCGGGGGTCGACGAGGCGGCGGCGAGCTGAGCCTGGTACGCGTGTTGCAACGTCTCTCGAAGACGAACGAAGGAGGACACATGCAGTATCGTGGATTTCCAACCTGGATTGTCCCTCTCCTGGCTGCGGCGACGCTGTTCATAGGCGCATGCAGTGGAGACGGCGGGTCGAGTGGAAAGGGGTCGCTCCAAAGCTCGTGCGTATCGGATCAACTCAACCTAGAGCGCACGTTCCCCGACGGATCCGCTTGCGATAACTGGGGCTATAGCGACTGCTTTGGCTCCGCGAGCGAATGCATCGGCTACTGCGCAAACAGGTTCTGCCAGCCGGAATCATGCGACACACCAGATGATTGCGTCCGGTTCTTCGGAGAGATTCCAATCGGTGTGGGCTGGGAGTGCAATGAATACGTCGTCTCGTCGACCTCGTATGGTACCTGGTGCGAGATCGTGAAGACGTGCCCGGAGGGAACGCGAAACTGCCCATGCGCGCCGGGCGGAGTGTGCGGACCAGACCCCTTTGGCTCTGGCGACATGACCTGCGCCAGCGGAACCTGTGAGTCCAGCTGCCCGTCCTCCTGCATCGTAGGCTCGGTGTGCTGCGGCGGCTCACTGTGCGGCGGCGATTGCATCGGCAC
>CAXMRM010000236.1:0-34988 GCA_964196015.1 uncultured Myxococcota bacterium
CAGAAACTGAAGAGTGATCGCGTGGTCATTGCCGTCACCACCGTCGACCGTCGCCGGGGACGTTTTTCCGGGCCCCATTCGTGAAAGGCAGGTCTTGAACCTGCCTTTCGAACCCCAGATATCTAGCCAAGGTGACGTAACGTCACCAAGCTCCCCGCATACGCAGCTATGAAAAGAGAGAAGTCGCTATGGAAAAGACAGCCTTCATTGCACTCCTAGCCACGACGCTCATCGCGGGATCGCCCTCCAGCCAGGCTGCGGCCTCGGATGGGCAGAACGAGGACGCAGCCGAGGTCTTCACGGCACAGATCGCAGAGGAGGGCTCCGACATCGCCTGGGGCCAGGCGATCCTGGTGGTGGATAAGCCGATCGAAGCGGTGCTTCCCATCATTCGTGACTACGGCAGCTACGTGCAATTCGTGCCCCATTTCACGAAGTCCAAAGTCCTGGCGCAACGGGGTGGCCGCGCGATGGTCTACGTGGAAGTCAGCGTCGCAAAGGGTGCGTTTACGCTCTGGGGCCAGCTCGACCTTGCGGAGCATCCGGAAAACGGTGACTCACGCGTGGTCGAAGCGTACCTCAGGGAAGGCAACATCGACGCCTTTAGTGCGCGCTGGACCCTGACCCCGGTCGACGGCGGCATGCGCACCCGGGTCGATTTCAAGATCTACGTCGATCCGGACATTCCGCTGCCCTCGTCGATCTTCAGTCGAGAGAACGAGAAGGCCGCTGGCAGGATGGTTCGTGCCCTTCGGACACGTGTCTTTGAGGGACCCCAGGGATCGAGCTGACCTGAACGCGAGCAGCAGCCTGGGCCGACCTTGACTGGGTTCGGGCCCATGCTACGAACGCGCGCCGCTAGGGCTTTTCTCCTTGCCGTAGCTGCAATTCGACCCCAAGCGCCGTTTGGAGTTTCTCTCCTGTTGGAGCTCCGGGACCGACCGGGAATACCGCTGCGATGAACGTGCTTTTCACAGCCCTTTTGTCTGAGGGCTCCATCATCGACCTCGACGGCACGATCTGGATTCAGCTCGGCCTGTTTGCGGTGGCGTTTTTTGTCTTCCGCCCGCTGATCTTCCGTCCGATGGTCGCGCTGTTCGAAGCGCGCGAGAACGCCATCGAGGGCGCGAAGCTCGAGGCGCTCCGCCTACAGGACGAGGCTTCCGCAGAGAGCGAAGAGTTCGACGTCGAGATGCGACGCCTTCGCCTTCAAGCTGGTGAGGAGCGAGACCGCCTACGCGCCGAGGGCAAGCGCCTCGAACGCACGGTCCTCGACGGGGTAGGGGAGGAGACCGACAGGCAACTCGCCGAGGCCGAAGCGAAGCTCAAGACTGAAGCGGCGAAGCTCCGTGCCGAAATCGATCAGTCCGTCCCAGCGCTGGCCAAGCAGATCGCATCGAAGATGCTCAATCGGGAGGTCCAGTGATCCGCTCCCTTTGGGTGATGCTTTTTGCGTTCATGGTCGCTTCGCCGAGCTCGGTGTTGGCGGAAACCGCCCACGGCGAGTCGGTGGCCCACGAGGTGGCTGAAACGGAGTCCGGTCACAGCGGCCAAGATGCGGGTCATGGCGAGCTGACCTTCTCTTCGCTGATCAAGAACCGCGATTTCCAGGGGACGGTCATCAACTTCCTGGTGCTGGTTGGCTTGATCGCCTGGGTCATCCGCAAGAAGGGCAACCCGGCCCTCGCGGCGCGCCGGGCCGAGGTCGAAAAAGAGCTCGCCGAGGCTCAGCGACTCCGCACCGAGGCTGAGAAGCGCCACATGCAGACTGCCACGCGTCTCGACAGGCTCGACCAGGAGATGCTCCAGATTCGCGGCGACATGATCAAAGCAGGCGAGGCGGAACGCGATCGCATCGTTGCCCAGGCCGAAGAAAAGGCCGCTCGCCTCCGCAAAGACACCAGCTTTCTCATCGAGCAGCAGATCAAGCAGCTCCGCAAAGACCTCACGCAGCAGGCTGCCAACGCCGCGGTCACCGCAGCGCAAGAGCTGTTGCAAGAGCGAACCACCGATGCGGATCAAGACCGGCTTGCCGAGGCGTACCTCAATCGTCTCGACGAGGTGCTCGAGGAGCGGCAATCATGAGCGCGCTCGGACGACGCTACGCAAAGGCCTTGTTAGACCTTGCCCGTGAGCAGGGTGAGATCGACCCGGTGCTGCGAGATGTCAGCGCTCTGTCCAATGCCTGGAAGGTCAGCGCGGAGCTTCGCGAGCTCGTCCGACACCCCGTTATTCATAGGCCTGCTTTGAAGGCTGCCGTGGACGCCGTGATGGGAAAGCTCGGCTGCTCTAAGCTCGTCCGCAACACCGTGAATTTACTCGCCGACAAGGGGCGCCTCGGACACCTGGAAGAGGTGCTTGATGCGCTCGAAGAGCTTGCCGAGGCGGAGACCGGCCACGTTCGCGTCGAGGTCGTCAGCGCCAAGCCCCTGAGCGATGCCTACTACGCCCGGCTGACAGAAAAACTCAAGCGAGCGACTGACCGCGAGGTCGTGCTCGTGAAGAAACAAGATTCTTCGCTCATCGGTGGCGTGGTCACACGCATGGGCGACCGTGTTTTCGACGGGAGCCTCAGCGACAGGCTGAGCGAGCTTAGAGAGACTTTGCTTGCGAACGGCGAGACGCCGTAACCGCATCGAATCAGGAGCCTTGCAAATGCAACTTCGCGCTGAAGAGATTTCCAACATCATCAAGCAGCAGATCGCGTCCTACGAAAAGTCGGTCGACGTGGTCGAGACGGGCACCGTTCTGTCGGTGGGTGACGGCATCGCCCGCGTTTACGGTCTCGAAAGCGCCATGGCGGGGGAGCTCCTCGAATTCCCCGGTGGCGTGTTCGGCATGGCTCTCAACCTCGAGGAAGACAACGTCGGTTGCGCGATTTTCGGTTCCGATGTTGGCATCAGCGAGGGCGATACGGTCAAGCGTACCGGTCGCATCGTTGAGGTCCCTGTCGGCCCGGCGCTCGTGGGCCGCGTGGTGAACGCCCTCGGTCAGGCCATCGATGGCAAGGGCCCCATCGAGAGCAAGCTCACCCGCCGAGTCGAGCTGAAGGCCCCTGGCATCGTTGCTCGTCAGCCGGTCAGCGAGCCGCTGCAGACAGGCCTCAAGGCGATCGACTCGATGATTCCGATCGGCCGCGGCCAGCGCGAGCTCATCATTGGCGACCGCCAGACGGGTAAGACCGCCGTCGCGCTCGACACGATCATCAACCAGAAGGGCAAGGGCGTGTTCTGCGTCTACGTTGCGATCGGCCAGAAGCAGTCGACCGTTGCTCAGGTCGTCGACAAGCTCGCGCAGTTCGGTGCGATGGAGTACACCACCGTCGTCTTGGCCGGCGCCTCCGAGCCCGCGCCGCTTCAGTTCATCGCGCCGTACACCGGCGTCACGATGGGCGAGTACTTCCGAGACAGCGGTCAGCACGCGCTTTGCATCTACGACGACCTTTCGAAGCAGGCCGTCGCGTATCGTCAGCTTTCGCTTCTTCTTCGTCGTCCACCCGGCCGTGAGGCGTACCCGGGCGATGTCTTCTATGTCCACAGCCGTCTTCTCGAGCGTGCCGCCAAGATGGCAGAGGACTGGGTGGTCGTGAAAGAGAACCAGGAGCCCAGCCGTCTTGGCAATCAGGTCTTCAGCGGTCCGGAGTCGCGACACCAGGCCGACGCTGCCGCGAAGGAAAAGGGCGCCGGTTTCGTCGCGAAGAAGCTTCCGGATTCCGGCGGCTCGCTGACCGCATTGCCGATCATCGAGACGCAGGCGGGCGACGTCTCCGCGTACATTCCGACAAACGTCATCTCGATTACGGACGGACAGATCTTCCTCGAGTCGGACTTGTTCAACTCCGGCGTTCGTCCCGCCATCAACGTCGGCATCTCGGTGTCGCGTGTCGGTGGTAACGCGCAGATCAAGGCGATGAAGCAGGTCGCCGGTACCCTCCGTCTCGAGCTCGCGCAGTTCCGCGAGATGGCGGCGTTCGCGCAGTTCGCCTCTGACCTCGACGCCGCAACCCGGCAGCAGCTGTCCCGTGGTGAGCGTCTCGTCGAGGTGCTCAAGCAGGGTCAGTTTGTGCCCTGGCCGGTCGAAGAGCAGGTCGTCTCGATCTTCGCAGGTACGCACGGCTACCTCGATCCGCTTCCGGTCGAGTCGATCGGTCGGTATCAGCAAGAGCTCGTCTCTTGGCTCAAGGCCGAGCGCACTTCGATCCTCAGCGACATCGTGTCGAAGGGGAAGATCGACGACACCCTCGAAAGCCAGCTCGACGATGCCCTCAAGGCATTCGGAGAGATCTTCGAGCCCAAGCAAGACAACTAACCAGCAATGGCAAACCTCAAGGACATTCGAAAGCGCATCGGAAGCGTCAAGAGCACGCAGAAGATCACGCGCGCCATGAAGTTGGTCGCCGGTGCTCGTCTGCGCAAAGCGCAAGAGAACATCGAGCGTCTTCGTCCGTACGCGGTCAAGACTCACGAGGTGCTGAGCGGGGTGGCGGCACGTGTCGGAGCCGACGAGGACGTTCATCCTCTGCTTGCGCGGCGCACACCGAAGAACGTGATGCTCGTGGTGCTGACGAGCGACCGTGGCTTGGCCGGCGCGTTCAACTCGAACATCTGCAAGGCGGCGTACAACCGCTGGAAGGCGCTAGAGGCAGAAGGCAGTGACGTTCGCTTTGGCATCATTGGCCGCAAGGGACGCGACTACTTCAACCGCCGAAAGGCGAACATCCGCCACGACTTCATGGGCGTCTTCGAGGACTTGAACGTCGACAAGGCGGGCGAGATCGGGCGCTACATCGTCGAGGACTACACCTCGCTCGACCTTGATTCCTGTTACCTCGTCTACAACGAGTTCAAGAGCGCGATCAATCAGCAGGTCGTGATCGAGCCCTTCTTGCCGATCAAACCGCTGGAACTCGCAGACGATCGGCTGGGAGACTTCATCTACGAGCCGAACCAGGAGGGGCTGCTCGACACGCTGCTTCCGATGTACGTCGAGGTCGAAATCTACCGAGCCCTGCTCGAGTCCGTCGCCTCGGAGCATGGTGCGCGAATGACCGCCATGGACTCCGCGACGAACAACGCGAGCGACATGATCGACCGGTTGACGCTGCAGTACAACCGGGCCCGCCAGGCCGCCATCACCACGGAACTGATGGAAATCATAGGCGGCGCTGAAGCTCTCAAGGCGTAAACCCAGCTCCGTGATACCGTAGCGCCGATGCCGGGGGGACGAATAGAGCCGGCTGCTCGGATGACGGGGCCGCGGCCACTCTTGTGGCTCGCCTGGGTCTGTGCCGCAGCCACGATCATATACGTCGTCGGCGCGCCATTTTGGGTGGCCGACTACCCGATGATGACCGACTTCCCGTTTCACACGGCGTCGTCTTCGGTGTTCCGCCACTACGCGGACGCGGGCTGGCACTTTCGCGAGCAGTTCGTGTTCCAGATGTTCACGGTCCCCTATGTGACCCTCTACGTGCTCTCGGCGATCTTCATGATCGTGCTTCCACCGTTGGCCGCGACGAAGCTTGCGGCCGCGTTGTTGCTGGCGCTCCTGCCTATCGGGTTGATGGTACTCTGCTGGGGTCTACGGAAGTCTCCGCTGCTCGGCCTATGGGGGCTCGTTCCGGTGTGGGGCGTCCTCGCGCATTGGGGGTTCGTCGGCTTTTTGGGCGCGCTCGGGCTCTTTGCGATGGCGCTGGGCCTGGCCTTCCGCGTTGTCGACCGGCCAAGCATGAAGCTGCAGGGCGCACTCATCGCGGTTCTAATTCTGCTCTTCTTCACCCACGTGTACCGGTTCCCGTTTATGCTCGGCATGCTCGTTCTTGTTGGCGTCGTGATGCGCGGGCGGGTCGAGACCATCAGGGGGCTGATCATTCCGGTTGGCGTGGCGAGCGCGCTCTTCCTAGCGTGGTGGCTCACTCGCGCGGAGCTGCTGCTTCCGGAGATTCGATGGGTTTGGCCGCCCGCTTGGAACCGCATGTCGGACGCTACTAGGTACGCGTCCGACATCTTCATCGGAAATGAAGACGCGGAGATGTTCCGGCGCACCGGGCTGCTGTTCGTGTTGACGGCAGTCGCGCTGCTCGCGATCGCGATCATCCGCCTACGCTCCTGGCCCAAAGGTGGCTGGGTAGCGGCAGCTCACCTCGTCGTCGGCGTTGCGATCCTCGTTTTTCTCGGGCTCTACCTGACGCTTCCCATGGAGCTCGGGATTTGGTGGTACGTTTTTCCACGCGAGATCACCGCCGCTCTCTTCCTCCTGCCGGCGCTGCTGCCGAACCTGCCACGCAAGACTTGGGCCCATCTCGGATTCGTGATTTGGACGGCGATCGGGATTGCGCCCCTCGGAGAGTTCGTCACGGATGCCCACCGGGAGTTCTCGACCACGACCGTGCACTTCCGCGAGATCATCCGCGAGCTCCCGAAGGCGCCGAAGCTTCTCTACCTAGTGTACGACCACCAAGGCTCGCGTGCTCAGAACAGCCCCTACATCCATCTGCCGGCGTACGTGCAGGCTGAGCGGGGTGGCTGGCTGAGCTTCCACTTCGCACAGCTCGGGACGTTCCCTTTCCGGTACCGAGACGCTGCAGAGCCGAACGCGGTCGTCCCGCCGAAGACGCCGGTGCGGTGGGAGTGGAGCCCGCAGCAGTTTCAACTGGACCAGCACGGTGACTTTTTCGACTGGTTCCTCGTTCGCCGAGCGAATTCGCCGGACAGCCTGTTCGTCTCCGATCCTTCGATCCGACGCGTGGCGCACTTCGAGAACTGGTGGCTTTATCATCGCCGTCGTGGCTCGGCTGGACCGTCTGGCGAAACGCCCTAGATTGGAACACTGATGGACCTCAGGAGTGATGAAGAGCGTTGGGCCGTTTGGATGGTACAGGCGCAAAGATTCGCGAAGCGAGAGAACTTCACCGACGCCGTGGCGAGGCTGAAGCTCGTGCAAGAGGCAGTCCAAGAGGCGCTCGCGGAGGCGACGGACCCCAAGCAACGGGAGCGGATCGAACGTCATCTAGCGCGAGCCGACGAGCAACTCTCGAGCATGGAATCCCGGTTGCAGGCTTGGCGATCCGAGATCGCCGCTCGCCGCCAGCATACGATCGACCAAGCGGAGGAAGAGATGGCGCGGCCTCTTCCCGTGCCAGTGGACTAGCTGTGGGTCTTCCCGAGTGCTCGGTTGCATCGCAGGAAGCGGGAGAGTCTCTCTCTGCCACCGCGGTCGAGTCGGTTGACCGTTGGCTGCTGCTCGAAGTGACTGACCCGTGGGCCCCGAAGGCGCTTCAGACCGAGGCGTTGCCCGAACCCGTGCGAGCCCGGCTCACACAGTGGCTCGATACGCCACGTTCGCGTTTGCAGCTCATCCGGCGTCCAGGGCGCTCCGGGAAGCGACCCCTGTTCATGGTGGTTTCCTCGGCAAGTGATCCGCCGCGTGCGTCGAAGCTCGAGCTCGACCGATACGAAGATCTCCTCGATCTCGACCTCGACGTGCTCCCCGCCGAGATCGCTGCGCCGATGTGTTTGGTTTGTGTGCACGGGCGCCGCGACCGGTGTTGCGCGCTGCACGGAAGCGCGGTCTTCCGTGCAATTCAAGCCCGCGGGGTCGATGTCTGGCAGACGAGTCACCTCGGCGGACACCGTTTCGCAGCGTGCGCTTTGTGGCTGCCCGACGGGCTCATGTATGGACGCCTCCGTGCCGAGCATGCGGACGGGTTCGTGGCCGCACGCCGGGCCGGCGAGATTGGCGAGCTGGATCTGTTCCGTGGCCGCTGCGCCTACGACTGTCCTACGCAGGCGGCGGAGATCTTCTTGCGAAGCCGGCTGGCTGAGCAGGCGGCCGGTGCCATCGAGTGGCTGGCGACCGTGCCGGAGTCTGAGTCGACTTGGGAGGCGCGATTTCGAACGGCTGCCGGCGACGAAGCGGTTCGGGTTCGGCTCGAAGATACAGGGGTTGCGCGGCCGGCGAGCTGCGGGGGAGAGCCGGAGCCGATGAAGCGGTTTGTAGAATTGTAAGGGCCACCGCGAAGGGGTCGCCGGTCAGGAGCTCCGTTGGGACGATTTCGGCCCGCTTCCATTGGGAGACTCGCGACAATGGGCTAGAAACGGGGTGTGGAACTCTGGTTGCTCGCGCTTTGGGCTCTTTCTGGCGCCGCGCTTCTGTTCACGCACCTGCTGATGGCTTGGCGCGTGCTTGCGGGGCCGCTGACTGCGCAGTGGCGCTACATGGGTTTCCTGGTGCCGCTCTTCACCCCGATCGTCGCATGGCGCGGAGGCAACCGCCTCGGTCCGATCACCTGGGTTCTGTTTTTGGTGATCTATCTCTCCGCGCGGATGATCGAGGTCTGATGTCCGATCCGGCGCGCCATCCGTTCGTGACCATCCGGGTTCGGCCCGAGCAGCTCGAGCTCGCACAGTTGAAGCTTTGGGAGCTCGGCGCGACCGGCCTCGAAGAACGCGACGAGACCACGCTGGTATGCGAGCCGGCCCCCGGCCAGGCCGTCGTCATCGCTGCGTTCCCGGACGAAGCTGCGGCGCAATACGCATTGGGAGAAATCCGTCGGGAGTACGAAGCCGAGATCGTCTACGTGCCGAGCGAAGACTGGGCCACCGAGTGGCGGCGTGGCTTCACTGCGCAGCGCATCGGCAAACGTCTCTTATTACGTCCTTCGTGGGAGGTGGCGCAGGCCGAGCCTGACGACGTGGTCCTGACGATCGACCCAGAAAACGCTTTCGGAAGCGGCGACCATGAAACGACGAGA
Organism: uncultured Myxococcota bacterium; assembly: GCA_964196015.1. Taxonomy (GTDB): domain Bacteria; phylum Myxococcota_A; class Polyangia; order Polyangiales; family Houyiibacteriaceae; genus SG8-38. Next base: position 8,753 of record CAXMRM010000236.1, read on the forward strand.
CTCGTGTTGCGAATCCTCGACCAGTGGGTTGCCGGTGGTGAGCGCGTGCTGGACGTCGGATGCGGTAGTGGGGTCTTGTCGATCGCGGCGCTCCGTCTCGGCGCGGCGTCCGCGGTGGCGATCGATATCGACGACGATGCAGCTGTCGTTGCGCGCCGCAACGCGGAGCTCAACGGAGTGACTTCGCGCCTCCAGGTATCTATCCGGCCGTTGGGCGAGATCGACGGCGCCTACGACATCGTCCTCGCCAACATCGAAACGAGGGTCCTGATCCACATGCCCAAGGAGCTCCAAGAGCGCATCGCGACCGGTGGCTTTCTGGTATTGAGCGGCATCCTCCGCGGCGAGCGGGACGAGCTGCTCACCGCCTATGCCCCGATGCACCTCGAGGAATGCCTCGAGGAAGGCGAGTGGTGCGCCTGTCTGCTCAGGGCGGCAGAGTCATGACGGTGCGACGGCTTTACGTGCCCGATCTGCCTGAGGAGGGTGGAGAGGTCACGCTCGCAGACGTGCCCAGCCGCCACGTTCGTGTGCTGCGTCTTCGCGCTGGGGACCAGGTCGTCCTTTTCGACGGCAAGGGCCGCGCCGCGCTGGCCCGACTCGAATCGGTGGGTGACCAGATCGTGTGCCAAGCGGAGAAGCCGATGGTCGCCGAGCCGAGGCGTGCGCGTGTCGTCTTGATGCTCGCGATCCCGAAGGGCGCGAAGCTCGACGACTGCGTGCGTATGGCCACCGAGCTCGGCGCCGACGAAGTGGCGCTGATGCACACCGAGCGCACCATCCCCCGATGGGACTCCGACCGCGCGCGGTCGCGCGTCGATCGACTGACGCGAATCGCGAGTGAGGCGGCGGCTCAATGCGAGCGAGACGACATCCCAGTCGTTCACGGCCCCCAAACCTGTGGCGCCTGGTTGGAAGAGATGCCCAACGAGGCGCGAGGGGTCCTGTTCGGAGCGCGTGCGCAGGGGGCGTTCAAGCTTGATGGCACCCCTGAACAAATATGGTGTGCCGTGGGTCCGGAGGGGGGCTTCACCGGCGCCGAGATTGCGATGTTCGAACGGGCGGATTTTGCCGTCGCAAGCTTGGGAACCCGGGTCCTACGAGTCGAAACGGCTGTGCCTGCGGCTCTGACGATCGTCCGGGACCGGCTGGAGGCGTTGCGACAAGCTCGTTGACATGCAGAGGGAACCGACGCCACCATTGCGGCGGATATGTCGGTTCTCGCCTCTCTCCTGGTCCGTGACCGGGTGATCCCTGTCGATCGGGTCCAAGAAGCGATCCAGGAGCAAGTCATGCGTGGGGGCAATCTCGACACCGTGCTCCTCGAGCTCGGCTGTTTGCGCGAGAACGAAATGAACGCGTACTCAGCGGCCGTATATGGGCTTCTGCCGGCGACGCGCGACGAAGTGATGCAGGCGCCGATCAGCACGATTCGCGTGTTGCCCCGGGAGTTTGCCGTTCGGCATCGCTTGATTCCCGTTGCGCGCACCGAAGACGCCGTCGTACTTGCTCTCGATCGACCCTTACCGGACGCGACCCTTCGCGAGATATCCTTCGAGCTCGGGATCGATCCCGTGCAGCGCATCGTTTGCTCGGTGCGCGTCGAGGCGGGGTTAGCTCGTCACTACGACATCGGGATGACGGCTAGGATGCGGCGCCTCAACAACCAACTCGAGGCCGCGGACGCCGGCTCGATTCCCTACGTCGCACCGTTCGAAGGCGTGGGAAAACGAAGCTCGCTTCCGCCGAAGAAGGAGATCTCCGGCTCCTATCCGCGCGTCGACACTTCGATTCCGGCGCCGGTCGCCATGGCCGATACGGAACCCCCGCCGACCGTATTGCCACAGATTGGCTCCTCGGTTCCTGCGGGCACGTTTCGAAATTCCGATGCGGCGGCGTCTCAGCGCGACCGTTCGGAGCCCAAGTTGGGGTTCGTGGACGGGACCCGATACAGCCTTCCCCCGCGACCGCCCGAGGTCCTCGGGAGGCCATCTGCGCGACGAAAGGCCTCACGGTCACCGGCAAGGAGCGCTCGTCCACCCACGCCCACGCAGCGCGAATCGACGGTCGGTTGGCAACCCGCGCCCGCGCCGTCCTCGACCCGGAACCGGCGTTCGATCCCTTCGGACCCGAGGCGTGACAACGACGGAAGCGCGACGACGCACGACATCGTCTCTCTCGGTCCGCACGCACCGAGCTCCGCGCCGCCCAACGCCGACAGCGAGCCTGCTGGACGAAGGTGGGCCCCTGCACCTCCGCCCGGTGCGCGCGAGGGCTCGCTTCCGACTGTCATCGTCGACGTCGGCGACGACGTCGAGCAGCTGGTTGCAGCGCTCCGCGACGCGGGCCCCGAGGACGAAATGCTGATCCTTCCACTGTTGGCCGTTGGTGAGGCCGCGCTGCCAGCCCTTGCTCGCGAGTTTCCAGGCAATCTGTGGTTCGATCGCAATGAGCCCCATGCGCGGATCCCAGCGGGTAGGGACGTGTCACCGATTGCGAGGACGTTCGTTGCCTTTGGGCAGCGTTCGGTTCCGTACCTCATTCCGCTGCTCGACGACGAGGACGCCGATATTCGTTACTACGCCACTGTCCTCGCTTCGGAGTTCGTGCAGCCCGACCTCGTCCAGCCCATCGGACGCCGTTTGTTCGACCCGGATCCGGGGGCTCGTAGCTGCGCCTACCGGGCGTTGAGCGTCCTCTACGCATGCGAGGTCGAGTTCATGCAGCTGATGGAGCGCCTTCGCGCCTCAGCACGCGACGGCCGGAAGCTTCAGCCACAAGTCACTTCGATCGAAGCGCTCGGGAGGCTGCGCGACGCCGATTCGTCCGAATTCTTGGTCTCGTTGCTCGAAAGCCAGGAGGGCGAGGTGGTCCGTGCTGCCCACGCGAGCTTGGTGCGTTTGAGCTGCCAGGACTTCGGTACCCACAAGAAGAAGTGGACCGTGTGGTTCGATAAGCGCAGTGCCCAGCATCGGGTTGAATGGTTGATCGATGGGCTCATGCATTCCGACGAGCGGCTTCGACGGCGCGCCAGCAACGAGCTCAAGCACCTCACGCAGGAATACTTCGGATACGAACCAGGGCTCTCGAAGAAGGAGCGTGAGGCGGCACAGGAGAAGTATCGGATTTGGTGGCGTCGAGTGGGTTTCCGCATGTTCGTCCAACTCGACCCCGACGGTTCTGGTCATGCGCACGTAGAGTGATAGAGTTCGGCCTCATCGAATAGACGAGCTCGAAACGTGCGAATCCCTAGGCTCCTGACAATACTAGGTCCAGCGTCCGTTCTTTACGTTCTGGCGGCGCGGGCCTCTTCGAACACCGCTTCGTCGCCCGAGTGGCTGGTGGCGCTGCTTTCGTTGGCGCTTTCGCTGACGCCGCTCGCCGTGTTGGGGGCAATGCCGAGCAGGCGAGGTGCTTCGAGGATGGCGCTCATGGGGGTGAGTCTCGCCGTTGCGATTGCGTCTGCGCGCACAGCTTCGCCTCTTCTCGACCGCACCCATGACATTGCATGGCTGATCGTGGCGCTCGTGATGCTCGACCTCGCCCTGCCGCGTCGGATTCGGCCGCTGGTACGTTACGGGGTTCTGGGAGGCTTCGCTTCAGCGGCGCTCATGGGCGCGGCGTTGGCCCGAGAGGGTCTGCTTGCACCAGCGACCTTCGGCGTCGTGGTGGTCGCGGGCATCCTGGCGACGGGTGCGCTTCACCAGATCGTGCTCGTCGGAAGAGGCCATGTCGTCGAGGGAGCGTTGTCAGGCATTGCGCTCGTGAGCCTCGCGGTCGGGCTTGCGTACTCGTGGATCGGTCCGTTTGGCGGGTTGTTGGCTACCGCCATCGAATTCGCGGTTGCCGCATTGCTTTGGCTCGGGCATCTCGCGTGGGTCGATCCGCGATGGCGGTCGTTGCGACGTGTCGGCGTGCCGGTGATCGCCGCATGCGCGGCTTGCTTCGTCGTGACGTTTGCGTTCGTGCCAGACGTTGCGTTGGAGCGCTGGCACCTCGGTCTGCTCGCGCTGGGGTCCGGGCTCCTGTGGTGGGTGACGTTTTCGTCCGCGCGAAGGCTCTCGAACCGCGCCACCTGGAGCACGTCGGCCCGGCTCGCCGACGGTGCCGAAGCTGCGCGGCACAACTTGGCGGGACGCACCATGTTGGAGGACATCGCTCCCGGGATTCTCGTCCCGTTGACCAGGGCGCTCGGTGAGGCCAACGGCTTGCCCGAACTCTACACGTTGGAGCCGCCGCTGCGCATCCGGCTCGACGTCGGTGAGCGGGCGAACATCAAGTCGGTGTCCGCCCCCTCCGCCATCACGAGGGCGGCGTTCGTCGACGATCACCACGGCGTTCTCGACCTCATCAGTCTTCGCGCCAAGGCCGTTCGGGAGCCTTGCGTTCGAGAGGCGGTGGACGCGATGGAGCATCGAGCGATCGGCTGCGTGCTCCCGTGCGTGCACCTCGACCACACCGAGGGCTTGTTGCTTCTGCCCTTGCTCGACCGGTCGGAGACGCTCTCGCGCGCCGAGCTCGAGGAGCTCGGCCGTTTGGGAGATTCGCTCGGAGGCGTGCTCGCCTCGGCGCTCGCTCAACGCCGCGCCGACACGCACATTCACCAGCTGTCCGGGTTGCGGCGTGAAGCCCAAGACCGGATCACGACGCTCGAAGGAGAGCTCGAACAGCTCCGCGGACAGTGCGACGTGCTCGGGCGCGGACTGGCCGAAGATCAGACCCTGCACGTGGCTTACAGCCAATCGATGAGGCGCGTGCAGACGCGCGCGATCGAGCTTGCCCCGGTGACTGACCCTATCTTGCTCGTCGCGCCCGCAGGCTCTCCGGTGTTGCCGGTGTCCCGATTCATTCATGACCGCGGGCCGCGGTGGGAAGCGCCATTCGTCGTGGCGGATTGCTCCGCGGCACCGCCGGGTCAGGTCATGAGCTTACTCTTCGGCTCCGAGAGAGAGCGTCGCACAGGTTGGTTTCAATCCGCTACGGGCGGGACGTTGCTCCTTCGCGACTTACCAGCGCTCTGCAAGCCTGCTCAGACACGCCTCGCAGCAGCGTTGATCGCGCAGGATGCACCACTGGACGGCGGCGAAGATCATCGGCCGGTTCGTCCGCGAATCATCGCGACATCCCGTGCTCCGTTGAGCGAGCTGCGAAGGCGCGGCGCGCTGGACCCCGATCTGGCGAGCTGTTTCTCGCAACCCGTTCTGACGATTCCGCCGTTGCGCGAACGACGCGAAGACGTGCCGTCGCTCGCGTTGCTCGCCATCGACCGGGGGTGCCGGGTGTTGGCGCGTGAACCCGTCGGCATTGCGCAAGAAGCCATGGGCGCCCTGGTCGATCACGACTGGCCCGGTGACGTCGCCGAACTCGAGCTGGTCATCGAACTGGCCGTCGCTGAAGCGTCCACCCAGACGATTGCCCTCGGGGATCTTCCTCCCCTGGCGTGGCCGGGCACCGACGAAGGCGAGTCGTTGAGCGGAACCTATCTCGAGGTGGAGTGCCGTCTGCTCGAACGGGCTCTCCTTCGGTCAGGGGGTAACAAGAGCGAGGCCGCTCGGATGCTGGGATTGAAGCGCACCACGTTCCTCGACAAGCTTCGGCGCCATGGATTGGAGCAACGCTCGCAGCGCGACGTCGGCAGCTCCGCGCTAGGGTAAGACCATGGGCTCGATCGTGCTTTGGGACGTCATGGGCACTCTCGTACACGATCCGTTTTTCGTCGAAATGCCGGAGTTCTTCGGGATGACCTTCGACGCACTGCTCGAGGCGAAGCATCCAAGCGCATGGGTGGAGTTCGAGCTCGGTAAGCGCTCCGAGGACGACTTCCTCCAGAGCTTCTTTGCCGATGGCCGCGACTTCGATCGACGTGGTTTCGTTGGAGCCGTTCGCTCATCGTACCGGTGGCTTCCTGGCCTGCAGGAGCTTCTTGCCGAGCTCCGCGGCGCCGGGTGCGACATGCACGCGTTTTCGAACTATCCGGTCTGGTATCGGCTCATCGATGAACGCCTGAGCCTGTCGCGGTTTCTCGATTGGACGTTCGTCTCATGCGTCACCGGGTTGCGGAAGCCCGATCCGGCGGCGTACGCGCACGTCTTGTCCGAGCTCGGTGTGCACGCTGAGCAGTGCGTGTTCGTCGACGATCGTGTCCGCAACTGCGAAGCGGCTCTGCAGAGTGGGATTCGCTCGGTGGTGTTCGAAGGGGTCGATCTCCTGCGCGCGTCGTTGCGGGACGCCGGCGTGATGTAGTTACTCCGGGTGGTGCCTCGTCCACCAGCGTTCGTAGTTACGTTGGGCGGCGAGGAACTCGTCGCGGCCGTTGGTCGCCGACAGCGGCTGTAGAAAGCGAGTCAGATGCCAGAGCTCTCGTGACGCAAGGAGGCGAATGTTGGCGCGGCTGTCTCCGAGCCCTTCGACCAGCCATTGAATGCGGATCTCTTGGCCGCACTCCGACAGCCATCGGAGCCAGGGGTCGCGAGAAAAACCGAAGTCGTGCGCGGTGAGCACCCTGAGCCCCACGCGGCACGCGGTTGCGATGCCGCGGTCGGAGTCCGCCAGCAAATCCACGAATAGCGGCGCCGATGACTCGTTGCGTAGTTGCGTCAGCGCCGAGATCGCGCGGCGCCTCACGGGGAGCGGCCGAGCGATGTCGGATGCGCAGCGGCGGAGCTCGGTCATGGCGCTTCGATACACGGGCTCATGTTGGTACGCGCTCAACAGATGAAGGGCGACGCGCCGGCACTCCCGGTCCTCGTCTAACGAGACCTGCGCGAGCGGCTCGATGAGGTGCGTGTTCGCGTACGCGCCACAAACCACGGCGGCGTAGTAGCGGACGTTCGTGCTCGAGTGATGCATCAAGCGCGCGAGGTAGGGGATCGATTCGCCCTCGAACGTGGCGAGCGCGGCTGCGCTCGCCGAGATCTCCTCGGGCCGAGGGAGGCGCGAGTCGGTGGCGAGGGAAGGGCGCCAAAGTGGCCCGGGGAAGTTCTTGGCGATCTCTTCGAGCGCAAAGTTCCCGAGCGGGAGGAGGCGTCTCACGACGGGCGCGATTTCGTTGGGGCCGAGCGTGACGAGCTGGTCCACCAGGGATCGCGCGCGGTCTGCCGGGGTCACGATCGGTACGTCGTGGGTGCGCGAGCCTTCCTCGAGCAGCTGCGACACCTTCGTGCGGACGCGGGATCCGGCATCCTCGGCATGATCCGGCCGCGCCGCCGGAAGAACACCCGCCGGTAACGAGTACTTTCGCCTCTGCCCAACCATCGCTCGGTTATACCAGGACGTCGGCGTTTTTGGAGCGACTGGCTAGTCGTGGCTTGTTTTTGCAGGCAAACTGCCCGTCTATGTACAGGATGGTCGTGCGTGAACTAGGCGGTCCGGCCTCCCTGCAGCGGGAGGAGCTGGACGGGGTCCGAGCGGATCCGGGCCAGGTCGTCATCGACGTCAGAGCCTCTGGCTGCAACTTCTTCGACATCCTGATCACGCAGGGCAAATACCAAGTCCGCCCCGAGCTCCCGTTCTCGCCCGGCGCCGAGGTCGCGGGCACGATTCGCGAAATCGGCGAAGGGGTCGAGCGTTTCTCCGTTGGCGACCGCGTGAGCGCGCTGTTGGAGTACGGTGGCTTCGCCTCGACCGTGGCCGCTCCACAGGAGCGCGTCTTCCCGATGCCCCCGCAGATGGCGTTCGAGGAAGCCGCCGCCTTGGGTCTCGTCTATCAGACGGCGTACGTCGGTCTGGTGCGCCGTGCGAATTTGCGAGAGGGCGAGACGCTCTTGGTACACGCTGCAGCGGGCGGCGTCGGGCTCTCTGCCGTTCAGATCGGCGTCGCGATGGGTGCCCGAGTGATCGGCACGGCTGGTACCCCAGACAAGCTCGACCTCGTGAAGCAAAATGGTGCAGATTGTGTCATCAACTACCGTGAGGAGAATTGGGTCGAGCGCGTCAAGGAGCTGACCGGTGGACGTGGCGCCGACGTGATTTACGACCCCGTCGGCGGGGACACGTTCGACCTCTCGACGAAATGCATCGCATTCGAGGGACGCATCTTGATCATCGGGTTTGCGAGCGGGCGAATACCATCGGCTAAGATGAACCGCGTGCTCGTGAAGAACTTCTCGTTGATCGGGCTGCACTGGGGCCTGTACTTCGAGAAGAATCCTCGGGTGCTTCGGGACGCGCATGAGGCGATCTCTCGATTGTACGCGGACGGCAGGATTGCCCCGGTGGTCTCGGCAAGCTACCCGCTCGGGGACGCCGGTAGTGCGCTGGATGCGCTTGGCGCAAGGAAAACGACGGGCAAAGTCGTCTTGATCCCCTAGTGTTCGTTCGGCTCGCCGCCCAGAGGCGCAGCCTCACATCGTTCGATGACCGCGTCGATGATGCCCGCGTGGCTGCCGAGGGGGGCCGCCATCGTGAATGCTACGCCGTCGTGCGCCTCGGCGGCCTGTGCGATCAATCGCGGCAGGTCTTCGACCACGTGCCGGCCGGGCGTGAGCATGAATGGATGCACCACAACCATGGTCGCTCCTTGCTCGACGCAGCGAGCAAACCCCTGCGCAATCGTCGGCTCGGCGATCTCCATGTGCGCTGGCTCCACGATGCTGCCGGCGCCGAGGCGATGCTTCACGAGCCCGGCGACTTCATCGATCAGCGCGTTGGCTTGGTAGCGCCGGCTGCCGTGGTCGACCAAGAGAACTGCGCGGCACCCGCGGATTTTCCGAGCGTCTGCTTCGGAGTTGACCATCAGGAGTATCTGGGCCTCTGTTTTGCGGGTGTCAAGAAGTGTCGGCGGGTCGTGCAGTGTCTAGACACAGGCGGAGAGAGTGCGCTTCACCGAACCTACATATGAGCCACCAAACAAGTTGACGTGCACGAGCAACGGGTAGAGCTGGTATACAGAGACGCGCTCGCCAGCCCCGGGCGCCAGCGGCCACGCTTCCTCGTACGCAGCAAACACGCGTTCGCCGAACCCGCCGAACAGTCGCATCATCGCAAGATCGACCTCACGGTGCCCGCCGTAGACAGCCGGGTCGATCAGACACGGTTGTCCTGTTTCGTCGACGTGAAGGTTTCCACTCCAGAGGTCGCCATGCAGGCGTGACGGAGGCTCTTCGGGCCCCAGGCGCTCGGAAAGAACGCGGCACAAGTTGCCGAAGCTCGAGCGTGTTCCGCTGTCGATCAATCCACGGTCGGTCGCGAGACGCAGCTGCGGCTCGAGTCGCGACGCCCAGTAAAACGATGCCCAGTCATCGGCCACCGCATTGGATTGAGCCAGGCTCCCGATGAAGTTGTCGTGGTCGAGCCCGAACGACGGCGCGCCAAACGCGTGCAGAGCGGCCAAACAGCGCCCCAGCGTTTCATCGAAATCAGGCCGACGCTTCGCAGGCATCAGCAACTCGAGCGCAAGGTATGCCGGCCGCTCCTCCGACACCGCGACGACTCGCGGGATACGAATCGCGACTGCTTCCTCGAGCCAGCGGAGCCCGTGCGCCTCCGCGTTGAACATGGTGTGGGGTGGATTTGGGTGCGTCTTGACGAAGACACTCGTGCCGTCGCCGAGCGAAATCTCGAACGCCTCGTTGATGTCTCCCCCACCCAGCTGCTTCGTGTCGAGTATCTGCGTGCCGAGTCGTTGCTCGAGGGCGGCGCGCAGCTCCGGGCTCATAGCTGGTGATTCTCTCGGATGTGTTGCAGCAGCCCGCGGCACGCCGCTTCGCAAATGTCGAGTACTCTCTCGAATCCGTCACCCTCTCCGTAATACGGGTCCGGCACATCGGCGTCCCGAGGCGAGTTAGGATCGTAGTTCCTGAAGAGTTCGACCTTTGCTTTGCTGGCCTCGTCGGGTGCGAGCCGTCGAAGGTCACTCAGGTTCGAGCCGTCCATCGCGATCAGGTAGTCGAAGTAGTCGAAGTCTGTCGTGGCCACCCGACGCGCGCGCCCCGTCAATTCGATGCCTTTACGTTTGCCGGCAGTTCGCGCCCGACCGTCCGGCGGTGAACCGACGTGCCAGTCCCCCGTTCCCGCGCTGTCGATTTCAATTAGGGCCGTGAGCTGCTCTTCTTCGAGCAGCCAGCGCATGGCCGCTTCCGCCGTCGGTGACCGGCAGATGTTCCCAAGGCAAACGAAACAAACGCGGACGGGCATGACTACGGCGTCAGTAGGACTTTCCCGACATTTTGGCCAGCTTCGATATACGCGTGTGCCTCGGCGGCCTGCTCAAACGGGAAGGAACGGTCGACGTGTGGCTTGATGTGACCCTGCTCGTAGAGTTTCAGCAGCGCGGTGAAGGCTTCGAAGGCCACCTCCCGCTCATCCCACAGGCGCCCCATGTTGATGCCAGCAACGCCCTTGTTCTCGTTCATCAGCTTCATCGGCGTCCACCATGGCGCCTGCGTGAGCTGTCCGAGCACGTGCGTCATTCGCCGCTTGCCGTGCTTGACCATGTTCGCCCAGCCGAAGGAGATGAGCGTACCGCCTGGACGGAGCAGCGAGTAGCCCTTCTTCCAGTCGCCGCCCCCGAGCGCATCGAGCACGACGTCGACGCCACGGCCGTCGGTCAGTCTTCTAACTTCTTCCACATAGTCGACCGAGTGATAGTCGATCGGATGGTCGCAACCGTTGTTCCGCACGTAGTCGTGCTTGCGCTCCGACGCTGTACCGTACGTCGTGACCCCGCCCACCGATCGACAGAGCTGGCTCGCGGCGGTCCCCACGCCGCCCGCGGCCTGATGGATCAGAACGTGGTCTCCCGCTCTCACCCGAAACACGTTGAACAGCATGTGGTAGGCAGTCAGGTAGGTGACCGGAAGAGCTGCGCCTTCCTCGAAGGTCATCTGTTCCGGCATCACGTAGGTTTGCGCCCCGTCGATGCAAACCGTATCAGCGTACCCGCCGAATCGCGTCATCGCGAACACGCGTTGGCCCTCGCTCCTGTCGGTGACGCCTTCACCGACGGAATCGATGACGCCAGACACCTCGTATCCGACGACCATGGGCGGCGGCGGCGCGTCTTGATAGAGCCCCTGCCGGGCCATGATCTCGGCGAAATTGATCCCCGACGCGCGAACGCGGATTCTGACTTGTCCTGGGCCAGGGCTAGGGTCTTTGTCTTCGCGAATTTCGAAGACATCGGGCTTTCCGTACTTTGAAATCCAGACTGCCTTCATGCGAGACCAGTAACGCCGCTCACAACGATGTCAAGCGTCTCTACGACGTGTTAGAGTTAAGGCATGGACGTCGTCTTGGCACCTGACATCTACGTCAATGCTTCGATCGCGCTCGGCTCTCCACCCGAGCAGGCGGTTCGGCGCGCCTTCGGAGGTCCCGGAAAGCCGAAGGCGTCCGCCTGGGTCATGGAGCGCGTCGAGTCGATGCTCCACGCTCTTCCCGAGTTCAAAGACGAAGCAGTCGCACAGCAGCTGGCGACCATTCGCGGTCTCGTCGACATCGTGGAGACCAGCGAGTTCTTCATCGAGGACTGGGACAAGGCGCTCGTTGCGCTTGCTAGGGCGGCGGGGCTGGGTCGGGTGCTTACCGATCACCCCGATCTTCTCGCTTCCCGGAGGGTGGAGGGGGTCGAGTTCGTCTCGTCGGACAAGTGGTTGGTCGAGCAGACCGCGCCACCGCCACCTCCCTCTGGCATTGGGGCTTGAGCGGAGTAGCCCTCGGCTGCTACAGCTTCCTCGATGCCCGACTCGTTTCTTCCTCAGAAGGATGAAATCAGGCGGCGCCTGGAAGGGCGTTACGTCGGCGCAGTCCCTCATAACCAGGCTCTGAATCTTCGAGTCCTCGACTACAGGCCTGAGCACTTATCCCTTGGCCTTCCGTACCGGGAAGACCTCGTGGGCAATCCGGAGACGGGCATACTTCACGGCGGCTGCATCACCAGCCTGATCGACGCCAGCTGCGGCGGCGCGGTCATCATGTCGCTCGCCGCGCCCCGACGGATCGCGACCCTCGACCTTCGAATCGACTACGTGCGCCCAGCTCTGCCCCACCAAGAAGTCATTTGCGACGCGCACTGCTACAAGGTCACGCGCCACGTCGCGTTCGTGCGAGCCGCGGCGCACCACGGTGACAAGGAAAGCCCGATCGCAACCGCCTTGGGAACTTTTGTCGTTTTTCGCGACGAAGGGCGCCGAGACGAGGACGGAGAGTCCGCATGAGGCTACGTGATGCAGTCGCGGCCGTCCGTGAAACTGGCGACTTCACGGCGCTCCAACAGACGATCCCCTACGCTCGGTTCATGGGCATCACCGCAGAGCTAGCCGACGGCGATGTGATCGGCCGGATGCGCTACTCGGACCATCTCGTCGGCAACGCAGCGGTGCCTGCTCTACACGGAGGCACGCTCGGCGCGCTGATGGAGTCGACCGCGATCTTCAAGCTCCTGTGGCACGGGGAGACAACTACGGTGCCAAAGACGATCAACATCACGGTCGAATACCTCCGTAGTGCGCGCGCAGAGGACGTGTTCGCTCGCGCAGAGTTCACGCGTCACGGGCGGCGCGTCGCCAACGTTCGCGTCTTTGCGTTTCAAGACGACCCGCAGCGTCCCGTTGCCGTCGCGACTGCGCACTTCCTCTTGGTCCAGGAGTAGCTACTCGCCGCGCTTCTTGCCGCGGTAGCGAACGCGGATGGGAGTTCCCTTGAAGCCGAAGCGCTTGCGGATCTGGTTGACCACGTAGCGCTGATAGCTGAAGTGCACGTCATCCGGATGGTTGGCCATGACCACGAACGTGGGCGGGGCGAGGCTCGCCTGCGTGATGTAGTACAGTCTGACCGCGCGGTGATGCATCGTCGGCGGAGGGTGCTTGTCGAGCACTTCTGCGAAGAATCGATTAATCTCCGCGGTGCCGATTCGCTTTCGATGCTCCGTCACCGCGTCTACCACACGCCCAAGCAAGGCCGTGACGCCTCGCCCCTCGAGCGCGCTCACGGTCACCAATGGCGCCCAGGGCACGAAAGCCAGGATCTCGCGAGTTCGGTCCATCACCTTCTTTTGGGCCTCGCGGTTCAATAGGTCGCTCTTGTTCAGCGCGATGATCAGCGCACGGCCTCGGTCGTCGGCGAGGCCGGCGATCTTTGCGTCCTGCTCGCCGACACCCGCCTCGGCGTCGATCATGAGCACGACCACGTGGCTGCGCTCGATCGAGCGGATCGCCTGGAGCACGCTCAAGCCTTCAATCCCTTGCTTCTTCACGCTGCGCTTGCGGCGAATCCCAGCCGTGTCGATCAGGATCAGCCTTTTCCCGTCGCGTTCGACCAAGGTATCGACGCTGTCGACCGTGGTTCCTGGACGATCGTCGACCAACTGACGGTCTTCGCCGCAAAGCTGATTCACCAATGAAGACTTCCCCGCGTTCGGCCTGCCGACGATCGCCACCCGAGGGACGTCCAGCTCCGTGTCGGCGATTTCGACGACTTCCGGCAGGCGATCGGCGATCGCCTCTTCCAAGTCGCCGATGCCTCGTCCGTGAAGCGCTGAGATCGGCATGATCGAGCTGATGCCGAGCTCGTAGTACGACACCGAATCGTGTCCCTTCATCTTCGTGTCCGCCTTGTTGGCGACGAAGATCACTGGCTTCCCCGCGTCGCGCAGGAGCGCCACGGCCTCGCGGTCCGCGGGCAACGGGTCAACGGTCGCATCGACGACGCACACGACGACGTCGCATTCTTCGAGGGCCAAGCGAACCTGGCTGGTGATGCCGGCCTTCATCGGGTCGTCGCTGTCCGGATCAAAGCCACCCGTGTCGATCAACACGAACTCGCGGCCTAGCGCGAACGCGTCGGCGTAGTGGCGGTCCCGAGTCACCCCGGGAATGTCCTCCACGATCGCGATGTGCTGCCCGGCCAAACGATTGAACAGTGTACTCTTGCCCACGTTGGGCCGCCCGACGATCGCGACCAGCGGCCTGTTGGCGACCGAGCCCGCCGGCCGCCGTGCATGCTGGCGGCGCCGCCGGGTCACGATTGACCCTCCGTGATGGCAATCCGCCGCGCCTTGATTGGGTCGCGGGTCCATCCGGGGATGGCCTTCACCCACAAGCGCAGATACACCTTCCGCTGCAAGAAGGTTTCGATCTGCTCACGGGCCTCGGTGCTGATCTTCTTGATCGTTTCGCCCTGCTTGCCGATCACGATTGCTTTGTGGCTCAGTTTCTCGACGATGAGGGTGCCCTCGATGCGAAGCACCGGGTCTTCTTCGCGATAGCTGTCGAGCTCGCACGCGATGCCGTACGGGACCTCTTGACGCGTGTTGAGCATTGCCGCTTCGCGAATGAGTTCGCTCACGAAGAATCGCTCCGGCCTGTCGGTCAGGAAGTCCGCTGCGTAGAGCAGACCTTCCGGCAGCGTCCCACGGATCTCGCCGAGCAACGCTTCGAGGTTCGTTCCACGGGTCGCGGAGATCGGAACGACCGCGCCGAACGTGCGCTTCTTCTGATACTCCTCGATGAAAGGGAATAGCCTGTCTTTGGTCTTGAGCCGGTCCACCTTGTTGATGGCGAGGATCACCGGCACGTTCGAGACCTCCAATGCTTGCAAGACCGTGAGGTCTTTTTCGTGGACCCGTGGTGGCGCGCCGGCCTTTGGCGCCTCGGTCACGAACACGATCGAGTCGCAGTCGACGAGGCCCTGCTTGGCGCTGTCGATCAACACGCGACCCAGCGCGCCCTTTGGCCGCTCGAACCCGGGCGTGTCCACGAACGCCACCTGTGTGGGCGGATCGTTGGACGCGTATACCCCCAACACGCAGGACCGCGTCGTGCCGGGCTTCGGCGTCGCGATCACGAGCTTCTGGCCGAGCAGTGCATTGAGCAACGTGGACTTCCCGACGTTGGGGCGTCCGACGATCGCGCATCGGCCTGCGCGCGGCGCCTCGACAGGATTTTCGGGCTTGGGCATGGGGGCGAGAGTGTAGCGGGGGCCGGCTTTCGATCGAGCCGGAAGCGTGGCCCCTCCGGGGGCTCTGAGCTATGCTCGCCGCGCTCATGATAAATATCACTGCCCGTTCGGTCTGGTTTGCTCTGGTTTGCCTCGTTCTTCTGGTCGCCTGCACAGGCGGCGTGGGCACGACCTGCTTTCAAGACGACGAGTGCGACGGCTCGCTGATCTGTTGCCACGCGGGTAGCCCGTTTACTCAGGGAGCATGCGAAACGCAGGCCGTCTGCGACGAGCTGCGGGGCGGCACCGGGGGCACGGGTGGCTCCGCCGGCACAGCTGGCTCCGGGGGCCAAGGCGGCGTGGGCGGTCAAGGCGGCGTGGGCGGTCAAGGCGGCGTGGGCGGCCAAGGAGGCGTAGGCGGTCAAGGCGGCGTGGGCGGCATCGGTGGCCAGGGCGGCCAAGGTGGCATAGGCGGCGCGCGTTAGCGGCCCAATCGGTGCACTCGCGTACGCAGCGACCGCATGACCGCAAGCTGTGTCGCAGCGACGAACCCATGAGAGAAGTGGGTATTGCCGGCGATCAGCTTCCGAATGAGCTTCGGAGAGTCTGCCGGATCGAACGCCGCCCAGGCGATGACGCCGGCTTCCCCTCCCGGGTAACGGTGCGTATCGAATCGCCACCGGCCCTTCGAAAGGGTTCCCGAGACGCCGTCGACCGCGATGACGGTGGGGCTCGATCGCAGGATCATCTCTCCGCCCACGTGGAGCAGAGGAATCGGGATCTCCCACTCGAACTTCACGCCATGGTCGGTGCGTTCGACCACCTCGGCGCACGTTCCGTGAAGCAACGACTTGCCGAACTCCTCTGGGTCGAGCATCACGCGGCGGACCCGCTCCACGCTTGCTCCCGAGCGCCCCACGACCGTGACGCTTTGCAGCGTGTCGCCGTCCAAATCCATGAACACCAAGTCCCCGCGCCCCAGGAGGTGACGCAGTGCCTTCATATCAACCCGCGGCCGGCGAAGCGGCTTCGCTGGGAACTTCCCGGTCAAGTACGTGCCCGCCCGTCGCTCTGCCTCGGCCTTGACCTCGAGCAGGGTGACCATGGCCACGGCGACGTTGATCGTTCGGTTCACGGCGTTGCCCTCAGAGGCGAGCTGGCGCGTGATGTAGTTCGCGTCGCGCATGTCGAGTCGCGAGGAAAACACGACGAGTGATTTCTTGGGCCCCTCCGGATAGACGCGCCACATGACGCGCCCGATGCCGAGGTCTCCGCCCGTCGTTCGAATGTCGAACCGGTAGCCACGTGTGGAGTCGCCCGGATAGCTCGTCATCACATTGTGACCGGTGAGCGAGAACAGCGTGACCCCCCAGGTCCAGTCGAATGCCATCATCTGACCGTTCACCGCTTGAACCTCGACTCCGGTCAGCGCGCCCATGAAGTGTGGGTAGTCGCTCGGTTTCCCGATCACTGCGGCGACCGTCTTTGCCGGCGCATTGATACGTGCGGCGTAGATCACCGCGGGAAGGTCCGTCTGGCGATTCTGGAATTCGGTCAGCACCACGGGCCCGTGCGCCAGGTGCGGCGCAAGCAGTGCCCGTTCCTCCGGGCTCAACGTGCCCAGCCGCGCAACCGTAGCGCCTACTTTGTCGCTCTGGTGCTCAGCGAGCGCGGTGGTATTCCACGCCACGAGGAGGACGAAAACTGTAAGAAATCTCCGCATGCCGTTTGGACGACTTCGGTTGCCGAATCTTCATTCCCGCGACAAAACGGCCCTCAAGAGGACCTAGTCATGCGCCCGAAGAGCAAATGGACCCCAGGGAGCATCGTATTGTGGCTGATCGCCGCCGTTGTCGCGAGCTTCATCGTGTGCTCGCGGTCACGGCCCGCACCCGGGCCCTCGGCCGCTACGGACGAGGTCGAGATCGACGTGGAAGTCGTAGAGTGACCGGATCGTGGGTTTCCTTGCGGCGTTCTGGCTGAGCTCAAGCTCTGCTTGACCCTGCGAGTCCACCGCTCTTTACTAGCGCCATGCAGATTTTCATCGACTCCGCAGACATCGAGGAGATTCGTGACGCCGCCGCCATGGGCGTCATCGATGGTGTGACGACCAACCCGTCACTCGTCGCCAAGACAGGGCGGCCATTCAAAGATGTGCTTGTCGATATTTGCGAAGTCGTCGACGGACCGATCAGCGCGGAGGTCATCCCTACCGACTACGACGGCATCGTGAAAGAGGCGCGGAGCCTTGCGGCGATGCACGAGAACATCGTCGTCAAGGTCCCGTTGATCGCTGAAGGCCTCAAGGCGGTTCGAACCCTCACCGATGAAGGTATCCGCACCAACGTCACCCTCTGCTTCAGTCCGACCCAAGGGCTCTTGGCCGCCAAAGCAGGCGCGACGTACATCAGCCCCTTCATCGGCCGCATCGACGACATCAGTGGCAACGGGATGGAGATCGTCGAGCAGCTGGTCGCGATCTACCAGAACTACGGTCTGAGCACGCAGGTCCTGGCGGCCAGCATTCGCCATCCCGTCCACGTGGTGCAGGCTGCACTCATCGGCGCGGATGTAGCGACCCTTCCGCACAAAGTCATCCACCAGCTGCTAAAGCACCCGCTCACCGACATCGGACTCGAGCGGTTCCTGGCCGACGCCAAGAAGATTCCGGCCGGGTAAGGCGCGGCGAGTCGGGCACCTCACCACGAGTCACGCATGCGGCCTAGAGTCCTCGTCGTTTACAAGAAGAGCACCTACCAGCGATACGTAGGTCGCGCGCAGGCACGGATTAAGGAGCTGATCGAGCACGGCGACGTCTCGGTCGAAGGCCTGCTCAACGAGCACGAGATCCATCAGGAGACCTTGCGCCAGGCGAAGAACGCACTTCGCGATTTGGGGGCCCAGGCGGTGCTCCGGTACCGTCCCGAGCCCCCGCCTGAGGAAGGCGCCTGGGATCTGATCGTCACACTAGGAGGTGACGGCACCCTGTTGTGGGCTTCGCACCTTGCCGACTCGTCCACTCCAATGCTGGCGATCAATAGTGCGCCCGACACGAGCGTCGGGTACTTCTGCGCGGGGGATGGGCACGACGTGCATGAAGTGCTGGCGGCAGCCCTCGCGGGAAGCTTGAAGTCGAGCCGACTAGCACGGATGCGCGTCGACGTCGGGGACGACCTCATTTCGACGCGCGTGCTCAACGACGCCCTTTATTGTCATGAGAGTCCCGCCGCGACGTCCCGGTACATCCTGGAGTACGGCGGTGACCAAGAGCGTCAGATGTCGAGCGGGGTCTGGGTCGGTCCAGCGGCCGGCTCGACAGCGGCGATCCGTTCAGCCGGCGGCAAGGTACTCCCGACAGGGTCGCAGAAGATTCAGTTCGTGATTCGCGAGCCCTATCGGGGAGTCAACAACAGATATCGTCTCGTCAAAGGCATGGTCCCACCCGGTGAGGATCTCAAGATCACCGGCCGTATGACGAAGGGCCGGATCTTCCTCGACGGCACGCAGAAGGTGTACGCAGTCGGCATTGGCGACCAGATCCGCATGACTTTGTCCGACGAGCCGCTCACGCTTTTGGGTCTCGATCCGCGCCGCGAGCGCTCGAGCACGGCCTCCGTCCTGAAGTAAATTGACCACACAAAGACGGGAGCGTTAGGTAGTAGTCCGTGGAGCGCCATCGCAGCCACATCCAACTGACGGTTTGGCCCATCACCGCGCTTTTCGTGCTGGAGCTCGCCCGAACGTGGCCCGCGCTCGGCGGCGCGAGCTCGTTTGCCGCGGCGTCGCCGGTCACGTGGCTTTTGCTGCTGGCGTACACGGTCGTGGTGCTCGTGTTTCTCGGCGCGTATGCGCGCGGTTGGAGTGTGCTCAGTCGAGAGTCACCCACGGGCGCGGGCCCGTACCGCTCCGAGGGCTGCCGGCGCTTGCAGAAGCTCGCCGGTGGGCCAGCTTGGGCCCTCGTCCTCGCTCACTTGATCCTGCTGTGGTTCATGACCCTTCGCGTTGGACCGGTGGCACTGAGCCACTACGAGCTCTTGCGCGGTTTTCTCTCTCTCCCCGCCGTCCTCGGCTTCTACATGTTTGGGCTCGCAGCGCTCGGCCTCTTTTTGTCGCAGGGAATCGCCGCTTCGTTGCGGGCATGGGGCTTCGCGCGCGCGCCTGAAAGTTCACGGAGGCTCGAGGTCGGCTGTACCTTAGCGTCCGCAGCGATGGTGCTGATGGCGATCAACGTTCTGAGCCACTTCGTGACCGGGCGCGCGTATTGGATGGGCCCATGAGTATTGCGCGAATCTACGCCATCGCCCTCAACACCTATCGCGAGGCGGTGCGGGACCGGGTTTTGTTGGGGGTTCTCGTCCTCGCGGCGGGAGTCCTAGCCTTGACGCTGGCGCTGGGTGAGCTCTCGCTCGACCAGCAGTCGCGCGTCGTTACCGACCTGGGGCTCGCGTCGATTTCACTCTTTTCTGTGGTGGTGGCGATCTTCCTTGGGTCCTCGCTCCTCTACAAGGAGATCGAGCGCAAAACGCTCTACGTCATTCTTCCGAAACCGATCGCGCGGTTCGAGTTCTTGTTGGGCAAGTACTTCGGCATCGTGGCCACCTGTGCGGTGTTCGTCGCGATCATGGGGGCGCTCCAGCTCCTGGTGACCGCAATCCAGGCAGGGGCGTCGACCGCGCTGGTCGTCGCCGTACCCGCAGTCCTCCTCGCCGGCCTCGCCGTTGGGTTCATGGTGTCCAAGGATCACACACTCGTGGTGCCGATCTGGTCTTTGGTTGCGCTCGGCGCATCGGCGTGGGTTTGCTCGACGGTCGACGTCGAGCTCCTCCGGCTACTCGCTTCGTTGGTCCTCAATGTCGGCGAGGTGCTCATTCTCGCGGCCGTGGCGCTCTTGTTTTCTTCGTTTTCGACACCCTTCCTCACGGGCGCGTTCACGTTCGGCGTCTGGTTGGTGGGAAGGGCGGCGCACGACATGGTCGCGATGAAGACCCGCGTGCTCAGTCCCACCATGAAGACGCTTCTCGGCTGGCTGGCCGAGGTCGTGCCCAACTTCAATCTCTTCGTCCCGGGGCGAAACACCCTGGTGACGAAGGCGACCGAGTACGGAGAGCCACTGACATACGTTGCGACGTCGATGGGCTACGCGATTCTCTACGCGGCAGCTACTCTCATCGTTGCCGCCCTGATCTTCCGCCGTCGAGACTTCCTATGAAATTCATTTGGGAGCGTCCAAGCATTATCGCGGCGGTCACGGCCATTGCCCTGCTCGCGCTGGTGCTGGGGCGCGTCACCTCCGAATCGCGCACCGAGCTTGCCGCGGCCAATGCGTACCGAGACAACGATCGAGTTGCGTCCGCCGTCGAGCACTATCGCCGGGCCGTGCGTTGGTCGTTGCCCCTGAGCCCGCAGACGGCGGAGGCGGTTTCCGCGTTGGAGTCGATCGCTGCACAGCTGGAGGCCGATGGCGACGTGGCAGGGGCCCTGCTGGCTTGGCGGTCGCTATCGGGTGGGCTGGCTGCTACGCGGTACCTCTATTCCGGCTCAAACCCCGCGCGGGAGAACGCCAACGACCAGATTGCGCGCCTTGTCGCGATGGATGGGCGCGCTGCAATTGATGCCACTCTGAGCGTTGAGCAGCTCACGGCAGATCATCGCCGACTTCTCACTGAGGAGGTCTCGCCCGATCCATGGTGGGGCACTCTACTCTTGCTGGGAATGGCCGTCTGGGTTGGCGCGTTGGTCCTCATGGCGTGGCGCGGGTTCGATTCGACCGGCCGTTTCCGTTGGGCCTCCGCGCGGGGCCCGCTTGGCGGCGCCCTCGTCGGGTTCGTTTCGTTTGTTCTCGGGCTCCTCTTCGCCTGAAGTTGCCCGAAGCCGGGCCACGGGGTAACAGGGGCATCGTGGATAGCATCAAAATCGTTGGGGGAACGAGGCTCGTCGGCTCGGTGCCGATCAGCGGCGCGAAAAACGCGGCTCTGCCCATTTTGACGGCTTCCCTCTTGGCTGACGGCGAGCACGTGTTCCGCAACGTCCCCAATCTACGGGATGTTCACACGATGACACGCCTGCTGGAGCGACTCGGCGCACGGGCGGAGTACATGGACGGTCGAGTGCGGGTTACGTTGTCCGGAGCGATCGAACCGACGGCGCCGTACGACTTGGTGAAGCAGATGCGGGCTTCGGTCTTGGTCCTCGGTCCGCTCGTCGCGCGTTGTGGCCGGGCGGTGGTTTCGTTGCCGGGTGGTTGCGCGATCGGCGCGCGCCCCATCGACCAGCACCTCAAGGGCCTTTCAGCGATGGGCGCAGATGTCGAGCTCCATCATGGCTACGTTGAGGTTACCGTTCCGGGCGGCCGGCTTCGCGGCTCCGACATCACTTTGGATTGCCCAACTCACACCGGAACCGAGAACCTCATGTCCGCCGCAGTGTTGGCGAAAGGGCGCACGACACTCACGAACTGCGCCCGCGAACCGGAGGTTGAAGAGCTTGCGCGGGTCTTGAACAAGATGGGTGCGCGTATCGAAGGGGCGGGCACCTCGGTGATCTCGATCGAAGGCGTCGATTCGCTTCATCCGATCGACCACGCGATCATGCCGGACCGCATCGAAGCAGGCACCTTCATGGTTGCTGCCGCGGCGACGGCTGGAGATCTGCTTCTCGAGGGGATCGGCTTTGAGTCGCTCGAAGCCGTGATCGCGAAGCTTCGGGAAGCGGGCGTCGTGATCGAGCGCGAGGGTGATGGCATTCGTGTGGTCGGTTCACACCCGATTCGCCCCACGGACGTGATCACACAGCCGCACCCCGGATTCCCAACCGACATGCAGGCGCAGTTCATGGTGCTGATGTGTCTCGCGAAGGGCACGAGCCGGATCAAAGAGACGGTATTCGAGAATCGCTTCATGCACGTTTCGGAGCTGAACCGCATGGGCGCCAACATCCAAGTCGACGGCAGGACCGCGACCGTCCGCGGCGTCGACAGGCTCGAGGGCGCCGAGGTGATGGCCACCGACCTTCGCGCCAGCGCGTCGCTGGTGGTGGCGGGCTTGGTCGCGGAAGGCACGACCTACGTTCGGCGGGTGTATCACCTCGATCGGGGCTATGAGCACATCGAGGAGAAGCTGGTCCCGCTGGGGGCCAAGATCGAGCGAGTACCTGGCGATGCCTGAGCGCAACCGAGACACCATCGTCATCGCAGTCCCCAAGGGCCGCGTCCTCGAACAGCTGGGCGAACGGCTCGAAAAGGCCGGCATCTCCACCGAGGCGCTGACCGCGAAAAGCCGTAAGCTCGTGCGCGAGGACAAGGAGTCCGGGCTTAGCTACCTGTTGCTCAAGCCGGACGACGTTCCGACTTACGTCGAGTACGGCGCCGCCGATCTAGGCATCGTGGGCCGCGACGTCTTGATGGAGCGCGACTACGACGTCTTCGTGCCCGTCGATCTCGACATCGGCACGTGCCAGATGATGGTCTGCGGTCGCCCGAGCGAGCCCATCGCCGGCAAAGGAGAGCGCCCGCTCCGCGTCGCCACCAAGTTCCCGCACATCGCCGAACAGTACTTTCGAGCCAAGGGCACGCCGGTCGAGCTGATCTTCTGCCAGGGTTCCGTCGAGCTCGCTCCCCTGACTGGCCTCGCGGACGTCATCGTCGACTTGGTGGAAACGGGCGAAACCCTTCGCCAGAACGGCCTGGTCCCACTGGCGAAGATCGCCGACATAAGCTCGGTGGTGATCGCCAACCGTGTGGCTCTGAAGCTCCGCCGCGAGACGATCGAGCCAATCCTCGAAGCGCTCCGCAAGTAGGTCAGACGATGCTGCGTTTGCGCACCAAAACCGACCCTTCCTGGATCGACGTCGTCCTGAGCGACTTCGATGCGTTCCTGATCGACCACGCGGCCTGCGAGCGAAAAGCGTCGGCAACCGCGCTGAAGCTAGTTTCGCACTACTCCGACCGCACGATGCTAGTGCGCGAGCTGATTCCATTCGCTCAGGAAGAGCTCGATCACTACGCCCAGGTGATGGAGATCATCCTCGACCGCGGCCTGTCGACCCGGTCGGACGAGAAAGATCCCTACGTCGGCGCGTTGATGCAGTTGATCAAGCGCGGGCCCGAGCAGTACTTCCTGGACAGGCTGTTGGTGCTGGGGATCGTCGAGGCGCGGGGCTGTGAGCGCTTCGGTCTCGTCGCCGAAGGGCTCAAGCCGGGCCCGTTGAAGGACTTTTACGGCGCCATCACGCGTTCCGAGGCAAGGCATCATGGTCTGTTCGTGCGCTTGGCACGGGAGTACTTTTCGGAGGAGCGGGTGGAGCAGCGGTTGGACGAGTTGCTGGAGGGGGAGGCGAGGATTGTTGACCGGTTGCCGCTGCGGGCGGCGGTGCATTGACGCTTTCCACTGTCTCTGACCGAATTACAGCAGCTTCCGGTACATCACCCGTATCTCCCGAAACCCAAGCGCATCATGCGCCCGCCGCGCTCCTTCGTTCCCCGACCACGTCGCCGACTCGATCACCTCGCACCCCGCTGCAGCAAAGCGGCCCTCGATCTCCCGAAGCAACAGCGCCCCGACCCCCGCTCCCCGCGACTCCGGCACAACGTACCAATCTTCCACGACGCCCCTGCGCGAGAGCACCCGCCTCGGCTCGAGCGTGATTCGGCCGGTGATGTAGCCGATGGTCACGCCCAGGGATTCGGCTACCAGGACGTGACTCATTTGCTCTTTCAATAGTGCTTGCAGGTCGTCTCGCAGGATGCGTTCGTAGTCTCGGTACTCGATGAGGGGGAGGTCTTCGTTCGCCACGACTTCGTCGCGGTGGCCTTGGTAGAGACTGCGGTGGAAGCCCATCAGCACGTCGCGGTCGGATTCGTCCGCCGGGCGCACTTGGATCGTCGGAACCATGAGCCTGACCGTATGCCGTTCGGCCCGACAGGGGTAGCGTCTATCGCACGCGGATCGAATGACGGATACGGCCGAACGTTTTTCGGCCGATACCAGGCACCCGAATGATGTCTTCGATGCGGCGAAAGCGCCGCTTGTCGCGTTCGGCGATGATGGCCTGGGCGCGGCTCGGCCCAATGCCCGGGAGCTGAACGAGCTCCTCAGGCCCGGCCTCGTTGATGTTGATGCGCGAGTCCTGCTCGACGCTCGGCGGCCCTTGCCCGGGGGGCCCTACACCCCCGTCTTCGGCCAAGGCCGGCCCCGCATACAGCGCGCTGAGCGCGACCATAAACATCAGAACCTGTTTCATCAGGCTGCCTGTTCGCCGGCGCCCGTCTCGCGGGCCTCCCTCGGCTGGTAGTCCCTGATCTGCAGTTCTCCGTTGACCGGCATCGCGTCGAGCCGGACGTTGAGGCTTCCGTCGCGGTTGACGAACGCGGCGCCTACGCGAACCCAGAATTTCCGGCCGTCCTTGTTACGTTCCACGACAGTGTAAGCGATCTTCACCTTGTTTTCTTCGAGCATGTGTCCTCCTGGTTGGAATGCGTTTCAACTTCAATGCATGCGCGGTGCCACTCGTCCGCCTAGTGATCCTCGATAGCTAGGGCGCTCGAGTTGGCGAGTCCGGCGGTAGGCGACGGCGGCCGCCACGCGATTGGCGGCGCACTTTCGTTTGTTGGCCGCCAGAGTTCCTGTCAGTATCTCGCGGAGAAGGCTGAGAAGGAGTCAGATGAAGATTTCACTTTCCGAGGGAACTTGGGACAAATCGACGGCAGACATCGTTGCGATCGCGATTCCATCGGGGAAGACGAAGCTCAATCGAGCGTTGGGTCGGCTCGAGGTCGTCACCGGTAGGGGCAGCATCAAGCCTCTCGCTTCCGACGAACGCTTCGAAGGCAAGGCGTCGCAGAGGCTCAAAGTCCCGGCCGGAGGCAAAACCAAGACCCGCTGGTTGCTGCTCGTGGGTATCGGTGACGAAAAGGACGCTCAGAAGATCGCCTGGAACATGGGGCATGCGCTTGCGTTCGTGGCGCGGGCGCGAAACAGCGCGGCGGTAGAGCTTCCTGAAGTCACGCCCGGGTCAGTTCGTGCCGTGTCGCAAGGGCGCTTGGCTGGGGCCTACCGCTACACCGAGTACAAGTGCGACAAGGCCGCTGGCGCCACGCTTACCTCTGCCGTCATTCTCGGCGCCCCGAAAAGCGCACGTGGCCTCTCCGCTGGGGTCCGAGCAGGCAAGGCAGTCGCCGAAAGCGTCAATTTCGCACGTGATCTCGTCAACCGTCCACCGAACGACTTGAACCCGGTGACCCTGGCCCGCGCCGCTATGGCCGAGTCTCGAAAGCTCGGATTGTCCTGCCGTGTATGGAACAAGGCGCGGATCGAAAAAGAGGGCATGAACCTGCTGCTCGCGGTGAACAAGGGTAGCGCGATCGAGCCCCGGGTCATTCACGTGGTTTACAAGCCTGCGCGTCCGAAGAAGAAGGTCGTTTTCGTCGGGAAGGGCCTCACGTTCGACTCAGGCGGCCTATGCATCAAGCCGGCGGGCTCAATGATCGACATGAAGTGCGACATGGCCGGGGCGGCCACCACGCTTGGCATCGTGTTTGCTGCCGCACGACTCAAGCTCCCCGTCGAGGTCCATGGCGTCGTCGGTTCTACCGAGAACATGACTGGCGCGAAGGCCTATCGGCCCGGCGACGTGTACAAGTCTTTGGAAGGCCAGACGGTAGAGGTCGTCAACACCGACGCAGAGGGCAGGTTGGTGCTTGCCGACGTGCTCACCTGGTCGGTGCGCAAGCTCAAGCCCGACTTCATGATAGATCACGCCACGCTCACCGGCGCATGCATGGTCGCGCTCGGGCCATGGCGCGCTGGGCTCTACACCGACGACGACGAGCTCGCTTCGAAGTATCTCGACGCCGCAGAGGGGGAGGGCGAGTCGTTCTGGCGCATGCCGCTAGACTCGGATTTGCGCTCCACCCTCAAGAGCTCCATCGCCGACCTCAAACACATCGGCGGCCGCTACGGCGGCTCGATCACCGCGGCGCTCTTCCTGAAGGAGTTCGTCGACGAGACCACGTGGATGCACCTCGACATTGCGGGTCCCTCGTTCGTCGACCGCTCGCACGGGCGTCTGCCAAAAGGTGGGACTGGGTTCGGTGTCGCGACCGGCGTGCGGTTCTTGGAAAGCCTTTAGAGCCTATACGGGAAGGTCACCTTGAAGGCCGACTGCTTGAATCGCGGGACGCGGGCGCGCTTGACCGCTGATTCGATGCAGGAGCCGACAGCGGTTCCTTTGAACGGTCCCGAGCTTACCTTGGCGCTGCTGGTGCGGCCGGTCTTCCCGCTGTACACGACGTTGACGGCTGCCGTTCCGCTAACGTCCATCTTGCAGGCCTTCACAGCACCGCTCACACCCTGAAGCGCGGTCTTCA
>CAXMRM010000237.1:0-2727 GCA_964196015.1 uncultured Myxococcota bacterium
GTATGGAGAACCGGGACCAGCTCTCGCACCACTCTTCGTGCCCTGTCGTAAACGTTCGTCTTTTCCATAAGCGACTCCTTGGATTCGGGTTGGGTCTCACCCCCCGTGGGACCCAACCCAAATCCAAGGACAAGCGATGACAAGTAGGATTTCGCAGCGTCAGCGTCAGTGCCCAGCGACAGCGCCCAGCGCCAGTGCCAGCGTCAGTGCTCAGCGGCAGCGGCAGTGGCAGCGTCAGTGCTCAGCGTGAGTGGCAGCGTCAGTGCCAGCGTCAGTGCCAGCGTCGGTGTCCGTGGCACGGCGACCGTCGCCGCTCCCGGCCGCGGTCACGGAACCCGGATCACTCCGCCGCCGCCGGCCTGGTACTCGTACCCGTCCTTGGCTGGGGTTGCGGCAGCGTGATCCTGAAGGCCGTCCGGCCCGGCATGCTGTCGACCGTCACGTTCCCGCCGTGGTCTTCCACGATGCTCTGAACAATCGCTAGGCCCAAGCCCGTGCCGCCCTTCTTGCCGTGTGTCGTAAACGACTCGAACAAGCGCTCTCGAATCTCCTCGGAGACCCCAGGACCATCGTCGGAGAAGGTCAGAACGAGATTGCCGTCCTCCGTTCGGTCGACTTCCAACCGGCACACCCCGCCGTCGTCGCCAATCGCTTCGGCCGCATTTCGCGAGAGGTTGTGGAAGACGCGTTGCATCTTTTCTTCGTCGAAGTGCGCCACGCCGCGGTCGTGCAGCGCGAGCTCGAGGCGGATGCCTCGCTCGGCGAGCTCGGGCTTGATCTGGTCGGCGAGGTCCTCGAAAAAGGTGTGCAAGTACACACGCCGAATGAGAACGCGGCGTTCGCCTTTTGCGAAGGCCAGCGTTTCGCCCATCATCGTTTTGAGGAGCTGAACCTGCCTGCGGACCGAAGCGGCTGCTTCTCGGCGTTTTTCCTCGTCCCCCTCTTGGACCAGAATCTGGGTGTAGCCCGAGATGACTGTCAGTGGGGTCTTGAGGTCGTGGAGCATGCTCGAGAGGAAGCGTCCGAGGGTCGTTAAGCGCTCTTGGCGCTCCATTTGGGCTCGGGACTGCGCCTGGGCAATGGCCGTGGACAGGTGGCCCGCGATGACCGTCGCCATCTTGATGTCGTCATCGATGAACGGTGCGCGCCCGCCGGATTTGTTGAGGAGCTGCAAGGCCCCCGCGCCGTCGTCCCAGCGTAGTGGCACGCACAACACCGACTTCGGGTGATAGCCAACCTCGTCGGAGATGTGAGTCGAGTGCCGCGGGTCGTCGTCGACATGATTGACGATCTGCGGGCGCCCGTGTTCTGCAACCCATCCGGAGATCCCCTGCCCCGCCTTGATCTTCATCTTTTTCACGCGGTCCGATTCGCCGCCGACGGCCGCTCGAAACGTCAGGTCACCTGTGTACTGGTCCGCGAGTAGAATCGCCGCAGCCTCCACATCGGTCGCGCGCATCGTGCGAGCGAGCACGCCGGCCAACAGGTCATCGAGTTCTATCGCGCTTGCCGCGACCTGGGTGATCTCGAACAAGACGTCGAGCTCACGAATTTTTTTCTCCAGCTTCTCTTTCGTTTCGAGCAGCTCGATGTTCTTGCCGACCACGGATAGAAACAGCTTCGAGTTCTCGATCGACACGGCCGCGTGGCTCGCCAGCGCGGTCAACAGAGCCTCGTCGGCGAGCGTGAAGTGACCCTCGTGCTTGTTGAGCACCTGCACCACGCCGATGGTCCGACCGTGCTGGTTCTTCATGGGCACGCACAGCGTCGAGCGCGTCCGGTACCCCGTCGTGCGATCCCATTCGGCGTCGAAACGAACGTCTTGGTAGGCGTCCTTGATATTGAGTGGCTTCCCCGTGTTGGCGACCACCCCCGCCAGCCCCTCGCCCGGCTTCAGCCGAATCTCGTGGACGTCCTCGCCCTGGATCACCTTGGACCACAGCTCGTCGGTCTCCTCGTCGAGGAGGTAGAGGGTCGACCGGTCCGCTTCCATGACCTCGGAGATCCGGTCAAGGATCATCTCCAACAGCTCGCCAAGGTCGAGGGTCGACCCGAGGGCCGAGCTGATGTCCTGCAGCGCCCGCAGCTTGGCCCTTTCGCGATCTACGACGCTCTGCAGTCGTAGCGCTTCCTGGCTATCTCGGTCGCCGTCTGAAGCCATACTGAGGTCGATACTCCCCCGAAGCGGGGCCAAGAAGCAACGACCTTCGCGGCGGCTCTATTCCCCTTTGCGCAATTCCGCGCGATCGCCCATGCGAACGGCCCTGGTAGCTCGTTCGAGCAGGATAGCCGTCGTGTTCGGCTGCACATTGACGGCCCGGCCGAGCGCCACCACCTCCCAGGGGTAATGCTCAGGTTCATCCGGCAAGGGCACCGTGGTCTCGATTTCACGGCCGATCTTACCCTCGGCACTCCGTCGCCACTCGTCGCCCTGCCGGACGATGTAGAAGCGATTGCCGATAACGATCCCTTGCTCCGCGCCGACGTCGACGAACACGATCTGGTTCGTCGAGGGCAGCTTTCGCGGATACAAGCTTGCGACCACCGTAGCGCGAAGCGAGTGCTCGGCCGGAACCACGTCGACCCAGTAGAAGTGACGCTCGAGCGGCGCGAGGCGGAAGCCGCGCTCGATACCCTCGATGGTGTTGACCACCTCGGCCCGCCCCACTTGGCGCTTCTCGTCGTAGTCCTGGAGTTTCGCTTCGCCGATGATGCGAACGAGCGTCC
>CAXMRM010000238.1:0-6616 GCA_964196015.1 uncultured Myxococcota bacterium
GTGGAAAGCGTCGCGCAGGAGCTCGGCCGTCCGCTTGCCATTGGCTTGCGCGTCAACCCCGAGGTCGACGCGAAGACGCATCCCTACATCGCGACCGGTCTTCGCGAGTCGAAGTTCGGACTCGCAATTCCCGTTGCCGAGTCAATCGTTCCGCGCGTCCTCAGGAGCCCACACCTGGAGCTCGAGACCGTGGCTTGTCACATCGGCTCTCAGCTTTCCTCCGCACAGCCGCTTCGCGACGCCGTCGAGATCCTTGGCACCTTCGCAAAGCACTGCATCGATCGAGGCGCGACGCTGCGCGGGATCGACGTTGGCGGCGGTTGGCCGATGCACTACGGGCACGAGGTCGATGCGTACCCGACCGCCAGCACGTTTGGCGAAGCGATCCGCGAGGGACTGGAAGCATCCGGCGTGCTGCGCCCCGAGATCGAAATCATCACTGAACCGGGGCGCGCGCTCGTCGGCGATGCGGGCGTGCTGTTGACACGCGTTCTGTACACCAAGATGCAAGGCGATCGCCGCTTTGTAATTGTCGACGCAGCGATGACCGAGCTCATTCGCCCCGCGCTTTACGGCGCATATCACGCCATCATGCCGCTCATGGAGCCCGACCCGAACGCCGATCTCGTCTCGGTCGACGTAGTTGGACCTGTGTGCGAGTCAGGCGACTTCGTCGCCAAGGACCGACCGTTGCCCGAAGTGAAGCAGGGCGACTTGCTTGCCATTCGCGGAGCCGGCGCGTACGGACGGGAGATGCAGAGCATGTACAACGCACGCCCCCTGCCGCCCGAAATTCTCGTCGACGGGTCGCGCTCCCGCCTCGTGCGTCGGCGCAGTGGTCCCGAAGCATTGTGGCAAGGTGAAATCCTCGCATGAGCGGAGTGACGATCGTCGGGACCGGACGCCACGTCCCCGGCGCGCCGGTGCCGAATGACGCCCTCGCGCGCGTGATGGAAACCAGCGACGAGTGGATCCAGTCGCGCACGGGCATCCAGCAGCGCTACTTCGCACGCGATGGCCAGGGGCCCAGCGACCTCGGCGTCAAAGCCGCTCACAACGCGCTCGACGACGCCGGTATAGAGGCAGCGGACATCGACTACATCATCTTCGCGACCATGACACCTGACTACTTCTTCCCTGGGTCAGGTCCGCTTCTCGGCGCCAAGCTCGGCATCTCCGGCGTACCCGCGCTCGACATCCGACAGCAGTGCGCTGCCATGCCCTACGCGTTCCAGCTCGCCAACGGCCTCGTTCAAACCGGCGCAGCAAAAACGATTCTACTCGTGGGCGCGGAGGTTCATGCAGGGTTCATGCCCTGGACCGATTGGGACGTGGTCCGTTCCGAAGCCGAGCGCGAGGTCACGACCGAAGCCTACGAGCGCGCGACCAAGCACCGAGGCCTGGCTATCATCTTCGGAGACGGCGCCGCAGCGATGGTGCTGCGGCAAAGCAACGCCCCCGACGGTGGCTTCATCGGCGCCGAACTTCACAGCGACGGCACATCCTTCGACCATCTTTTCGTTTCGGGATGCGGCTTTCGGCACGTTCCCTATGTGACTCCGGAGGCGTTGCTGGCGGACGATCATATTCCGCAGATGCGCGGCCCTTCGCTTCTAAAAAAGGCGGTCCGCTCCCTCTCGCGGACGGTCAACTCGCTTTGCGAAACGCACGGGGTCTCAAAGGACGAAATCGACTGTTTCATCGCACACCAAGCCAACGACCGAATCAATCGGGCCATACGACAAGCTCTCCGGATTCCTCCCGAGAAAATGCCCTCAAACATCGCACGCTATGGCAACACGTCCGCTGCCACCATCGGCATCCTGACGGACGAACTCAGGCGCGAAGGCGCCGTCCGCGAAGGCGACCTGTTGTGCTTCCTCGCGCTCGGCGCCGGGTTGAACTGGGGCGCCGCACTCCTGCGCCTCTAGCCGCAGAGGACGTCCGGGCGCTCGCCGATCTTCGGCCGAACGACGCCACGTTCCGTGTAGATCGCGTCGACGAGGCGCGCGGGGGTGATGTCGAAGGCCGGATGCCGGCAAGGAATGCCATCCGCGACCAACATGGCATTCCCTATGCTTGCCACCTCATCTCGCGAGCGCTCTTCGATTGGAATGTCCGCGCCGGAGCGTGTTCGAAGGTCGACGGTGCTCCAGGGAGCCGCAACCGTGAACGGCACGTCGTGCTGATTGGCAAGCACCGCCACCGAGTACGTGCCGATCTTGTTGGCGACGTCTGAGTTCGCTGCGATGCGGTCGCTACCCACCACGACAAATTGGATCTCCCCCTTCTGGAAGAAGTGTCCCGCCATGTTGTCGGTGATCACCTCGACAGGGATCTCGTCCTGATGAAGCTCCCAGGCCGTGAGCCGCGCACCCTGCAGGTACGGCCGCGTCTCGTCCGCTAGCACGCGCACGTTCTTACCCGCAGCATGCGCTGCGCGAATGACGCCGAGCGCAGTGCCATAACCACCGGTCGCCAACGCTCCAGCGTTACAGTGCGTGAGGATCACGGCGCCATCGGGGACCTCGGCCGCCCCGAGCTCACCCATGCGCCGGCACGACGCCACATCTTCGCGGTGAATCGCTTCGGCCTCTTCGAGCATCCCATGGTACCGCGCCCCGGGCGCGAGATCGGCGACCCGACCCGCCTTTCGAGACATCCTCGCGATGGCCCACGCAAGATTGACCGCGGTTGGCCGCGTCGCGTTGAGAATGCGCCCGGCCGTGCCGTTGGCAACGAGGAACATCTGGGCGTCACCCTTCTCGTCCCGCGCAACCATCGCCAGCGCATACGCGGCGGCGATTCCAATCGCAGGCGCCCCACGGACCACCATGTCGCGGATCGCGTCCGCGACCTCATCCGGTTTTCGGTAGCGGTGATACCTCACCTCCGCGGGCAAGAGCCGCTGGTCGAGCATCACGACCTCTTGGGTGGCTGGATCGAACTCGACTGCGAACCAGTCGGCGCCGCTCAGCGGCGCGCGCGAAAGGTTCGTGCTCATTGCTCGTCCAACAGTCGCCGAAGGATCTCGTTGACAGCCTTCGGGTTCGCAGCACCCTTGGTCGCCTTCATCACCTGCCCGACGAAGTAGCCGATCAGGTTGGTCTTACCCTCTTTGTACTGGGCCAGCTGCGACGGACTGGCTTCGAGGATGCGGCGGACCTCGTTCTCGATAGCGCCCGTGTCGGTCACCTGCGCTAGGCCTTGCTCGTCGATGATCGCCTTCGGGGCTCTACCGGTTTCGACCATGGAGGCGAACACCTTCTTGGCGATCTTTCCGTTGATCGTTCCGTCTTCGACGCAAGCGAGAAGCTCCGCGACTGCGCTCGGCGCGACCGGGAACGACGCCTCGAGCCCGTCGGTCGTGACGTGCCGCAACACCTCTGCCTGTACGAAGTTGCCAACCTTCTTGCCCGCGTCCGTTGCCTTCTTGCCGGACTGCTCGACAAGCAGACGCGCGGCCTCCTCGAAGTACTTGGCGACCTCGGGATGGCCAGACAGCACGCCCGCATCGTACTCGGTGAGCCCGAGCTCCTGCTGCCACTTCGCCCGCTTCGCCGCGGGAAGCTCCGGCATCGCCGCGCGAAGCTCTTCGATGCGCTCCAGGGTGACGACGACGGGTGGCAAGTCCGGGTCCGGGAAGTAGCGATAGTCGTGCGCCTCCTCTTTACTGCGCATCGAAATGGTCTTGCCCTGAGCCTCGCTCCACGTGCGGGTCTCCTGGACCACGGTTCCCCCGCTCTGCAAGACACCTTCCTGGCGCGCGATTTCGTACTCGATCGCCTTGTTCACGAAGCGAAACGAGTTGATGTTCTTGAGCTCGGCTCGGGTCCCGAGCTCCGCTTGGCCGACCGGGCGAATCGACACGTTGGCGTCGCACCGGAAAGAGCCCTCCTCGAGGTTGCCATCGTTGACGCCGATGAACATCAACAGGTCGCGAAGCTTCCGGAGGTACGCCTCGGCTTCAGCGGCGCTCCCCAGGTCCGGATCGCTGACGATTTCGACCAAGGGCGTGCCGCCGCGGTTGAAGTCAACAAGTGTCACCGCGCTCGAACCCGTGCCGTGGATGTTCTTCGCCGCGTCCTCTTCGACGTGAATGCGAGTAATCCCAATCCGCTTCGTCTCTCCATCGACCTCGATGTCGAGATGCCCCTTCCCGTTGAGCGGCAGCTCGAACTGAGAAATCTGATAGCCCTTCGGCAGATCCGGGTAGAAGTAGTTCTTCCGCGCGAAAACGCTATGTGAGGCGACCTCACATTCGAGCGCCAAACCCGCCTGCACGGCGAGCTCGATGGCTTTCTCGTTCGGGACCGGAAGCGCGCCGGGAAGCGCCAAACATACTGGACATGTGTGCGTATTGGGAGGCGCCCCGTAGTCGGTCGGGCACCCACAAAACAGCTTCGTTCGCGAACGCATCTGGGCGTGCACTTCGAGGCCAATCACAGGCTCATAGGCGGTCATGCCGGTGGTTTATAGCGCACCGCGGATGGAAGGGCACGGTCTGCGAACCCTAGATACATTGGCATTTCGCGGGGGATTTGCGCATCATGAAGAAGGGTGAGAATGCCTTTGGAGTCTAGGCAAGGGGAAAAAGCACCCGAAACGTTTCGGGTACTGGTAGTCGACGACAGTCCGTCGATTCGCCGGCGTGTCGTGGAGAAGCTCGAGACCAAGAGCTTCCACTGCACCGAAGCGAGCTCCGGTGAAGAAGCGCTCGCGCTCACACTCGATCAAACCTTCGACCTCGTCGTGAGTGACATCGAGATGGGTGCGATCACCGGCGTCCAACTCTGCCGCGTCTTTCGCGGTGATCCGGGCATGGCCGACGTCGCCTTCGTTCTGTTGACCGCAGCGAAGGACGCCAAGACGCGCTTTTGGGGTCGTAACGCTGGCGCCGATGTCTACCTCGCCAAAGAGGACATGGACCAGCAGCTGCTGCCGGCGATCGAAAAGCTGATGGAAGGCCGAACTCCGCGAGACAGCGTCCGCCCCGAACTCACCGGCACGCCGCTCGAACGCGTCAGCGCCGTGCTCGACCACCATCTCTTCGACGTCGTCGTGCAGTCCGAAGTCCGCCGTTTGATGGACCATGTGCACGATCGAATCGAGTTTGGCGAAAAGGTGCTGGAGCTCGCGTCCGAAGTCATCGGTGGTCCGTATCTCGTTCTGCAGCTTCTCGGGCCCGGCGGGCCGACGTATTCGATTCGCGCCCGCGGACCCTGGCCCAAGGGCAACGCCGCCGCTGGGTTGGCGGCCTTGGCGATTCCGGAAAAGAGCATGGGCGCGACCCAGACGACCGTCGAACCCGACCCGAGGTTCGGCACCGGCCGGAACGTCGTCGGCGGACGCTCCCACACCTCCGAGATCCAGGTGAGGGGCGAAACGCTCGGAACGCTGCAGATCTTCGGCGGTCCCAACGCATGTGCCGAGACCGACATCCGTAGCGCGAAGCTCATCGCCGAGGCGTTGGGCGTTGTCGTGAAGTCCCTGTTCCTCGTGGAAGAAACGCAGGTCCTCGCGCTGACCGACGGTCTCACGGGCCTCTACAACCGCCGCCATGCGAGCAAGCGGCTCGAAGAGGAGATCGCGCGCGCGCGCCGCAACAACACGGGCCTTTGCGTCGCGATGTGCGACGTCGATCACTTCAAGGCGATCAACGACGAATTCGGACACAGCGCCGGCGACCGCGTGCTTCAACAGATCGCCAACTCGCTCACCGAATACGTTCGGCGAAACGACATCGTGTCACGCTGGGGCGGAGAGGAGTTCCTCGTCATCTTCTCCGAGATCAAACTGACCGCCGCGCGCATCGTCGCCGAGCGGCTCCGCGGCCGGCTTGCGAGTGCCCCACAGGTCGAGAGCGGCCCAGAGCAGATCAGCGTGAGCGTCGGACTTGCGATGCTCAGCCCAGGCATCACGGCTGACGCGCTCATCGAACAAGCCGACCAAGCTCTCTACCGCGCCAAAGCCCGAGGCCGAAATCGCGTCGAGGTCGCCGGAGAAGAACGCCGCGACAAGCCGTCGAGCATCATGCACAAGCAAGGCGACAGCGAGCAGAACCGAGCCGACACGAAGTAAGCATCAGCCGAGCGCGGCCGGACGGGAACCGACCAGCCCGCAGCTGTCTTCGACAACCTGCCCCGCGCTACAAAGCAGTTCTTCCTCAAAGGGCGCCGCAACGAGCTGGAGCCCGATGGGAAGCCCTCCAGCGGATAGGCCGCACGGGGTGCTCATCGCGGGCAGGCCGGCGAGACTCGGAGGCAGCGTGAAGATGTCGGCAAGGTACATCTCGAGCGGGTCACTTGTTTTTTCGCCGAGGGCGAACGCCGGCGTCGGAGTGGTCGGCGTGCACACGACGTCGCAGCTTTCAAACGCGGCATCGTAGTCGCCCCGGATCAGCGTACGGACCCGCTGCGCCTTGAGATAAAACGCATCGTAGTAGCCTGCGGAAAGCGCGTACGTCCCGAGCATGATGCGGCGGCGAACCTCGGGGCCGAATCCCTGCGCTCGCGTCTTGGTGTAGGTCTCGGCGAGGTCTTCGCTCGGAACACGAAGGCCGTAACGAATCCCGTCGAACCGAGCGAGGTTGCTCGATGCCTCGGCGGTCGCGATC
>CAXMRM010000239.1:0-23970 GCA_964196015.1 uncultured Myxococcota bacterium
GGCATCGGCGGGCGTCAAATCGTCAGGGGCGAGCTCGATCCCATGGAGCGCGAGTAACTGCTCCGACACGAAAATCCGGGCGTCGAACAGCATCTGCCTAGAAACCCGTTCCGCCTTGGCGCCCGGCATGCCGACCGCAACCAAATACTCGGTCTCGCCCGGCCCTCGCTCTCGCTCACCAATGGCGCTCAACGCCGCTGCTGCCTCGACCGCGGCCTTGCGCACAGCTTTGTGACCATCCCGGGTTGCCTTCTCGACCACCGAGAGCGACTCTTTCGCACCCAATCGGCGCAGGGAAGAAATCGCCGACACGCGTACCGCAGGGTGTTTGTCTCGTACCGCGCGCTCGAGCGCCGCGACCGACTTGCGAGTCGACTCCAACTGGCCAAGCGACAGCGCGGCCTGCGCCCGAACACGAAACGCTGCCGAATTGCGAAGCAAACGCAATAGGTAGTCCTCGCGCGCGTCGGCTTGCGCCGTGCCCGCGAAAAGGAGCGCGATGACGACGAGCGATCGCCACCCATGCCATCGGCTGATGTGTCCCTTCAACAGATCCCGCCCTTCCCCTGCGTTTTCAGTATCACAGGTGGCGACCCGTCACGGCAACCGATTCGTCGGCTGCAGCCGCGTTGACTGCCCCATGCTCACCTCTCTATATTGCGGCGGTCCCAACGGCCATCGGGGATGACAGAGGTCGAATGGAGTCACTAGATCTAAATAGCCCAACCACTCTCGTGGTGATCGCGGCAGTTGCCGCGTTGGTCGTGATCGGCATCATCCTCGGGTTCGTCCGGGGCCGGAACAAGCGAGAGCTCCCCAAGGAACCGCCGCCGCCACCGCCCGAAGCGCTCATCGAAGAGCGCCCGAAGATCAACCTCGACGTCGAGTCCGAACCGACACAGCCGATCCAGATCGAGGACTTGGTGCCGCGCCCGCCGGAGGCGCCAGCCGCGCCGCCCGCCGAGGCGAGGGTCACCCCGCCGCCGACCCCACCTACCGATCTCGGAGCGTTCCGGAGCGGGCTCAAGTCGACGCGCGGCAATCTAATTTCGCGCCTCGCCAACGTGTTTCGACGTGGCCGTGAGCTCGACACGTCGATCCTCGATGAGGTCGAGGAAGTGCTGATCAGCGCAGACGTCGGCGTGCACACCGCCGAGCGCGTCCTCGAAGCACTTCGCACGCAAATCGACGGCGGCCGGCTCTCGTCGGCGGACGACGCCTGGGAAGCGATTCGCGAAGAGGCGAGAAGCATCCTCGCGTCGAGCGGGCAGGGGCTCGCGATCGACCACAAGCCCACCGTCATCTTGGTCGTCGGCGTGAACGGCGTCGGCAAGACCACCACCATCGGCAAGCTCGCGAGTCGCTTCGACCGCCAAGGCAAGACCTTGCTGTTGGCTGCGGGTGACACGTTCCGCGCAGCGGCGGTGACGCAGCTCGAGGTCTGGGGCCGGCGCGTCGGGTGCGAGGTCGTCAAAGGCAAGGACCGAGCGGATCCTGGCTCGGTGATCTTCGACGCGATCCAAAAAGCCAAAGACACCGGCATCGATATCGTGGTCGCCGACACCGCAGGCCGCCTTCATACGAAGGTCCCACTGATGGACGAGCTCAAGAAGCTCGGACGCACGGTCGAAAAGGCGCTCGGCCGCCCAGCCGACCAGGTCTTGCTCGTGCTCGACGCGACCACGGGACAGAACGCGATTCAACAGGCCCAGCTCTTCAAGGACGCGCTTCCGCTCAGCGGCATCGTGCTGACCAAGCTCGATGGCACCGCCAAGGGCGGCGTGATCCTTGGAATCGTCGACCAGCACCAGATCCCGATCGAGTTCGTCGGAGTCGGCGAGAAGGTCGAAGATCTGAAGCCGTTCGACGCCGACGCATTCCTGCAGGCCCTTTTCGAGTCTCCGGAGACGCTCGAGCCCCCGGAAGAGACTCTCAGCGCTAGCTAACCCCGCACCACTTACGTCGAAAATCGCACCCGGATTTGGTAGTGCGTTATCCGCCATGGTATAGTCTTGTCGTCCGAGTGGAAACGGACACTTGTTACGTGATTTCAGCGAGTTGCCACGGTGGGGACCAGGGCGCTCAGGGGGGAAGGCCGGAGGCCGATGCGAGATTTTGGGGGGATTGCGCTACTGATGGCGGCGCTCTGGATGGCGTTTCCGGCGGCGGTCCAGGCCCAGATGGAGTTCTCTCTCGACGAGGTCGATGAAGAGGAATCCAAGCCGGTGAAGCAGTCGGAGAGCCAGGGCGATCTCATCGAAGAGCTGGCCGCGGGCGAGGACGCCAAGGATGGTCCGGCTGAACCCGCGCCTCAGCGTGAGGAGAGGGCCGAGGAGATTTACGCCGTCCAACAGATCTACGCGCTTCGCCTGAAGCGTTTCGAGATTGCACCGTCCGTAGCGTTCACGTTGAACGACCCGTACCTGAGCCGTTATGGGCTGGGTCTTGCGGTCAACTATTGGTTCACCAACGTTCTTGGGCTCGGCCTCAACTTCATATGGTACGACTGGGGGACGAACCCACTGGACCGCGGCACTAGCCTCATACCGCGGATCCAGGACCAGTTCCGGCTCGGCGTTCCAATCAACGACTGGCAGATGGGGTTGTGGGCAAACTTCACCTACGTCCCCTTCTACGGGAAGTTCAAGGTCAGAAAGAAGATCTTCCAATGGGACTCGTATCTCATCGGTGGGGTCGGGATCACGCGCACCCAACCGCTCCCTGTATTCGATCCGGAGGTTCGCAGCTTCGATTGGAAGACCAACGTCGCGTTCAACGTCGGCGTCGGCCTGCGTATCTTCTTGACGCGTTACCTGACCTTCTTCACCGAATTCCGTGCCTACATGTGGCCGGATCAGTTCGAAAACGAGCAGGTCGATCCGGGTAACCGTAACGATCCGTCGACCTGGCTCCAGTCCGGTTCGACCTTTGTCGCCAACACGTCGATCCAAATTGGCTTCACCGTCTTCTTGCCGACCAAGGTCGAGTACCGGCTACCGAAATGATGAAGCGCGTACGACGAACGCTCTTGCGAATCAGCTTGCTGGCAGCCTTGGCGCTTTGCCTGGTCCTGGGCGATGGCCTGCGTAACGGCGCGAGCTCTGCGGGCGCGCAGGAGGTGCAGGTCAGCGGGCCGCTAGCAGGCGCCGACTCGGTGAGGAACCTCCGCGTCTGGCGCGACATGCGTCTGCACCTCGAGCCGTTCTTCGCGTTCACGATCGGCGACGAATACTCCCGATCGCTGATCGTGGGCGGCGAAGCCCGATTCCACTTCTTGGATTGGCTCGGCGTCGGCGGCTGGGGCGGCTATTCGGTTGCCACGATCGACACCAATCTGACCGATGAGGTCCAGGCGAAGGGTGTCACGACGGATGCTAACCGCTTGGACCTGCCAAGCCGGGAGAATTTCCCGGACCAGGTTGGCCGGCTGAACTGGTGGTCCGGTGTCGAGGTTCACTTCGTGCCCTTCCGCGGCAAGCTCGCGATGTTCCAGAAGATCTTCTTCGATGCAGATCTGGACTTCTTCGTGGGCGTGGCGTTCGTCGGCGTCGAGGAGCGCTCGAACACGGAGCTTCGTCGGGACTCGACCACCACACCCCAATATTGCGTGCCAATTGGATCCGCGAGTCCGGCGCCGGACGGCCTTCGAGACCCCGGTTGTCTCGGCAGCCAGCTGGAGCGCTCCAAGCGCACGGTGGTCGCGCCCTCGTTCGGCGTCGCGTTCAGCGCTTTCTTCAACGAGTTCATGGGCGTCGCCTTTCGCTGGCGGGGTATCCCATTCAAGTACAATACCGGAGGCACCGACTCGAACAGCGACGGCCAAATCGACAGCAGCGACCGCCGAAAGCAGTTCAACAACATGTTCACCGTCGGCGTGATCTTCGTCCTACCGCCCAAGATCAAAACGACAGACTAAGAAAAAGGGGACAGTCCCCTTTTTCGGGCTAGGTCTTCTTCCGAACCTCACCCTTTTTGCCGAGCGAGTAGCCCGGGGGCAATCGCTTCAACGCTTCGTCCTTCACGTCGCCGAGCATCCAGCCGCGCTCGATGTAGCCGTCCAGCATACGCATTCTCACGCGCACGCTTTCTTCCGCCAGAAACGCCTTGGTCATCTTTTCCAGCGCGGCGGCTGCTTCGTCTTGGGCGAGGATCGCGCCGACGGTGTAGAAACGAACCGTCTCGTTCATGTCCTCCAAGAAGCGCGTCACGGCTTCGACGATGCGGGGGTCGTTGCGCTCCTCGAAGCTGGCCATCACGTCGACCTTCTTCTGGGGATCGCGCTCGTACTCCGTGTCCATCTTGGAAAGCAGCTCGAGCAGGGTCGTGATGAGTTCCTCCTCGGTTTGGAGCTCCTTCAGGATCTTCAGCGGCCAGGCCAGGGTCTCCGAAACCTCGAGAAAATCGAGCACGGGCCCGACGGCTGCCTCCCCGTTTTGCACGACGCCTCGGAACGCCGCGCTCTTTTCTTCTTCATCGGTGATGCTCGGATCGACGCGAATGGTGAACCGGGTCAGCAGCGCGCGGAGCGCCTCGTCCGAGCCATCGCTCGCGAGCGCCTGAATCGACTCCCAGCGCTCGTGTTTCTGAGCGCGCTTATTCGCTACGCGCGCGACGTGCTTCTTGAGCCCGCCACCGCCGCCTTTGAACACATCGAAAAGCCCCATGACGGGTCACCAACTAGGCCGAACGGGTGGCTGGTGCAACGAGATGCCGCCCCGGGCCCGAACGCGCGGGGCTAGTGGATGACCACCGGCTTCAGATTCACCTGGCCGCCAATGGTCTCGACCTTGAAGCGCACCATCTGCGCGCCGTGCTTCTTTACGAGGTGTGCGGCGTTGCCCCTGATCCGCTCGATGAAACGTTCTTCGGGAATATTGGAGACATCCTCGCCCGCGGACTGCTTCGCGGCGACGTAGTCTTGGTAGAGCTGCGCGTAGTACTGGCCCTCTGGAAGCGCTGCAAGCGCCGTGGCGTCTGGGTCGTCGCCTTGAATCGGACCGGCGGAGCTCGCTCGCGCGGCCGGGTCGGGGCCGGAGGCGCTCACCGCTTCCCAGCCCCCGCTGCTAGTCACCGCCCGTCCCTCGTCGTCTTCCTCGGCGACGTCGGTAAACAAATTGATGAGCTGGTTCACCCGATAGGACAGGCCCCCCAGCTCGACGGTCTCTACCTCCAGACGCACGTCGCCCCGGCCGTTGATGACCGCGAGGATGTCGTCTTCCATCTGCTCGATCGGCTCCATGATGTTGTTGGCGATGATGAAACCGTAAATCGCGACGGCGATGAGCCCCAACAGCGTGAACCAGAGGATCATGGTGGCCACCCCGGCAAGCGCCATCTGTTTGCCACGATTGGCCAACACCACGTATCCGGCCTCCACGCCGTGCCCCATGGGTAGCGCAGCGGTCACCCCTACGTAACCGTCACCGGCGAGCGTCGCGCTCCACGGCAGCGTCGGCTTCCCCCCAAGCGCGGCTTTGGTTCCGTTGCCGAGTGGAGGTGAGTAGAGGGCCTCTTGCAGCGCATCACGGACGTCGACGGACGCCGAGGTGCTGTAGATTCGGTCGGCCATGATGAACAGGATGTCGTGTCCGATCAGCCTGGCTTCCTGCTTGGCGAAACCATTGGAGAGGTCGTATCCGACCAGCAGCGCACCGACGACGCCCCCCTGATCGTTTCGCACAGCGGCGACGCCG
The DNA here is from genome assembly GCA_964196015.1 of uncultured Myxococcota bacterium. Lineage (GTDB taxonomy): Bacteria > Myxococcota_A > Polyangia > Polyangiales > Houyiibacteriaceae > SG8-38. The sequence goes on from CAXMRM010000239.1 coordinate 5,694, forward strand.
ACCTGCAGGAGCTTGTCCTCGCGATTCCAAACGCCATACCGCGCGGCGCCACCCTTGAGGACCCCGCGAAGGACCGGTACCTGATCGAGAAGCGGCTTGCCAAACATGCGGTTCCGGTCGGTGTCACGGGCGATGACACGGCCAGTTTCGTCGATGACGGCCACGATGTGTGGCCGCTCACGTCGTCCCCGCGCCGGATCCTGGAACCATTGCGAGACATGCTGCGCCGCGTCGAACGCCCTGCCCCGGCGTTTGGCTTCGCCTGAGGCGGTGAAGACGTTCCGCACGGACTTACCGGCCGCGCGGTTCGAGACCCCCTCGGCGAGACGGGCGCCATCGGCGCGCCACGACCGCGCGAAGAGCTCAGAATCGTCTCCGATACCGTCCTCGAGCTGTCTCGAAAGCTCGGCTTGGAGCTGGGCGCGCACCACCAGGTACGACCCCAACCCCACCAGGAGCACGATGACGAGGTTGCCCGCAATCAGCTTCAAGCGCATATCGCGACTCCCCTCAGAATGACCCCCATGAACTGATTCCCCCTTTTGATAAAAGGGGTTACGCCGGTCGAGCCCGGATTATCACCGTGCTGTTCAGGGCGTCAAGCCCGCGACGTGACAAAGCTAGAACTGAGCGGATGTTTGGGATCGACGTCTAGGAGCACACACGACAATTCCGACAAAGGTCTGGATTCGAGGAAGTGGGCGGAGAGGCGCGCCGAGGGTATCCTTCGACTCACGTAATGCCCAAAGCGTGGAGCATTTTCTGTGACTGCCCGGAGCTGGCGGTCGATGTGGCGCGTGACGCCGAGCGGATCGGTTTGTCCGTGGAGCCAGAGGTGCACGACCAGCCCTGGGAAGGGGCGATCGCCACCCTGAACGGCGGTGGCCTGGCCGCGCTCGCGGTCGAGCAATCGCTCTCAGCAGAGACCGTGGTTCGGCTGTCCGAGGCGATGCATGCCCGTAAGCAGAAGATCCCGGTCGCGGTCATCGGCCCACAGGCGCTAGGTCTGCTCCACGACCTGGGTCTGCCGGCAGTCCACGAGACCGGCCCGCTGATCGCCGTGGTTGCACTGCTGGAACTCGAGACGGAACGGCCCTGGGCGGCCACGACCAAGGAGCTCCCTGCGGTCGACCGGGTCCGGCTGGGCGAAAGCGTGAGTCACCGGAGCGACGGCAGGTTCGTCCGGATCGACGACGGCCTGATCGCACACGAGGGGGAGCATTCGAAGCGCCAAACGATCGGTGCCCCTCGCGACGTGGCCGCCGCGCTGCGGGCGATGCGCGCATCCCAAGACCCTTCGCGTCCCAAAGTTCCCGTGGTCCAAGGGGTGGAAGCGGACGCGGTCCTCGAGGTGATCCTCGGGCCCAAACGAGCTCTGTCGGATCCTGCTAGTAAGGCGGCGCTTGGACCCTACGATGTTCCACTGCCGATCGAGGAGTTATGTGCCACTCCGTCGCGCGCGGCGTCGGAAGCAGCACGCATCGGCTTCCCGGTCCGTGTCGCTCTGGCGTCACCCGATCTCAGACTGTGGGACCACCCGGACTTGACCGCCGAGGTCTTTTCGGCCGGGCAAACGCGCGATGCATTCCGGCAGATCATGGCGGTGGCCAAGAGTCGTTCGGCGAATGCGCGGCTCCTCGGGGTGACCGTGAGCGCATCGACGATCGCACGCACACTCCTGCGCGTGCGCATGGAGCCACTCGCAGCGGGTCCCGTCTTGGCCGAAATTGGCTTCGCGGACCCGCACGGGCGGGCATCGGCGGACATGACGCAAACCGTTCTTCCAGCCACCGCAAAAGCCCTCGAGCGGGTCTTGCTGCGGCTACGGGGTAGCTCACTGCTCCTCGCGGGCACCCCGCAGGAGCGAAGCCAGGCAGTGAGCGCCATCGGCGACGTCCTCATGCGATTGGCGGCGTTCGTGCACCAGTGGCGCGGCGAGATAGAGGCGGTAGAGGTGAACCCACTGGCAATTTTGGCCGGAGGCGAGCTCGAGATACGCGAAGCATGCGTAACCGTCGGCGACGCGTTTAGCCGCTCCCTAAACGCCAGCGGCTAAAGGGGACACGCTCCCCACTCAACAGCCCATTCATTTCAGCAGGTTGAGGACCACACCGCGAAAACCCAAAACCGGGCTCGATTTTCGCGGTATGCCTCGTAAGTAACTGAAAGAAGGAGGTTTGTGGGGGGCTAGCGTGTCCCTAAAAAATGGGGGCTAGCGTGTCGCTGCTTTGCCTAAAGATACGCCCCAGTCACCGAGCCGCTCCCCCTTACTTCCTCCGGCGTCCCCGACGCAACCACCTTCCCCCCCTCCGGACCCGAGCCCGGCCCCAGGTCGAGCACGTAGTCCGCGTTACGGATCATATCGAGTTGATGCTCGACGGCGATGACGGTGTGTCCATCCTCGACTAGCTGATGGAGAATGGCGATCAGCTGCTCCACGTCGACGAAGTGCAAACCACGCGTGGGCTCGTCGAAGATGTAGAGCGTCGGTTTGCGCGCGGGTTGCGCAAGGTCGCGCGCGAGCTTGATGCGTTGGGCCTCGCCGCTGCTTAGGGTGGTCGAGCGGCGGCCGAGCTCGAGGTAGCCGAGGCCTACGCGCCGCAGGGCGTCGAGGCGGGAGCGGACGGCGGGCACCGCTTCGAAGAGTGCGCGTGCCTCTTCGACGGACAGCGACAGCACCTCTGCGATGTGCAGCCCACGGTATCGGATCTGAAGAGTCTCGTCATTGTACCGGCTTCCACTGCAGATCTCGCATTCGACCTCGGCGTCGGGGAGGAGCTGCATCGCGATGCGCTGAACGCCTTCGCCTTTGCAAGCCTCGCATCGGCCGCCTTTGACGTTGAAGCTGAAGCGGCCCGCACGATAGCCGCGCGCGCGCGCGTCAGGCAGCCCAGCAAAGAGTTCTCGCAGTGGCCCGAGCAACCCGAGATACGTCGCAGGGTTGGAACGCGCGCTCCGTCCGATCGGCGTGGCGTCGACGAACGACACGCGGGCGAGCCCCTGCCCCCCTTCGAGTGACACGCCCGGAGGCACTTCGGCGCGCAGGGAGAGGCGCGACCGAACCGCGGGCAGGAGCGCGTCGACGACGAGCGAGCTCTTGCCGCTACCGCTCACGCCCGTCACGCAGCACAGGGAGCACAACGGAAACTCCGCATGGATGTCGCGCAGGTTGTGCAGCTCCGCCACGCGAATAGCGAGCGAGCCCGCTCCTGCCCGGCGTCGCGACGGCACTGCCACACTCCGACGCCCCGATAGATACGCTCCGGTCAACGAGTCCTCGTTCGCCATGAGCGCCTCGACGTTGCCTTCGGCGACCAGGTGTCCTCCACGCTCGCCAGCACCTGGCCCCATCTCGATCAAGTGATCGGCCGCGCGCATCGTCTGCTCATCGTGCTCGACGACCGCCAAGGTGTTACCGAGGTCGCGAAGCTCATAGAGGGTGGTCAGCAGCCGCATGGCGTCGGCCGGATGCAGGCCGGCCGAGGGCTCGTCGAGCACGTAGAGCACGCCAGACAGCCGCGCACCCAACTGGGTCGCGAGATGGACCCGCTGCGCTTCCCCTGCGGACATGGTCCCTGCGCTGCGGTCGAGACTGAGGTACCCGAGACCCACCTGTTGAAGGAACGCGAGGCGATCCCCGATTGACTGGAGCAACGGTCGCACCGCCGCCTCGCGCTGCGCGGAAACCCGAACCCCGTCGAGCCACTCCCTCAGGGCACTCACATCGAGCGCGCTCACATCGCTGATCGCCCGGCGATCGATGCGAACCGAGCGCGCGTTCTCATTCAGGCGCGATCCACGACAATCGGAACAAGTCTCCATCCGCGCGAACTGCCCGAGTTCGTCGTCGAGGAATTCCAGCACGCGTTCTTCGTCTCCACCCTCGGCAAGCTTGCGGCGGGCATACTCCTGCGCGCGCCGCTCCAGACCCGGCAAAATGCCCTCGAACTCTGCGCCCCCTTCGAGCGCAATGCGTCGCTGTTTCTGGGGTAGCCTCTCGAAGGACGCGTCCAAGTCCACCCCGGAAGCGGTGATTTTCTCCAGCATCGATCGGTAGTAGGCAAGGTTCGGCTTCCCCCAGGCCGCCACCGCGCCCCGCCGCAGTGAGAGGCTCCGGTCGGTGATAGCCAGCTCCTCGGTGAACCTTCGCATCCGCCCGAGCCCGTCACACCTCGGGCACGCGCCAAGCGGCGTGTTGAACGAAAACAACTGCGGACTGATCTTCGGGATCGAAGCATGGCCTTCGAAGCATGCATAGCCTTCCGAAAACCGATGCCGCGCACCCTCCTGCTGGCGGAGCTCGACGACTCCGTCGCTCAGCTGGTATGCGAGCTCAACTGCTTCGGCGAGACGCGAGCCGATCCCCTCTCGAACCGACAAACGGTCGATCACCACGTCGATCGACACCCCTGCCGGCGGTGTCCCAAGAGCCTCGAGGTCGACCGCCGCATCGTCCACGAGCAACCGAACGAAACCCTTGCCGCGCAAGGCGCCGATCAGCTCCTTGGGAATCTCTGCGCCCGCGCGCACGACCGGCGCAAGGACAGAGAACCGTGCGCCTTTGGGAAGGAGCGACGCCTCCTGCACGACCTGTGCGACGGAATGCGCCGTCAGCCGCTCGCCGCACACGGGGCAGTGCACTTCCCCGACCGTGGCGAAGAGCACCCGCATGTAGTCGGTGACCTCGGTCAGCGTGCCCACGGTCGAGCGCGGATTGCGCGAAGGGGCGTGCTCTCGTACCGCGATCGCAGGGCAGAGCCCCTCGATGACGTCGACATCGGGACGCCGCAGTTTCGTGAGGATGCGCCGCGCGTGGCCGCTCAGTGACTCGACGTAACGTCGCTGGCCTTCGGCATACAGCGTGTCGAAGACCAAGCTCGACTTACCGCTCCCGCTGGGCCCGGTGACGACCGTCAGCCGCCCCCTCGGGAGGCTCACTGTCACGTTCTTCAGGTTGTGTTCGCGCGCTCCTCGAATGACGATGTCTGCCGTCATTCCCGCGTCCCGCCGGTCAGGCGTTGGGCGGCGCGGATGGCGGCGATCATGCCGCTTTCGGAGGCGATGCCGGCGGCCGCGGCGTCATACGCGACACCGTGATCGACACTGGTCCGAACGAACGGCAGGCCCCAAGTCACGTTCACCGCCTCACCCCAATCGAGGAGCTTGGACGGAATGGTCGCCTGGTCGTGGAACATCGCCACAACCCCGTGGGCGCGACCATCCGCGGCGTAACGGAATGCCGCCTCCGCTGGCGTCGGTCCGATCAGATCCACCTCGCCGCTGCAATACGGCGCTTCGTCACGAAGCCCATCGAGAGCGGGACCGATAATGGTCTCCTCCTCGGCCCCGAGCAGGCCGCCCTCACCGGCGTGGGGGTTGAGGCCAGTGACCTGAATCTGCAGCGGCTTCGCATCGGGCAGCCAGCGCGAGAGCGCGTTGGTCAAATGCCGAACCGTTCGCTCGATGTGCTCGCGCGTCACGGTCGAAGGCACTCGCTTGATCGGCCAGTGGGTCGCGACGAGCGCGACCTTGAGACGCGGCCCGAGAAACATCATCGTCACGTTTTCCACGTGGACGCCGGCGCGCCTGGCGAGGTGCTCCGTCTGCCCACGAAACGACACCCCAGACAAGCTCACAGCCTCTTTGCTGACCGGCCCGGTCACGATGGCCCGCGCGGTACCCGCAATCGCGGCGTCACCAGCTGCCTCGAGCACCTGACACTGCACACCGCCGCCGTCGATTGTTGGCGCCCTCGCCTGCACCATCGTTAGCGGCCAGTCCGCCACGTGCACCAGCCCAACCTCTCCCGCGTCCAGGCTCTCCGCGTCGGCCGTCTCGATCTGCTTGAACGCTTCGAAGCCATACCGGCGAAGCGCGCGCTCCATCCACGCGGCGTCACCGTAGACCAGCGCCCGGTCGGTGCCCAAACAACGAGCCAACGCCGACGCCGTCACTACAGGGCCGACGCCCGCCGGATCACCTGCCGAAATCGCGAGCGGCGGAAGCATCAGGGCTCCTTCATTTTGTAGCCGACGCCGCGGACCGTCTCGAGGTTGTTCACCGTGTGGCCGAGCTTCATACGAAGACGCCGGACGTGAATGTCGACGGTGCGACTACTTCCGTAATAGTCGACGCCCCAGACGCGCTCGAGGAGCTGCCGCCGTGAGAATACCCGGCCGCGGTTCTGGCAAAGGAAGCTGAGAAGCGCGAACTCCTGATGGGTGAGCTGCCGGGGCCGACCCTCGACGCTGACCTCGTGGGCTGCGAGGTCGATGCAGAGCGGCCCCATCTTGATGCGCTCCGGCTGAGCGAAGTCACTGCGGCTCCATTCGACGCGTCGGATCCGCATGTAGAGCTCTGCGGGGACGTAGGGCATCAGGGCGAAATCATCGAAGCCGTCGCCCACGTCGAGGCGCGATAGCGCATTGATGGTGACTCCGATCAGGACGGGAACCTCTTGAAGCGGCTCGGCCGAACGAATCCTGACCAGGGCCGCGCGCCCGGCATCGGCCTCGTCCCCTGCCTCGATCAGCACGACCGTCGGGGGATTGCTGACGAGCTCCTCGGTATCCAACCGATCCCAAAGCGTTGCCGTCTGGACGTCGCACCCGAGCTCGTGCAGGCACGCCACAGCGGTCCCTTCGCGGTCTTCGAGGCCCTCACGGCCGATGACCAGAATCCACACCGCCGATTCCTACAACGGAGGCCACAGGGATGCCAGCCGGGGACGCGACTTTGCGAGGGATCCCGGCTATCATGCGCAGGCGCACTAGCGAGACGACGTGGCTACAAAGTATTGGAAAGTCGAAATCAGTCGGCTCGGCGCGTCGGACCCGCTGTTCTTGGGAATCGTCCAGGCGCCGAGCTGGCCCGCTGCGCTACAAGCAGGCCGCGTCGAAATCGGCGAGTCGGGCGGCGTCCCGGCCGGTGCGAGCTGCAACGTGAAGCCAAACGGGACTGTCACGATTCAGGACGCGCGTGAACGCCGTCGCTATCAAATCCTCCCCACGAACGCGCCGGCGGCGCCACCCAGCGCCCCGCCACCTCCGCCCGAGCCTGTCCGGGAACGCCGACCGAGCGCACCGCGGCCGACTAGCCCGCCGCCAGCCACGGTCGAAAACAAACTGATCTTGTTAGCCTCACGAGACGAGAAACCCACGAGCTCGAGCCCGATTCATTTCCGCGAACGCATGTACGCGGTGCCCGTTCCTCTCCAGGCTGGAACCGGTGAGCAGCTCGCCACCAAGCTTCTGCGTCGCGTGCAGGAAGAGCTTCGCCAAGAGCGGGGCGCGAAGTTCATCCGGATCGAGCTGTTCGATCACATCTGGAAGCGCACTCCGGACCACTGTCCAGTGGTACGCGTCGAGTGGAAAGACTGGAATAAGAGCATCGAGATCGAGTTCCCGTTGGAAGAGGCAACGCGCCACTCCGAGGCGCCGAGAATCAGCAGCATGCCACCGCCTCCGACGGAAGACCGGCTCGCAGCGGCGTTCGAAGCCTGTCACGACTTGTTGTTCCTGAAGAACCGCGCCGAGGCGTTGGAGTTCGCGGTGCACCTCCTCTCAGAGCTCGTCCCGTCGGAAGCAACGGCGGCGTTTCTATTGGACGTGAACACCGATGAGTTCCGTGTCGTGGCGGCGCGGGGCACGGGCGCAAGAGCGCGGCACGGACAAGCATACCAGTCCTCTGCCGGACTCCTCGGCGCGGCGAGCGGCCTCGTGGAGCACGCAGTGCTGGTCCTCGCTGACGCCGCCGCCGACCCTCGCTACGACGAAAACATCGACGGCGTGCCCGGAATGGACGTGCGTGCGCTCTTGTACCGACCGCTCATCCACCGCGGGCGACTATTCGGCCTCGTCCAGCTCGCCAACGGCCTGGCTCACGACATGTTCAGCGAAGCCGACTGCGAAGTAGTCGACTACGTCACCCAGCAACTCAGCGCCTTCGTCGCACGAGGCGCCTCACTACCGAAGATGGCAGCGGTCGAACGCGGATGATCTATAAGCCGGAGGACGACTCGCGACGGACGTTCCGGGACACGGCGGAACGTGACCCGCCTCTAATTGGTTTGGGTCGGCTCGGCTAGGAGGTTCTTGATGCGCTCTTCGAGATCGGCCGCGTCCTTCTTCCGAAACCCTTCGTGCACATACCGAATCTTGCCATCTCTCCCAATGAAATAGGAAGACGGCATCGTTGCGGGCTCGTACTTGGCAGCGACGCCGAGCTTGCGATCGTGGACGATGCGGAAGCTCGCCGGCGTGCCCTTCAAGAAGTTGGTCATCTTCTTCGGGTTGTTGTCGATGTTGATGCCGACGATCACGAGCCCCTGCTTGGCGTACTTCTCGTGGAACTCCTCGAGGACCGGCATCTCCTGCTTGCAAGGGCCGCACCACGAAGCCCAGAAATCGACCAGCACGACCTTCCCTTTGAGCTCGTTCAGGTCTACCTTCTTCCCGGCTTGATCGGGCATGTCGATAGCAGGCGGAGTGTCGCCAGGGGCAAGCGCGCTGGCACTCGACGCCACGAAGAGGACGACCGCGAGCCCGCAGAGGAGTGTCTTCATCCGGCTTCGACGCGAACGCCGAGCCTGCGATTCACTGGTCGAGTTCTTCGCGTACATAGGCACCCAGCTGGTTCGGAGGGAAGACGAAGCGGCGATCGTTCACGTAAATCGACGGGGTCGAGTCGACGCCCGCCGCGTTCCCCTCCGCAAGGTCTGCTTCGATTTTCTTGTCGGCCTCTTTGGATCGCATGTCGGCCTTGAAGCGCTTCATGTCGAGGCCGAGCTTCTCGGCGTAGTCGTCGAGGTTGGCCGCCTGCAGCTCGTCTTGCTTCTCGAAGAGCAGGTCGTGCATCTCCCAGAACTTCCCCTGCTTGTGGGCCGCGATGCTGGCTTTGGAAGCCTCGCGCGCCTTCGGGTGGCCGGGCAGCGGGTAGTGCTTGAAGACCAGCTTCACCTTGCCGTTGGACTCCTCGACGATCTTCTTGAGGTACGGCGAGGCCATCTTGCAGTGGGGGCACTGAAAGTCGCTGAACTCGTAGATCGTGACCGGCGCCATCGGGGAGCCCAGCAGCGGCGAATCGCGGGACGTGAGCTTTTCGACCCGGGTGTCCTCGCCATAACGGACCCGGTAGATGTCGCGAATCTCGCCGCGCGAGTATCCGTCATCCACGAGCCGGGCGACATACCGCGCGGCCGGCACACATTGCTTGCACTTCCCGCTCTCGGCGATGCAACGGGCCACGCTCACCGGCTCGCCACACGGCGACAGAAGCTCGTTGACCATGTCGATCCAGATGCCCTCGCTGAAGTCGTCGAGCGCGCTCGTGTCCACTTGCGGTAGGCTCCGAATCGGTTCTTTGGAAGCCTTCGGAGCGGGCTTGACCGCCGAGGAGCCTCGTTTGGGGCCGCCGTCGGCTTCCGTCGAGCGCTCACATCCGAGCACCGCGAAGGCCAACACAACGCAAAGTGACATCCAGCGCATGGGGGAGCCGATCCTAACAGACATTCTGGGGCGATGCCTTAGGGCTACGACTCGCTGTAACTAATGAGCTGCGCCCGAACGATGTCCTCATTGATTCCCGTTCGGATGTATTCCTTCAGACAATCGGCAATGGTCACCATCAGGTCATCCATTCCGCTGCCCTCGATCAGCCTGGACAAGAGGGCCCTAGACTCGCGACTGTCTTCGTCGCGCAAGAATTTCCGGACTTCCTCGAGCGTGATTCCACCCTGGAAGTCGATGTAAGCGTTTTCCATGAGGTAACGCGCAAGCTCGTTCACATGACCCTCCGTCTCACAGTAATTCGGTCATCTATTAGACACCCGAACGCCCCAACGGCAAGCGATAAAGGTCTTCATGGGGCCGCAGCCTGCTTTTCTAGACCCCTTGCTCGTGTAATCGTGCGCGGCGATGGAGCCTAAGACCCACCTCGAAGCCGATCCCCGCTTCTGCGGCACGTTGGTCGAGCTGGGCCAGGGTTCCGCGCGGGTGGCCCTCGACGCGATCGACTCGATGGTCGTGGACGCGCAGGGGCTAGTCCACGGCGGCTTTGTCTTCGGGCTCGCTGACTATGCGGCGATGCTGGCGGTCAACGAGCCGAACGTGGTTTTGGGGGCGGCGGAAACCCGCTTCCTCAAGCCGGTTCGCCGCGGCGCCCACTTGATCGCGAGTGCGCGAACAGTGGATGCGCATGGCAGGAAGCACGAGGTACGCGTGGAGGCGACCGTGAATTCCGAGAAGGTGTTCGAAGGGACGTTTACCTGTTTCGTGCTCGAGCGACACGTGCTCGACGAAGTTGGGAGCAAGTGATGGCAGACGACGGCGGCGCGATCATCGGACGGGTCCTCGCATCTCGCGGCGTGAAGCAGTTGTTCACGCTGTGTGGCGGACACATCTCGCCCATTCTCGTTGGCGCGCAGGCCAACGGCATCAAGGTCGTCGACGTGCGGGACGAGGTGAGCGCCGTGTTTGCCGCGGACGCGGTCGCGCGCATGACCGGCATCCCTGGCGTCGCTGCGGTGACGGCAGGTCCAGGCGTGACAAACACGGTGACAGCCGTGAAGAACGCGCAGCTGGCCCAATCCCCGGTGCTGATCTTTGGCGGTGCAGCGGCGACGTTGCTCAAAGGCCGCGGTGCACTGCAGGACATCGACCAGATTTCCTTGATGAAATCGATCACCAAGTGGGCGGTCTCGGTCAAGAAGGTCCACAGCATCGGCCCGACCGTCGAGAAGGCCTTGGAGCTCGCCCAAGACGGGGTCCCGGGGCCCGTCTTCATCGAGGTGCCGATCGACGTGCTCTACCCCGAAGAGATGGTCCGGGAGATGTTCATGAAGGAGAGCGGGGTCAAGGATGGCAAGAACCTCGGCTCGAAGGCGCTCGAGCTGTACATGCGCGGCCATTTGTACCGCCAGTTTCACCAGCCCCACGTGAGTATCGTCGCACCGATTCGCGAATCCCTGCCGCCCAAGCCGAGCAGCAAGAGCCCGCAGGTCGACAAAGTCGCGTCGCTGCTTCGCCAGGCCGAGCGGCCGGCGCTGGTGATTGGAAGTCAGGCGCTCGTCAACTCCCGCGACCCTGGCCCAATTGCGGACGCAGTCCGCGATTTGGCGGTCCCGACTTGGCTCGGAGGCATGGCGCGAGGTTTGCTGGGCCGATACAGTGACATCCAGTTTCGACACAAGCGAAGCGCTGCGCTCAAGGAGGCCGACTTGGTCATCGTAGCAGGCTTCCCGTTCGATTTTCGCCTCGGCTACGGGCGAAGCATCTCGAGCCGGGCGACGCTCGTCGCGGCCAACCTCAGCTCAAGCGAGATGCGCAAGAACCGGCGCCCCGAGGTTCCGGTTCACATGCATGCCGGGGAGTTTCTGCGAGAGCTCAGCAACGCGGTAGGTGGAGGGCTCGGTCCTTGGAGCGAGTGGTTCGATACGCTTCGAGCACGCGAGCGCGAGCGTGACCAAGAGATCGACGAGCAAGCGCAGGCGCCCACGGATCTCGTCAACTCGCTGCAGCTGTTTCAGCGCATCGAAGAGAAGATGGCCAACGACGCCGTGCTCGTCGTCGACGGCGGAGATTTCGTCGCGACCGCGTCGTACATCTTGCGGCCGCGCCAGCCTCTATCGTGGCTCGACCCGGGTGTTTTCGGAACGCTAGGCGTCGGCGGCGGCTTCGCCCTCGGGGCATCGTTGGTGCGACCGGGCAAGGAGATCTGGCTGATCTACGGCGACGGCTCTTGTGCGTATAGCCTCGCCGAAATGGACACCTGCGTTCGGCACGGGTTCGCACCTATTGCAGTGATCGGCACGGACGGCTCCTGGTCGCAAATCGCCCGTGAACAGGTCCCGATGCTCGGCACGGACGTCGGGACGGTGTTGAACCGAACGGCCTATCACGATGTCGCGCAGGGCTACGGCGCCGTCGGACTTCTCTTGGACGACCCGTCGCAAATCGACGCCACCTTGAACGAAGCCAAAGCGCTCGCGGCCGCCGGTAAGCCCGTGGTGATCAACGTGCACATCGCCCGCACTGACTTCCGCAAGGGTTCCATCTCGGTGTAGACGTAATGGCCACTTGGCTACAACGACGAAAAGCGCAACGCCGGCTGAGGGACAAGGTCGGCCTTTGGTACCACCCGCAGTACAAAGTCGATGCGCTCGTCGAGACCGCGCGCGTGCCGGGTGTCGAGGTCGCGCGAGGCGAGAAGATCCTCGGCTCTCTCGGCGCCGAAGGACTGATAGGCACCAAGCAGGTACGCCCCGCTCCCTTGATCACCTTGGCGGACCTCGCGAGAGTTCACGCCGATACTTACCTCGATCAGACAGCGCGGCCCGAATACCTTGGCCGCATCTTCGGCCTCGAAGCGCACTTCATCGACGTTGATCCGATCTTGATTGCACAGCGACGGCAAGTTGGAGGCACCGTCGAAGGCGCCCGCTGGGCCATCGAGGGAAAAGACCGCGTTGCATTCAATATCGGGGGAGGCTTTCATCACGCCGAGCCCGAGTCCGGAACCGGATTCTGCGTCTACAACGACATCGCAGTCGCCATCGCGTCGTTGCGCGCCGACGGGTTCGACGCCCCCATTGCTATCGTCGACCTCGACTACCACCAAGGCAACGGCAACATCGTGACGTTCGAGAACGACAAGACGGTTTTCACCTACTCGATTCACGGATCGGTTTGGAGCCACGTCGAGGCCGCCGCAGACAAACAGTTTTTGCTGCCGTCCAAGACGGATGACGACGCCTATTTACGCGAGCTTCGCGAAACGCTGCCCGCATCGCTCGAGGAGATCGCGCCCGGCTTGATCTTCTACGTCTCGGGCAACGACGTCCTGAAAGGAGATCGCCTCGGCGAGTTCTTGCTGACACGGAAAGGCGTTCTCGAGCGCGATTGTTTCGTCATCGAGCTGGCGCGCCAACACGAGTGCGCCGTGGTGGTGACACTCGGCGGCGGGTATAGCAGCGAGGCATGGTGCTCGTCGACGGACTTCATCCGTTGGCTGTTGATCGATGAGGCGCAGGTCACGGAAAAGCCCCCGGAGAGCCTTTACGAACGATATGCGCAGATCGCTCAGGAGCTCGATCCCTACGATCTTCAGCGCCCGAGCGGGGAGTGGCAGCTCAGCGAGGCCGACCTCATAGGAGACCTGGTCGGTCCGCGGTACCAATCGACGCGAATACTGGGCTACTACTCCCGGCACGGGCTGGAGTTCGCCCTCGAGAAGTACGGCTTGTTGGACGAGATCCGGAAGCGAGGGTTCACCGACCCTCGTCTGACCGTCGATCCGAGCGATCCAGAGCGACAACATCTCACCGTGCACGCGACAAAAGACGGGGAGGAGCACCTGCTTGTCGACCAAGTGCTTCGGAGCGTCGTGCGTCCGGCCCCCGAGGGCCTCGAGCCGCCGGACGACATCCAGCTGCTCTATATCGAATGGATGATGCTTCAAAATCCGACGGAAGAATTCTCACTACGCCATCCGCAATGGCCGGGACAGGACCACCCGGGCCTGGGCATTGGAGAGCAGGCGATGCACATGCTGTTTCAAGGCGCTACGCGGCTGGAACTCGACGGTTTGGCGCACCACCCTTCGCGCTACCACATCGCCTTCATTGGAGGAGGCCAGTCCTTCTTCCTCGATCCGGAGGTCCAAGGTCGCTTCGAAGCCATCCGAGAAGTGCTTGCGCCACTCGATCTCGCGGAAGCGGCGTGGAAGATGGAACGCGGGGAGGTTTGCTGGTCCGACGGAGAGCCCGTCGAGTGGATCCCCGAAGACATCCTCGTCCCGGCGAGCGACCGCCTCTTCGCCTATCTGGGCTCCGCCCACTATCAACAACCCCGCGCCGAAGCCCTCGAGCGCGCCAGGGAACGCGGCATCGTCCTCGAACCTACTCGCAGGTCGTAGTCGCAGGATGGACCCACATTAAACAGCACGGCGCCCCGCAAAGCGCGGCGCCGGGGTCAGAGGGTTCGTAAGCCGAGTTTTGTAGCCCGTGTTCGTCGCCGAAACGCGGGTCGTGATCATTCTTCTGGGACCGATGTCGCCATCGGCCTCGAGCGACGTCACCCAGAGACTCGGGTGGGACCACCCTCAACGCCTCCCTATTTCGTCTTGCTTCAGATGGGGTTTGCCGTGCGACCGACGTTACCGCCGGCCCGGTGAGCTCTTACCTCACCCTTTCACCCTTGCCGCGCGGCCTTTCAGCGGCGCGGCGGTTTGCTTTCTGTGGCACTTTCCTCGGGGTCGCCCCCACCAGGAGTTACCTGGCATCCTGCCCTATGAAGCTCGGACTTTCCTCCCGTGTGCAAATGCACACCAGCGATCACGTGAACCTGTCTAACCGGCTGAGAGTAAGGCCGGTCGGCGGTCCTTGCAACTACACGGGCGTGTTGGCAGCGGAGGCGGGCGAAGATTCCGGCAGCGGGTATCGCACCAGGTCGACGAGGATGTAAAGCAGCGCGAGGAGCACGGCGACCGTCTCCCAGATGTACTGCTCGTCGTACCAGCCGATGAAGAACTGCAGAATTAGCCCGACTATCCCCATGAGGATCAGCGCGACCGAATAGCGTTGGCGTTCGATTGCAAGCGGAGCCATCAACACGGCAAAGCTGTAGTAGTAACAAGTCAGCTCGAAGAAGCCGATGATCAGTATCGTACTCCCGGCTAACACCGCCCATCCCGCGAGTCGCCGGCCCGCGAGCGCGAGCAGGACGAACATTGCGAGGAGGATGAGGCCGTGAAGCCAGCGCCTGTCGTGCTTCGTTTCCTTGCGCGCCTGCTTCCACTTCGCCCAGGGGTCATCCAGGCTCGAGTCCTTCGTGAAACGGCCAACCTGGCTCGGCCGATAGGACAGGATCGTCGGGAGCCCCATGTGGTTGGTGAGCGGGGTGTCACTATGCTTCAGCGTGTTGGTGAGGAACTCTGGGTGCGCTTCCACTCCGTTGATCGCGACACTCGCCGTGAAAAGCACCAGCAGGCCCAGCACGCCGCCTGCGATGAATCGCTTGTCCGTCGCATCGAGCCATGGTCGGTCGATCTTCTTTCGACGGATGAACCGGTCGACCACGCTGGCAATGGGGCCGCCCGCGAGAGCCGCCGGGAACAAGCGCAAGAGCGCGCTCCAGGAAAGCACGAAGCCGGAGAGCAACGGGAACCCTCGCTTCAGCAGACACACCGCAGCAACCGCCATGAAGAACCAGGGCACGCGCGCGAAACTGCCGCCCGTCCAGAAGTACGCCCATGGGTACCCGGTCCCCCACACGAGCATCGAGAGCGCGCACGCGCGCAACCCGAACGCCCACAGGATCAACAGAAACGCGCCCGCGTACAGCGCTAGGTCGATCATCGTGTAGCGGAGAATCCGTTTCCGGAACTGCCTCAAGTCGTCCGGGTCCACCTGCGTGGACGACACTTGAGGCATCTGATCGCGCCAGCCAATATTCGTGAGGAACGCAGCCACCATGTTGGAGATCGGGCTCGCGTTGTACCCGTGGTCCATCAACATGTCTTTCCACCAACCCGACCCCATGACCGTGCGGAACGATCGGGCGTCCTGGCGAAACGCCTCCCAACGCTCGGGCGAGAAGTGCTCAGCGCAGCTCTTTTCGTACCGAAGGACCTCGTCCTTGCTCACGAAATGCAGGCGATTGTCGACGAGGTCGCGGATTTTGCGCTTCTCGAGTTCCCCCTCGCCTCGATCCTGGTAGTCGGCCGCGAGCACGCACTCGTAGAGTCGCTCGTATTCGTTTTCGTCGAAGTACTTCGAGCCGACATAGTAGTGAAACGTATCCCAGTAGTGGACGACCCTGGAGCTGTGGAAGACGCCGAAATTCACCCAGGCCGCGGCGCAGGCAACGATCACCCAGACGAGCGCCCCCCGCTCCCACCACTGCCAGGCCTCCTGCTCCTGCTTGGCGAGCCAGATACCGCGTGCCGCCCAAGCGACAACCAATGCACCCAGCACATAGACGCCCCAGCCCGCGAACCAGGGCGCGAGCCTGGCCCCGTATAACCGGTAGCTCGCGATCGCAAGCATGGCGACCGAAAGCGCCGACGCGCCCCACAGCGCCTTCTTGCTTTCTTCGATCCGAAAGAGCGCGATGAAGAACAACAAGCCGAGCACCGCGAGCCCGAGGCGATATCGATTGTCACGCTTTTCGAGAATCTTCTTCCACCACCACGCCGCCGTGTTCTTCACTTGGACGGGAGGAGGCCAGGCGGACGGCGTCTCGCAAAAGACCTGCACCTCACTCAGGCTGTAGAAACTGTCTCCGCCTTGCGCGCGTACCCGAACGTATCGACCGTCGCCGTCGAGACCACGGGTGCCGCGTCGCCGCATCCCTTGACCGGAGACCGGGTCAGCCACCCAGAGCGGGGTGAAGTTCCTGCCATCCTCGGAGAGCTCGACAATGTAGTCGTCGTTATTGTCCCCCTGCAGGTCGGCAGCCGTCACATGCCGGGTGGCGCCGAGGTCGTAGATGAGATGACTGTTCGTGTCGGCGAGCACCGACGTCAGCTCGCTCTGCCAAGGGTCGCCTGCCCCGGCCATGACGCCGTCGGTCAGGCGTTCGGCGTGCGTCACGCTGGGCCGGGCAGTGGGCGACTTCCCGGCGAGCAGATTGCCAGACGGGCAGACCAGGTCTTGAGCCGCCGCTGGCGCGGCCCCGAACAGGCAAAGCAGGCAAAGCAGGCAAAGCAGAACTATTCGATTCACGACCGCGCGCACCGTACGCAACCAAGTCCTCGCTGACAAGTAGCCGCCGCCCTATTCGAAGGACCCGAGGTCCACCTTGAAAATGCGAAACGGCGGGACCGGCGGCAGATCGAGGAGCACCCTCGTGATGTCGCTGTAGATCGCGTATAGCTGGCCCTCGGCGGGGCGTACGGTGGAGATTCCCAGAACCTGGGTCCCCGCACCCGCCGGCGCGATCGCTACGGACGCCGTCGCCCAATCGTCCTCGCTGGTGAGGCGGACCACGTCGCCTGCGACGACCATCGCAATGTAGAGGTCGCCATCGAGGAACGTCATGCCGTCGGCAAAGGCCTCGAGCGCCGGTGTCGCCACAAGCTCGCCAACCGTTGTCGGATCGTTCAGTGCGATACGCACGAGATTCGGAGTCAGACCGGCAGAGGTCTTCGACACGATCACGAAGCCGTCGTCCTCGGTCACCGCAATGCCGTTCCCCCCAAAGAGCCCGTCGCCATTGGGATTGAGCAGCGGGTCGTCCGCCCACACCGTCACCGTTTCGGCCTCGGCATCAGCACGATAGACGCGCGGGTTCTCTGAATCGCTGATGTAAGCCAGGCCCGCACCGTCGACCGCGATGTCGTTGCAGGTCGAGCCTGGTGCAGCGTCTGCGAGGTTCAAGGCGACTGCACGGTCCCCGCTCTCTAGATCGAATACCCAGATCTCTTGGGTGCTATCGTCCGGCCGCTGTGCGCACACCCAAAGTCGGCGCGCCGCATCGTCGAGCGTGGTGCCCAGGGTGCGCCACATCTCGGGCGCGGGCGGCGTGAAGAAGATGCTTTCCGTCCCGTCGGCTTCGACCCGGGTGATGTTGCCCTTGCTCTCGCTGCCAACGTAGAAGCTGCGGCTCGTTGGATCGAAGATGCCGCTTTCGGGGACCAGCGTCTCGTCCGACAACACGTACTCGTCCAGGAGCGGTGCGGTGGCTCCGCCTGCGCCCCCGTCGCCACCAGCACCGGCAGAGCCGCCACTGCCGCCACTGCCGTCGGTCCCGTCGCTGCCGCAGCCGCTCACCACGCCGACAAGCATCAGCGTTCCTAACTCACGCAATCCAATCACAGGCACCCCTTTTCGTTGCACGCCGACCCTAGCAGAGACGGCGGTACCTGATCCAGGCCTCGCACGCTGAATTAAAAAAGGGTGCCGCCGGCCGGCGACACCCTCCCCCTGCTGTCCTTGGAGTGGCCGTTAGGTCACGTAGTCCTTCAGTCGCTCGACGTCGCGATACTCCTGCAGACGAGCGAGGCCGGCCGTCTCGACCTGCCGCACACGCTCGCGCGTGAGGTTCATGATCTCGCCGACCTCTTCGAGCGTGATACCCCCGCGGTCCGCCACGTCGAGCGCACACGTCTCGCTCATCTCCCAGATCTCGACGTCCGGAAAGTTGAGCTTGATCGACCCGCGCACCGGATGGACGTCGATGTACAGGTGGTATTTGCAGGACACGAACGGGCATGGCCGCTCCGTGTCCTTGCACTCCGAGCGATTCTTGGGCCTCCAATATTCGGTCTCCGGATAGAGCTC
>CAXMRM010000240.1:0-4176 GCA_964196015.1 uncultured Myxococcota bacterium
AGCCTTGTTGAGGATCTTGTACCCAAAGGAGGCGCCAGATTTCACGGGCGGCGTCGACCTTCACTTCGAGTTTCGCGGCGACCTCGACAAACAGCCGACCATCGTCGCGGAGGGTACCCTGACCGACGCCAATCTGTGGGATATCTCTCCGGTCAATGCCGCATACCTAGTCCACTACGACAACGGGCTGCTCGACGCGGATGCTCAAGTGGACCTCGGTGGACGCGGCAACTTCGCGCTGAGCACAACCGGCTTCGTCGATCCCCTGCCGGGCGGCATCGGAGCCTCCCTGCGCGAAGGGGTCTATGAGACGACGCTGAACACCGGCGCGATGGACCTCACACTGCTCGAGCTGATGTTCGAAGAGGGCATGCCCAATGTGCAGGGGTACGCCGACGCCAAGATTCGGTTCTCTGGCCCCATCGACGCGCCTTCGTTCAAGGGCAGCATCGGCATTCCAGATCTCACCGTCGACGGCTGGGGCCCGATCGAACTCGCATCGCACTTTCGCTACGAATATGGCGCCCTGCTCGCTCAAGTTCACCTAGCAGACGGCGAGGGCGAGCTCGTTGAAGCTGAAGGCAGCTCGCTCGTCGACCTAGTCCACCTCGTGCAGAAGCCGAGCGAAACGCTCGAAGCGCTGGGGACTTCTCCATGGCGGATTTCCATCCGCGTGCCACCGCGACGATTGAGCGCGTTCCCGAAGAAGCTCGGCAAGCGCTTGGTCCCGGACACCGACCGCCTGCAACTGGCGGCCAGCTTCACGCTCGCAGGCGGCGCGTTCCGAACCCGCGGCGATTTCCATTCCACTCTCGACTGGCTCGCGGATTCTTCGGAAGGACTGTGCGGGAGCGAGGCGAGCCCGCGCGCCACGATACGAGCGCGCCTGGAGGACGGGGTCACTGAGCTCACCATGGACGGGGCCGTCGGAGACGCAAAGGTGCTCGACCTGGAGGCATCCTTGGAGACGCCGCTCGACGATTGGCTACGAAACGCCGAGATTCCCTCGTGGCCGGTGACCCGGGTCAGCGCAGACTTCTACGAGGCGCCCACCGAAAACATCCCTTACCTATGCCGCTTTGCTGCGGGCGTCCTGAGCGCGCAGCTCAAGGCCACCGGCCTCTTCAGCGACGATCCGAAGCTTTCCTTCTCGATAGCCGCGGACGAGCTTCGCGCGCGTCGCCTAGAGCCGGGTCGCCGAGCCGGGACCGTCAACACGATCGTCGAAACGCCGCCTTCGCGAAATAGGATCTCAGGGGCGTACGAGGACGGCTTCGGCGAAATGGACCTCGACATGCAGTGGTGGAATGGAGGCTCGACGTCCAGCTCGGCGCAGGTGCCCCTGCTATGGGACGGCGAAAACCCCATCCCTGTGCTGGCCAAGAAGGGCGACGTCAGCGGCAGAGCGGACTTCGACCGGATGCCACTGCAAGCCGTGCTCGCCTGGATGGCGGGCGTGGTCAACGTCGAAGGCATCCTCCAAGGCAGCGTGACCGCAGAAGGCCGTGTGCGGGACCCTAACTTCGTGGGGAGCGTCGAGCTCTCTGACGGGCGCGTCGACCTGCGAAGTGTGGGCCAGACTCTCGAGGACGTCACCGGGCGCGCGATCTTCGACGAGGATGGCGTCGCGATCGCCGACTTGAAAGCTACTGATACGGATGGAACGGTGGAGGTGAACGGCCGGGTCGGGTTCAAGAAGCTCCGGCTCAGCAAAGCAGACTTCGTCGTCAAGGCAGACCATTTCCCCTTGCGGCAAGAGGGCTCAGTCATGACGCGAGTCGGCGGGAGCGCACGCTTGAGAGCGAAGTTTGAAGACGAAGGCCTCGACGGAGAGGTGCGCCTACGGAAGCTGGAGCTCGACCTCCCGCAAAGCACGGCGACCCCACAAGACCTGGCACCGCACCCGGAGGTCTTCTTCATCGGTGAGGCCTACGAACCGGTCCGCCGATCCGACGCCTATCACGTCAAGCTGAAGATTCTGTCCGAAGATCGGCTCGTCGTTCGCAGCAAGGACCAAGGCTTCTACGTGGAAGCGAGCGCCAAGTTGGATACCAGCATGGCCGAAGATCTCACCGTCGACGGCACGGTCACGCTCCACCGAGGCAACTTCAAGGTCTTCGGGAAGCGGTTCGAGGTCCGCTCCGGAAGCATGGTCTTCGATGGTGACCCAGACATGGACGCCAAGGTCGATCTGGTGGCGCGACACTCGCTGCGCGGTAGCAACGACACGGTCACCGTCGTGGTGTCCGGACGCCTCAGCGACCCCACGATCGAGTTCAAGTCCAGCGTTCCCACCACGAGTGAAGCCCAGGTGATCGCCCTTCTAGTGACGGGCTCCACGAGACAGCAACGTGGTGTCAACACCTCCACGGCTCAAGCGTCGGCAGAAACCACCAACTTCCTGACGGGAGTGGCGGCGGGCCTCGCCTCGGCGTCGCTACAGTCCCAATTCGGCGGCTTCGCGCCGACCTTCGGCATTCAACAAGGACAGGGAGTCGCGGACGGCGTCGAAGGTGACACCGCGGTCCAGGTCGGTTTCAATGTGGACAGCGTGCTTCCCGACAACGTCCCGATCCGCGGCCTGTACGTCGAAGGACAGTTCGTGGCACGGCGAAGCGAAGGTGGGCCGAATACGACGGGACAGGCCACGCGTCCTGGTTTTTTGATCGAGGCTCTTTGGCCACTAAGCTTTGTGACCACGGGCACGTTTGCCCCTCCGTCGAACTGGAGTATCGACGTTACCTGGGAGCCTTGAAGCAAGCATGAACCGGCAACTCTTCGGAACCGACGGCATTCGTGGCCTCGCCAATCGCGGGGACATGACGCCCGAGGTGGCCTTTCGCATCGGCGCGGCAATCGCGTACCAGGCGGGCAAGCGCATCGAGCATGTGCCAAGAATCGTCGTCGGAAAGGATACACGGTTGTCTGGTTATCTCTTTGAGACCGCCGTGGCTTCTGGGATCTGTGCCCTCGGCGGCGAGGTCCTGTTGTCCGGGCCGCTGCCCACACCCGCGATCGCGCACCTGACGACCAGCATGCGCGCGGACGCCGGGGTGGTGATCAGCGCTTCGCACAACCCCTACCAAGACAACGGGATCAAGATCTTCGGGCCGGATGGGTTCAAGCTCCCCGATCATGTCGAAAAAGAGGTGGAGACGCTGATCTTAGGCTCCGATCTCGACAAGAAGCGGCCGACTGGGACGCGCGTCGGTCGCGCGGAGCGCTTGGACGATGCGCCGGGACGCTACGTGGCTTTCGTCAAAGCGTCGTTCCCCGACGAGCTGACGCTGGAAGGCATCAAGATCGTGGTCGACGCGGCGCACGGCGCCGCCTATCGCACTGCGCCGCTGGTCTTCTCAGAGCTCGGCGCGTCGACGCACGCGATTGGCGTTCGGCCCAACGGCAAGAACATCAACCACAAGGTTGGCGCGCTGCACCCGGAAGCGTGCGCGCGAGAGGTTCGGAAGCGCGGCGCCGACCTCGGCATCGCCCTCGACGGGGACGCCGACCGCATCATCATGATCGACGAGAAGGGCAACGTGATCGACGGCGACGTGATCATGGCCCTATGCGCGACGCGCATGCTCCGCGCCAAGCGCCTTCGTCGCCGGACTCTGGTCGCCACCGTGATGAGCAACCTCGGCCTCGAGCGCGCAATCGAGAATGACAACGGGAAGCTGCTGCGAACCAACGTCGGTGACCGTTACGTCGTCGAAACGATGCGGAAGCGAGGCCTGAACTTCGGGGGCGAGCAGTCGGGTCACCTGATTTTCCTCGACCATGCGACGACGGGCGATGGCCTGATTGCAGCCATGCAAGTGCTCGCCATCGTGCTCCGCGAAGGACGGCCGCTCTCCGAGCTCGCCACGGAGGTGATGGAGCGCGTGCCACAGGTCCTGGTGAACGTCATCCTACCCAATCGCCGTCCTCTTGAAGACCTGCCCAAGACGACGGAGGCCATAGCGCTCGCGAAAAAGGCGCTCGGCAAAGACGGCCGCGTGTTGGTTCGCTGGAGCGGGACCGAGCCCAAGATCCGTGTAATGATCGAAGGCCCCAAGCACGACCGCATCAACGCGATGGCCAACGACATCGCCGCCGAAGCGAAAAAAGAATTCCAAGCCACCCGCTAGCCAGCGGGTGGCGCAACCCCGTGAGCGCGAAGCGATTTTACGGGGA
>CAXMRM010000241.1:0-7363 GCA_964196015.1 uncultured Myxococcota bacterium
CGAGCCGTGCACCGCCTCGAACACGGCGTAGTCGTCGCCGATGTTCGCTCCGGGAACGACGCCCAGCCCTCCAACGAAGCCGGCGCAGAGGTCGCTGAGCACGTCGCCGTACAGGTTCTCCAACAACAGTACATCGAACTGTGTCGGGTCCTGCACGAGCCTCATGCAGCCCGCATCGATGATGACCTCCTCGTAGTCGATGTCGGTGAAGCCCTCCTCCTCTCGAACCGTGCGGGCACAACGGATGAACATCCCGTCGGTCATCTTCATGATGTTGGCCTTGTGCATCACCGTGACCTTCTTGCGGCCGCGCTCGCGCGCATAGCGAAAGCCCCATTGGGCGATGCGCCGGGACGCGCGCTCGGTCGCCACCTTGAGGCTCGTTACGACGCCCTTGGTCACCTCGTTCTCGATGCCACTGTAGAGCCCTTCGGCGTTCTCGCGAAGCATGACGAGGTCGACGTCTTCGTAGCGGGTGGCAATGCCGGGCAGGCTGCGAATTGGGCGAACCGCGGCGTAGAGGTCGAGCCGCTTGCGGAGCTGCACGTTGATCGAGCTGAAACCTTCGCCGACCGGCGTCGTGCACGGACCTTTGAGTGCAATGCCTAGCTCACGGACCGCGTCGAGGGTCTGCTCGGGGAGCACCTCGCCCAGCGTCTCGAGCGCGGCAATGCCGGCATGATGCTCCACCCATTCTAACGGTGCCTGGGCCGCTTCGAGGACGCGGGTCGTCGCGGCTGCGACTTCCGGGCCGATCCCGTCACCCGGGATGAGAACGATCTGATGCGTTGCCATTTTCTACTCCGGGCCTAAGAGTAGCGCTTGCCAAGCGCACGCCAATGCCCTTCAAGAGGAAACATGCCGGAAAATGACTCGGTAATGCGAGCGATGACCGATGACGGCGCTTTTCGCATCGTCGCCGCGCGGACGACCGATACGGCCCAGGCCGTGAAGACAGCACAAAAGCTCTCAGGGGTCATCGCTCACGACCTGGCGGACTTGTTGACCACCGCGGTGCTGTACCGCGAGACGATGGCCCCGTCGCTGCGCGTGCAGAGCATTGTGCGTTTCGATGAGGAAGCCGGGCAGCTCATCGCAGACTCGCACCCAGATGGCTGGACCCGTGGCCTGCTGCAGCCGGGCTCTGGGGACGCCCCAGCCGACATCCGGCAGACCCGAGCGACCCTAGAAATGATGCGGACCCTCCCGAACTCCGATCTTCAGCGCGGCGTCGTCGAGATGCCCGAAAGCGGGAATCTTTCGGAGGCCTTCATGCGTTACATGCAGTTATCGGAGCAAATCGTGTCGATGATTTCGCTGGGTTCGGCGCTCGAGGGAGAAAACCCCACGGCTGGCGGTTTCGTCGTGCAGCTTTTGCCCGAAGCCACCGAAGCCGAGGCGGCCATGGAAACGATGACCAGGCGGCTGGAAGACTTCGTCGACATTCGAGAGCGCCTGCAGAAACCCGATGGCTCGCCATCTCAGCTGATCGAGCAGATCTTCGAAGGCATGCCGTTCACCTGGTTACACAGCGGCGACATCCGCTTCGGCTGTCAGTGCAGTCAGGTCCGAGTGATGACGACGCTCAGCGTCCTCGATCGCGCGAACGTCCGAGAGCTCGTCGACGAGGGCGAGCCGCTGAGCATCGACTGCGACTATTGCGGCGCCTCGTACACCGTAGAAATTGCACAGCTTCGGGGCCTGCTAAGCTCGAGTTGATCGGGCCGCCTTTCTTGCCGGGATCGACGCCTCGTGCGCATGCTTCCACCGATGTCCGCGAAGCCAGCTAGAACCTCCGGCGGCGAGATCGTCCGCCGCGCTGGCGTCGTGGCGACGGGCACCCTCACGTCGCGAATTCTGGGCGCGGTGCGGGATGCGGTCGTCGCTGCGGTGTTCGCATTGGCCGCCACCGATGCGTTTTGGCTCGCGTTCACGATCCCCAACGCGCTGCGCGTACTGCTCGGCGAGGGCGCCGTCTCAGCGGCGTTCGTCCCGGTGTTCACCGAGGTGCGCGAACGTGAAGGCATGGCGCGCGCCAGAGAGTTCTACGGGAATCTGATTGGCGCGATGGCTGTCGTCCTGCTCGTGGTCACCGTGATCGGTATCGTCTGCGCCCCGTGGATCGTCAAAGGCTACGCGTGGGGCTTTCAGCGTGACGAAGTTTTGTTCGAAACCACGGTGACGCTCACGCGGCTACTCTTTCCGTACATCTTCTTGATGGGGATCTCGGCGCTGATGATGGGTGCCCTGTACGCGAGCAAGCGATTCGCGGCACCAGCCTTCGCCCCCGCGCTACTCAATATCTGCTTCATCGCCGCCGCGCTACTCCTCGCACCGATGCTCCACGAGCTCGGCTGGCCGGCGATCTTCGCCCTCGCCGTCGGCGCGCTCCTCGGAGGAGCCCTCCAGCTCGTGGCGCAGCTCCCGTCGCTGAAGAAAGAGAACCTGATCGTCCGCCCACGGATCGGTTTTAGCGACATCTACGTGCGCAAGTGCGTGCGCCTGATGGTCCCATTGCTGGCGGGGCTCGGTGTCTACCAGGTCAACGTGCTCCTCTCGCGACTGTTCGCGTCCTTCCTGCCGACCGGGAGCGTGAGCTACCTCTACTACGGTCAGCGTTTAGCGGAAATCCCGCAGGGAATGTTCGCACTGGCGATCGCATCGGCCGCCCTTCCCTCGTTGAGCGAGGCCGTGGCCCATGGCGACGAAGCAGAAGCCAAGCGTCTCTTCCGGCACGCGTTTCGACTTTCTCTGTTCGTTGCGGTTCCGGCAACTGTCGCATTGGCGGTACTGGCGGAGCCGACGACGACTGTTTTCTTCGGACGCGGCCATTACGACGCGGCTGCCATCCATGAGACTACGCGTTCGTTGGTCTGGCAGGCGGCGGGAATTTGGGCTGTCGCATCGGTGCGCACGATCGTTCCGATGTTCCACGCGCACAACGACACTCGAACTCCGGTCATCGCGAGCGCTTTCAATCTCGTCGTCTTCATCAGCCTCAGTCTCGTCCTGATGGGACCGATGCAGCACGCCGGCCTGGCTGCGGCGACGAGCGCTGCGGCCGTCACTCAGCTTGCCGCACTGCTTTGGCTCCTTCGCCGGAAATCCGGTGGCCTCGGCATGGCGGAGGTCAGCGCGAGCGCCCTTCGCATCCTCGTGGCCAGTGCGGCGATGGGCGGGGTCCTCTGGGCGGGCGCCGGCCTCGGTCAATGGGACAAGGGTGGCAACGACTCGCGCAACCTGGCGGTATTCGCCGGAACCGTCGCAGCCGGACTTCTGACCTATCTGATAGTGGCGGCGGCCCTGGGCTCACCCGAGCTTCGCGACCTCAAAACCGCGATCCAGCGCCGCGTACGTGCGTGAGTTGCCAGAGGCGCTACAACGCCTGCCATGGACGTGCTCGACGCAGAATTCGTCGCTGGAGCGACCACGCTCGGACAGTTGCCGGCGCCGATCTTCGCCGAGGTCGCGTTCGCAGGGCGATCGAACGTCGGTAAGTCGAGCCTCATCAACAATCTGCTCAAGCGCAAGAAGCTCGTGCGAACCAGCAGCGCGCCAGGTTGCACGCGCGCGATCAACATCTTTCGCGTGCGCCTCCGGACCAACGGCGACGAGGCACACCTCGACTTGGTGGACTTGCCCGGGTACGGCTATGCGCGGCGGAGCAAGGCCGAGCGAAAGTCCTGGGGCCCACTGATCGAAAATTTCCTCAGCGAACGACCAGGACTGCGGGGCGCAGTCGTCATCGTCGACGTTCGGCGGGGCGTGGAGGACGACGACCTTCAGCTCCTCGAGTTCCTCGAAAGCATCGACGTCACACCTATTGTGGTTGCCACCAAGATCGACAAGCTGCCCGCGAGCAAACGAAAGCCAATCGTCGCGGCCCTTCACCGCCAGTTTGGCCGCTCCCTGATCCCCTACAGCTCGATCAGCGGCGATGGCCGGGATGCGCTGTGGCAGCGAGTCTTGTCCGTGAGCAGCATCGACCGTACGGTCCAGGGCGCGCAACCCTGAGCGTCTACTCGTCGAGGTCGAGCTCCAATGTCTGGCCCGGGTCGCGCAGACGCAGGTTCGACGGGTCGCCAAGCATCAACGCCGGGTCGACCGGAGTCCCCTGCGCAGGCTGCGGTGGAACTGTCGCCCCAGGTCCCATCGTCCGTTCCGCAAACCTCCGAACCTCGGTGCGTTTGTCGGGCGGCACCAACTGCAAGGCCGCTGCGATGTTCTCGCTCGCGGCTCCGTCATCGCCCGCCCCTTGCAACACGCGCGCCGCTTGAAGGCGTAGCTGCCAGTTGTCGGGATCGAGATCAACGGCGCGTTTCATCTTGGCCACCGCAGCGATCGGATCATTTGCGGCGAGATAGTACTGCGCCCAGACCGCCGACAGCATTGGCGCGTCGGGGTTGAGCGACTCCGCTGCCTCGAGCTCGACCCGGGCTCGCTCCGGCTCATCCAGGCCCAGGTGAATCGTCGCCAAAACGAGATGCGCACGCCCATAGCGAGGCCACTTTTCGATGACCTCTCCGACCATGCGGTTGCCCTCGCTGAACTGCGCTTCGGCTGCCGCCTGTTGGCCGTTCATCTCGAGCATCCCCGCTTGGGCGAGATGCAGTTGCGTCAGGTTGAGCTTACGAGGCCCGTCGGGACGGAGCCGAAGCGCGGCTTCAAACTCCTTCACCGCCCGATCAAGCCCACCGGACTCGACGAGAATCGTAGCGTTGACCGCGCGAAGCGAGGGAGACAGGGGGTCGAGTAGGAGCGCCGTCTCGACCATCGGCAGCGCCTTCGCCCCTTCTCCCGAGCGCGCGAAGATACGCATCGCCTCGGTCCCGACGGCGGCCGCCAAAACCTCGGTGTCGCGAAGCACGCGGACGGACGAGACCTTTACTTCCCCGCGACCTCCCCAAGGATCGAAGTACGCGGACGGCTCCTGCGAACCGTCCCCGTCATACACTGCCGTCACGAAGTATCCCAGCATGCCGGATGGATCGGCAGGCGCGCGCGCACCCTCGAACTCCCACACCTCCGCGACCATGGCTTTCGCCCCGCGCTCTCGAAGCAAGGCCGTCAGCGCCGTCGCCAGCTCGAGTGGATAGAGCTTCGCGCGCTCCTCGTGCGCATTCATCATCGCAATGGTCTGATCGGCGGTGAGCACCTCACGAGACAGGGACCGTTCGAGCGACCACGACGAGGACTCACGGTGCATCCGCTCGGCAATCTCTGCGGCGCTCTCGGGCCATCCCTCGACGTCATCGGGAAGCATCATCATCGACTCGTACGCACCGACCTTAATCTGGTCGCGCTCGAGATAAGCCGAGAGCTCACGCGCCTCGAGCGGACGCAGCGGAGGCGTTTCCTCGAGCGTAACCGTCGTGGACCGGTACGCCCCGTACCCGATGCCCGCAGCGACGATGACGAGCGCAACGATGAGCAGCCACCGACGGCTTGCGCCAGTTTCGGACGCAACCTCCTGCACCGGCTCGACACCGCCCTTCCGCATGCATTGAGGGCAACGTGGCTCGTCGCCTGCTGCTTCGGGGACGAACTCCTTATCGCAGTGCGCGCAGAAATACTTCGTGGACATGGCGCGCGAGCATACGGCTACCGTGACGCGTCGTCGACCGGCGGATCAGGCACGAAACCACCGCCGTGGAGACGCGCAACCGCAAACCCGCACTCCCTCGCGCGACCCTCGCGCCACTCGCTGTCCCAAAGCTCGATTTCGCACTGCACGTCGCCAAAGTCGATCTCGAGCTGCGGCTTCGCCTCGCTTGGGCTGGGGCGCTCTTTCGAAGTCGATGGCAGGGAGCAACAGTCCAGCGCGCGCAGGGTCCCCACCAGCTGCGCATAGTCTTTCTCCGAAACCGTGCGAGAGACGCTCATCGTCGTGCCCGTGGGCCCCCTGGTTGTCACGGCCAGCTTTCGACTAGCCTCGAGCACCACGTAAACGCTGTGTCGATCGGAGCTCCGGCTGATCACGCTCCAAGAGACCACGACCGTCTCGGGCGCCACATCGGGCAACGCGACTTGTTCCTTCTGCTCGTTCCGTGTGCAGCCCAACAGCAGCACGATCGCGCAAGCCACCGATCTCCACATCCCGCGCACTAGATCACGCTTGCCGGGCAAAGTCCACCACGTGCGCCCCCCACGCCCCGAGCCATAATCTCCAACCGATGGCCGAAGAGCTCGACTGCCTGACCTGCGGGGCCTGTTGCCGGACGGGAACAGACGGCCGCATTTTGATCCCGCCGGAGGACTTGCTGCGTTGGCGGCAGATGGACCGACATGACATCGCGGACGCCGTGCAACCGGGACACTTCGGAATGTTGGGCTTCGCGACAAAAGAAGGCGGCTCGTGTGTGCATCTGGGAACACAGGAGAGCCCCAATGCCTGCCAGATTTACGAGATTCGAGGAACCACGTGCCGGGAGTTCGAGAAGGGGAGCCCGCAGTGTCTGGAGTTTCGCAGTGAAGCAGGGCTCTGCCGCTGAGGCTATTGCCAGACGGCCAACATATCGAGTAACACCCCATCATGACCCGCCGGGCAAAGCTGTTCGGAGCCCTGAGCGTCGGCGCGTGCCTTCTCGCTCTCACGCTACACGCCGGAGCCGAGCTCCCGCCCGAAAAACTCGGCCAGGTCATGCAGCTACCCGAAACGCTGGGTGACCACTGGGTTTGGGTCCCCGACCGCCTGCTTCGTCATTCGATCCTACTCGACGGAGACAGCGGGCAGATGCTGGGCGCGGTCGATAGCGGTGTACAGATCACGCCCAAGACGCCTGTGTGGTCGCGCACGCGAAACGAAATCTACAACGTCGACACCATCTACTCGCGCGGCCATCGTGGGCAGCGACACGACTACGTGGTCATCTACGACTCGCGCACCCTGGAGGTGAAGGGCGAGGTCGAGATGCCGCCCAAGGCGGCCGACACGAGCACCGGCATCGGCATGGTCGGCATGCTCGACGGCGAGCGGTTTGTCGTCGTGCTCAACCGGGCTCCCGGCGCATCCGTCTCCGTCGTAGACGTCGAGGCGAGGCGCACGGTCGCAGAAGTTCAAACGGCTGGCTGCGCCGCGGTGTTTCCCGCGGGTCCGACCCGATTCGGCATGCTGTGCGGCGACGGAACGGCGATCACCGTGCACCTGAAAGAGAACGGCGAGCTCGATCGGATCGTGCGTAGCACGTCATTCTTCGACGTCGTTGCCGATCCGATCACCGTGAAAGGCGTTCGCGACGGCTCGACCTGGTGGTTCGCGTCCTTCGAGGGCCTCCTCTACGAGGTGGATTTTGGCGGTGAGGCCCCCGCACCCAAGGCGCCCTGGGCACTCTTCACCGACGGCGAACTCATAGAACCCGTTCTG
>CAXMRM010000242.1:0-8585 GCA_964196015.1 uncultured Myxococcota bacterium
TGATCGGGGGCGCGCACGGTCTTCCACAGGAACTCTCAAAGAAGGCGGACCTTCGCCTCTCGCTCTCGGCGATGACGTTTCCGCACCGGCTCGCACGCTTAGTGCTCGCC
Source organism: uncultured Myxococcota bacterium (assembly GCA_964196015.1). Lineage (GTDB taxonomy): Bacteria > Myxococcota_A > Polyangia > Polyangiales > Houyiibacteriaceae > SG8-38. Next base: position 111 of record CAXMRM010000242.1, read on the forward strand.
GAGCAGATTTATCGCGGGTTTTCGATTTTGCGGGGTGAGCCGTACGACCACTAGGACAGTGGCAGTGACGGTGGCGGCGACAGGCAATCTTCGTTGGGGTGGGCCGATACAACGGTATGGGCGAGTTCCTCGGCGGGTTTCTGAGTTTGGTTGCACCGGCTCGCTGTGCCGGATGTGACGAGCCGGCCGAGACGTCGACGGTTTTCTGTGATTCATGCGCGGCTCTTGTCGAGCGGGCGTCCGGCCCGGGTGCGGTGTTCGAGTACGGCGGCCCGATGGCGGATGCGATTCAACGCTTCAAATACGATGGGCGGAGCGAGCTCGGTGCGGTGCTCGGCTCGGCGATGGCCGATGACGCAGGTCGGTGGGCCGGCAAGGTTGACGCCGTCGTGCCGGTGCCGCTCCATTGGCGCAGGCGTCGCGCGCGCGGCTACGACCAGGCCGCGCTGCTCGCCAGGCCGGTGGCGAAGTCGCTGGGGGTCCTTCCCTTGCTGCGAGGCCTCCGTCGAGTCCGGAACACGCCGCGCCAAGTCGAGCTGCCATACGGTGACCGGCAGCGAAACATCGCCGGCGCGTTTACGCCGTGGCGGCTGCGTGGGGTGGGGAGGGTGCTTCTGGTGGACGACGTGCAAACGACCGGGGCGACGCTCCGTGCGGCCTCGGAGGCTTTGAAGGCTGGCGGCGTCTCGGAGGTGCACACGTTCGTGTTGGCGGCTCGCGTTCTCATCGAAGCCACGTAAAATAGGCGAGTGCGTTCCCTCATCCTGTCCTGCGTGTGCTTGGCGGCGTGCGCGCAGCCCGAGCCGGTTCAAGATCCCCTCGATTACCTGCGGATCGGTGTCGACCCTCGCAACGAAGCGGACGCCATCATCGATGATCTGCGCGCGCACGGGTTCGAGATTGGCCTCCGCATCCAGGAGCGCGACTTCGTGGCCTTCGACGCCGTCCGCGGTCCCGACTCGACCGTCCGCGTGGTGACCTCACGCGGCCCCTCGTTCTCGCTCCATGTGCCCGACGTACGTTGGCCCTACCGGCTGCGGGTGGAACTCGGCCCCGCTCCCTGGCCGGACTTCGACCGCGACGGTCAGCACGACGTCGTCATTGCAATTCGAGAACGGGACCGCAGCTGTTTGGCCTGGGCGCAGGTCGACGTCGATGGCTTCGTCTCGGAGGTTTTCCGGTCGCGCTCCGATTGGGGAGAGTCGCCGTGCGTGATCGAGATCGATTCGGCCTGGCCGCGGCTTCTTCTGGAGGTGTCGGTCCCGGACTCGCCGGCGCCCGATGCGCGGGTTCGATTCCCTGTCAAGGCGACGGCGCGGAGCTGGGTGCTCGACGACTCTCCCTCCGCCGGCGCGCGTTGGGATCGCGAGATCGAACACAGGAAACAGGCCATCGAGGAGGCCGAAGCACGCGACAACCTCCCTACGGCCCGTCGCTTGCAAGCGGAGCTCGCCTGGCTCGAGCAACTTCGCAAAGCCAAACAGCCCGTGCTAGAGCCGGCAGGGGATGGCGAAGAATCGCGTCGATAAGGGCGTTGCAGGGATGGAGCTCCTGGTGTGCCGCAATCCGATGGCGGCCAAACGCTACGACATCGACGAGCGGCTCGAGGCCGGTATGGTGCTCTACGGCACCGAGGTCAAAAGCCTGCGCGCGCGCCGCGCGAACCTCGAGGGCGCCTATTGCCGAATCGATCACGACGAGCTCTTCCTCTACAGCATGCACATCGCCCCTTATGACCAGGCCGGCCATTCAGGGCACGAGGCGCAACGGCGTCGCAAGCTCCTGGTGCACAAGCGCGAGATCGAAAGGCTCCGAGGACGGCTCACGACACGCGGCTATGCGCTGATCCCGCTTCAGGTCTATTTCAAGAACGGCGTCGCCAAGGTTCAGGTAGGGCTCGGACGCGGCAAGAAGAAGGGGGACGACCGAGAGTCGATTCGCAAGCAGGAAGATCTCAAGGAAGCCCGCGTCGCGATGCAACGCCGGAAGGGTTGAACCATGGAGATTCGCTTGGAAAGCGGCGAGGACGCCGAGGCTCGTGCCTTCGACGGAACTATTCTTACTCTGCTGAGCCCTCGTGCCTTCGCCCCGGGCTCTCCCATTCGATTCGGGGTTGTTGTCGACGACGGCGAACGCTCGTATGAAGGCCGCGCGATCGGCTCGAAGCGCGTTGACGATAATCACTTCGAGGTGCGAATGCGATTCGTCAACCTACGGCGCGACGACCGGGAGTTGATGCTGCGCCGGCTCTGACGCTGGCACCGCTACTTGCTGCGCTTCTCCAGCTCCCTGAACACCGAGGCCTTCACCGCTTCGAACTCGCTCGGCAGATCTACCGGGCGATTCGGGTGTTTGCTTTCGACGCCGGCAATCTCGTTTTCGTGGTAGCGGATTTTGAACTGGGTGAACTTCAGGCCGTTGGCGGTGGAGATCACCACGACACGTTGGCCGGGCTCCACCAGGTGCTTGGCCCGGAGCTTCTCGAGCGCTGCGAGCGCCACTCCGGTGTGTGGGCAGGTGTAGCTGCCCGCCCGGTCCGCTGCGGCAGATGCTTCAGCCAGCTCGGATTCGCTCGCCTGCTCGACCACACCGTCGAACGCTTGCAGCGCGCGAATCGCGCGACGAACGCTAACCGGATTGCCGATCCGAATGGCGCTCGCCTCGGTGTCACCCGCGGTGATCGCCTCGAAGCTATCCCAGCCCTGCTTGTAGGCCCGGTAGAGCGGGTTGGCCTGCTGAGCTTGGGCTAGGCAAATCCGTGGGCGCTTCGAGATGAGCCCGAGGTCGAACATCATGTCGAAGCCGGCCGCCAGCGCAGCGACGTTGCCGAGGTTGCCGCCCGGGATGATCACCCAGTCCGGTACCTGCCAGTCGAACTGCTGAACGATCTCGATGGCGACCGTCTTTTGCCCCTCGAGACGAAGCGAGTTCATCGAGTTGGCGAGGTAGATGCCTTCTTCGGCGGCGAGCTGCTTCACGATGGCCATGCACCCGTCGAAGTCGGTGTCGAGGGCGCAGACGAGTGCGCCGTTTGCCAGCGGCTGGACCAATTGCGCTGTCGTCACTTTGCCCTTAGGCAGCAACACGACGGACGGGATTCCCGCCGACGCGCAGTACGCCGCAAGCGCGGCCGAGGTGTCGCCAGTGGACGCGCACACGATGGCACGGATCGGTTTCCCGTCCTCCATCATCTGTTTGACTGTGCTCACCAAGACCGTCATCCCGAGGTCTTTGAACGAGCCGGTGTGGCTGTTGCCGCAGTTCTTGATCCACAGCTCGTCGAGACCGAGACCCCGGCCGTAGCGCTCGGCCCAGAATAGGTTCGTGCCACCCTCGGCTGTCGAGACGATGTTCTCTTCACGAAGGTTCGGCTGCACCCACTCCTTTTTGCCCCAGACGCCGCTGCCATACGGCCAGTCGCGCGTCATCCAGCGCTGATCGAACAACTTGATCCAAGCCGAGCCGCTTCGGTCCTTCAAGGCCTCCGTGTCGTGGTGGACTTCGAGGAGCTCTCCGCACTCCGGGCAGGAGTAGATTACCTGGTGGAGAGGGTAGGTTCCCTGACAACCGGCGACGCAACGAAATGACGCGCTGTAACTCATGGAAACTTCAGTATAGAAGGTTCGTCATGCGGTGCACGTCGCCCGTGCGAGGCGTCAAGCGCCGCCTTTTCGCAGCGGCTCCGGCAGGAGCGAGAAAGCAGGCGCGCTCGGCCGTCTAGAGAGCTCTTCGAGGTGTGCGACCATCTTCGGGTGCGCGGAAACCAGCTCGCGGAAGCGTCGGGCCGACATCCGCAGCACCAGGACATCGGACGTGGCCTTGGCCGTCAGAGGCGACGGACTTCCAGTCAGCATCGAATGCTGACCGAGCGCGCGCCCGAGCTTGAGGCTCCCGACCTCTTCGCCGCTCGGGCGGATGGCGGTCAGTTCGCCGATCATGGGGATGTAGAGGCCGTCGGCGCGCTTTCCCGCCTCCAAAATAGCCGTCCCTTCGCTGGCGCGACGAACCTCGAACATGCCCGCGACCTCCGTGCGGGCCCCGTTGTCGAAGCTCGAGAACATGGGCGAGCTCCGCACCAACGTAGCGACGAGCCGGCGCCCGAGAAGCTCGATCAAGATATCGCTCAGCGCGGGGTGATCAGCGACGAGCCGGTCCAGCAACAGTTTGCTGATTCGCAAGGCGCGGACCTTCGTCCTCGCGGTCACGTCCCCTTCGTAATGCACGCGATCGAGAAGACACGAGATGCCGACGATATCGCCCTCGGACAACACAACCACGTCCTGACCCCCAGCCCGAATGAGCTGAACGCTTCCCTCGATGAGCGCGAAGAGGGCATCGGCGGTGGTGCCCTTGTCGATGAGGTTCTCCCCCGGTTCGAGATCGATTAAACGGGACTCCTTGACCATCCTTGCCAGCACCAACTGCGGAACCTCTGCGAACAGCGGCATCGACGGAAGCTGGGCTAGGTGCTCTGCCGTCGGTCGTTCGCTGAGACCGTTGACGGTCAGCGGGCGGTCCTGCACCTCCGCGTCGGAGATGTGAAGGTCCAGCGTGAGGCGTCCGGTCGAGGGAGGCTTCGTGAACCTCAGCAGGTCGTCGGCCGCAGAATCGTCGGCCACCAGTAGCAGCGCGTCGACCGCGAGGCGCTTGGTCTGTGTGACTCGCTCGTTTTCGCCGAGTTCGGCATCGGGATCCGCCGCGACGACTGCGGACCTCGCCGACCGGTGGAGCTTCCTTGCGGCATCCGGGTTCACTCGCTGGAGCACGTCCACGCGCTCCGGGGCGATCCCCATGACGACTTTGGCCATGGCCGCCGCCCGAGCCACGAAACCCTGTTCGGCGTACATATCGACGGCACGCTCGTATGCCGCGACCGCCTCTTGCGGTCGTCCTAGACGCTTCAGCAGGTCGCCTTTGCGATGGGGCCAGCGCGGTTCGTTCGGCTCCACGACCTGAAGCGCCTCGTAGTGGCCGAGGGCCTCCCCCAGGTGCTCCCTGCGGAGCGCATTGTTTAGCTTGTCTCGAAGCTTCCGGCTGCGACTACTCGACACGAGGCTCCAACCTTATACCCTTCGGGCGATCCTCCAAAGCGCTAGGAGGTTTCCCAATCGCTGCTATTGTTCGCACCTCTAAACCGCATGAGTCTTTTCCTCCGCCTCGTCCGTGCCCAACTCATCTTTGGCGTCATTTTCGTCAGCTATATGGTGCAGTTGGGCTTGATGAAGATTTTTCGCCGCTGGCGCAACGTTCCTGTGACGAACCGCGAAGAGCCAGTCCTTCCCGAATGGCTGAGCCGCCGTCAGGCCCGGGTCGACGACAAGAACTCCAAGCGGCTGCTCGATGGCATGCTCAAACTGCGTGGCGTCTACATCAAGCTGGGGCAGGTTCTCTCGATCATGGGCGGGTTTCTGCCCGCCGTGTACATCAAGAGGCTCGAGACTCTACAGGACGCCGTTCCGCCCCATCCCTTCGACGAGATCGAGCGGGCCTTCGTCGAGAGCCTTGGCGCACAACCCGAGGCGTTCTTCCGGAGCATCGACCGTGAGCCGGTTGCCGCTGCCTCGTTGGGCCAGGTGCACGTTGCGTATATGGACGATGGCCGCAAGGTCGCCGTCAAGGTGCTGTATCCGGGGATTCGCGACGCCGTCCGCATCGACATGCGGGTCATCAAGCTCATGGTTCGCGCCTACAAGTGGTTCGTGCCCGTGCAGAACATCGAGGCCGTTCACGAGTCGCTGGTCGATCTCCTGCGCCGCGAGACCGACTACCTGCACGAGGCCGAGTGCATGCGGCGCATGTCGGCCAACTTCATCGACGACGACCACATTCTTTTCCCCGAAGTGATCGCCGAGGTGACGACAGGAGACGTGCTGACGATGACTTTCATGGAGGGCATCAAGATCACACACTTCGACGAGATTCGGGAACGCGGCGTCGATTTGCACAAGCTCGCCGAGCGGCTGGTGAAGAGCTTCTACAAGCAGGTTTTCGTCGACCGATTTTTTCACGCCGACCCGCACCCGGGGAATTTCCTGGTTCAACCCGTCGAAGGCTCCGACGACGCCAGGCTCGTCGTGCTCGACTTCGGCGCGATCAGTGAGGTCGACGACAAGACGGTCTTCGGGATGGTCGACGTCTTACGCGGCTTCTTCGAGCAAAACGACGCGCTGGCGCTGCAGGGCATCGAGGCGATTGGCTTCATGGCGGAGGGCGGCGACCGCGCGCTGCTCGAGCGGACGGTGAAGACGTACTTTCAGAAGCTCCTCAAGCTCGAAGCGCGCACCCCCGCGGCGCTCATGAACGCCAACTCGAAAGAGCTCGAAGCCCTGGCCGACCCGGAGATCGCGCGCAGCGAGCTTCGGAACCTGATGCGCTCGGTGCACTATCCCGACGGCTGGTTTTACGTCGAGCGCGCTGCCGTGATGATGTTCTGGTTGGCCGGGCAGATCGCGCCCGACCTCGATCAGGTTCAGTTGGGTTTCCCTTATGTACTGCCGCTGCTGAGTCAGCGCTTGGCTTCGAGCCGTCCGGCTTCCCCGTCCGATGGCGGCGTGCAGCCCGTGGCAGGGGGCTGAGATGAGCCGAATCGTGGGCATCGATCCCGGCGAGGCGCGAATCGGTGTTGCCGTTTCGGACGAGGAAGCGTCGATCGCCTTCCCGCGGGAGACCATCCTAGCGCGAGGGGGCGTGGCGGAGGCGGCGCGAAGGGTGCGGGAGGCCCTCGTGGACGACGAGGTTTCCTTGGCAGTGGTCGGGTTGCCCCTGCGACTCGACGGACGTGAAGGCGAGGCCGCCCGACGCGCGAAGAGGTTCGGTGAGGCGCTCCGCGCGGCGCTCGAGGTTGAGGTCGTCTATTGGGACGAGCGCTTGACGACGGTGGCGGCGGAGCGGTCGTTGCGAGAAATGGGCCGGCGAGGAGCCAAGCAGCGCGAAGTCGTCGATCAATCGGCAGCAACCATCTTGCTACAGGGGTATTTAGACGCCAATAAGAGTGAGACGTGGAAGGCCCCGAACAGCCGATAGAGGTCGAAAGTGATTTCGGGAGTACGATCGCCCGAGCCTTGAGCGTCGCGACGTTGCTGGCCGTGCTCGGCCTTCTCGGCGCGATCGGGTGGTTGTTCGTGATCTATCCCGACACCGATGGCCCTGCGAGCGAAGTCGAGGAGGTCATCATCGAAGTCTCAGACGGGATGACGCTCCGACAGCTCGGCAAGGAGCTGAAGACTGAAGGCGTCATCAAAGACGCTAAAGTGTGGGCGCTCTACATGCGCATGCGGGGTCTCGATCGGCACCTTCGGCAAGGAAAGGTTCGATTTCGGGTGCCGATGACACCGGAGGAAGTCGCGCGTCACGCGACGACGGGCTTGGGCCGCATTCAGGTTCGCATCCTGATTCCTGAAGGCTTTTCGCGCTTCGAAATTGCGGACCGGTTGCAAGAGTACGGGGTATGTGAGGCGGATGATTTCCTTGATGCGACCGAAGACGCGTCGCTCCTCGCTAGCTACGGCGTCGAGGCCAACGACGCTGAGGGATATTTGTTCCCCGACACATACCAGTTTGACGACCAAACCAAGCCCAGACGAGTCGTCGAGCGAATGTTGGCGAACTGGACTCAGAAGTACGAAGAGATCCAGGGCGAATACGCTGAGGAGCTCGGCAACCTGAAGAACTGGACGACCCACGACATCGTGACGCTGGCATCCATCGTCGAGAAAGAAGCGGCAGTGCCGTCCGAACGCCCCAGGATTGCGGGAGTGTTTTGGAATCGATTGAAGTCCAAACGCTTCCTTCCGAGGCGAAGGCTGCAAGCAGACCCGACGGTTCAATATGGTTGCATCGCGGTGCCCGAAGCGGCGCCATCGTGTGCGGCGTACGACGGCCATATTACGCGCGCGATGTTGGACGACTCGGAAAATCCCTACAATACCTATAGGCATTCGGGGCTACCACCGGGCCCGATCAGTAATCCGGGGAGGGCTGCCATCGTCGCGGTCATGGACCCCGAAGCGCACGACTACTACTACTTCGTTGCGCGGGGCAGTGGGCGCCATCATTTCAGCAAGACGCTTCGGCAACACAACGTCGCAGTTCGGCGCAACGGTGAGAAATGACGCCGCCGAGGCGCCCCAGCCCGAACAGTTCGTCCGCTAGGTTGCTCGCCAGGGGAGCCCGGCTATGTTCATCGCCATGAGTGCGCCCAAGGCAGAAAATCTGACCTGGCACATCGGCGAGGTCGACCGGGAGGCGCGCGCGGCTGCACACGGACATCGTGGCGCCGTGCTCTGGTTCACAGGCCTCTCCGGGTCGGGCAAGAGCACCATCGGGCATCGCGTCGAGCGCGTGCTGACCGAGCGTGGCGCGTTTGCGTACGTGCTTGACGGCGACAACATCCGCCACGGGCTCAACAGCGATCTCGGCTTTTCGCCCGAGGACCGCGTCGAGAACATTCGGCGCATCGGTGAGGTGGCGCGATTG
>CAXMRM010000243.1:0-8219 GCA_964196015.1 uncultured Myxococcota bacterium
CCCGGCCGGTGCCCAGAGCCGTGCACTGTGCCTGCCGCGGGCACTGGTTGAGGATGCTCGGGTTGCAGAGCTCCTCGCAGGTCGGGCCATTCTTCCCCTGGTCGCCGGGCTCGCAGATCGCACCCGGGATGCACACACACACGCCGCCGACGACACAGTCGATGCTGTAGTCGCAGATCTGGCCGATGATCCGAGGAACGAGGGTCGGATTGTCGAGGCGGCCGGGCAGACACGCCCAGATTTCTTCTTCAGTGCCAGCGTCAGTGCCAGCGTCAATGCCAGCGTCAATGCCAGCGTCATCGAGGCCACCGTCCAGATCGGGTGGCAGCTCGGACGACTGCAGACACGCTTCTCCGTCATTGCACCGAACGATCTCGGGCCCGCAGCTCTTCATGCAGTACTTCCCGTGGACGGTCACGGCACAGACCGAGCCGCCGTGGCACTCGGCTGACTGAAAACACGGGCTGCCGTCGTTGATTGGCTTCACGCAGGCGAAAAGAAGCGCCGTCATCAGAGCAAAGGGTAAAAGGAGGGCTCGGGCCGTCCTCGATACGGTATGTAGCAAGAGAGGCCCGACCACGCGATTTTTATACAGCGAGGGCGGCCCCTACGCGCGTATGGTGGAACCATCGCGGGGCGCAGCGCCGTATCCCTGGGTTTTTTCGTCGTAAACGAAGAGCTCAGCACCGGAGTCGAGCGGATCTCTTTCGAGGGCGGATTTGTCGGGTCGAAAGCCGTCAGTCATGGGAATGCGCTCCACACGCTTCACCCAGGCCGGACGCTCGCTTGGGGCCAGCCCCGCGGCGAACTCGTTCCAAGCGCGCAAATTCAGACCTCGGTTGCCCTTCGTGACCACGATCGCCACGGCACGATCGACGCCGTCGTGCTCGACCCCGTACACCACCGTGTGACGCAAGGCGGGGAAGCCATAGAGGGCATCCTCGATCGCTCGGGTCGCTACGACGCCGGACGCGGTTCGCAGCATTCGGCTGGCTCGGTCGACGAACCAGAAGTCACCGTCGGCATCGCGGCGCAGCACATCCCACGTGACGAACCAGGTGTCGTTGGCCTCGAAGACGCCTTGCAACAAACGCCGGCCGGCCTCGTCGCCTGCGGTGAAGCTCGCTAGCGGATAGTCGGCGTCGAGTCGTGCGAGCAACACACCCGGCTCACCGTCTTCACAACGAGCCAGCAGACCGTTCTCAGCGCGACGGAACTCCCTGGTGTCGAAGTCGTAACGGACGAGCTCTACCTCGGCGCTACCGGGCAGCGGGCGGCCGAGCGCTCCCACCTTTTCGCCCGATGCGTTGGCGAGCACTGCGTTGCCCTCGGTGGCCGCGTAGAACTCGATAACGCCAACCGGGCCGAAACGATCGACGACGCACTGCCACACGTCACGCCGGAGGCCGCTCCCGGCGAACAGGCGAATCGGGTTTTTATTGTCGGCGGCCAACGGCTCAGCGCGCAGAAGCTCGCGCAACATCTCGCCCGCATAGAAGACCACCGTCGCGCCGTAGCGGCGAACGTCCTCCCAAAACGTCTCAGGGTCGAACCCGCTCGCGAGCGCCACGCGGGAGCCACCGACCAACCCGCCCCCGACGGTCACCAGCATGCCAGCCGGGTGATGAAGCGGCAGACAACAGTAGACCGTGTCGCGGGGAGACAGCGTGCACGCAGCCGCGGCGCCATAGGCTGAGAACGCCCAACGCTGGTTGGTGATCTTGGCAGCGCGTGGCTTCTTGCCGCGCCCTGCGGTGAGGATGATGAGCGCCAAGTCGCGCGCACACCCCGGGTTCGACTCGTACCAGCCGGGGAGCTCCACCGTGTCAGGGTCGATGAGCTCCATGTCGATGACGCCAGAAGGGAGAACACGTTCTTCGCGCGCACCGCCGAGCACGAGCACCTCGTCGAACAGCCCTTTGCCCAATCCGGCGCTCTCGGGGTCTGCGACGAGAAAGCGCGGAGCCGAGCCATGAATAACCTCCTCGAGCGTGGCACGCGAGCGGCCCGGGCTCAGCAAGATCGGCACCGCGCCTAAGCGGCTCAACGCAGCCGTCACCGAAAGATAACTGGGACGCTGCCCCATCAGCACGGCGACCGATTCGCCTCGGCGAACACCGCAACGGATCAAACCCCGGACGACGTTGTCGACTCTGCGATTCGCCTGTGCGTACGAAAACGCGCGCCCTTCCCATAGGAAAAAAGTGCCCTCTGGATTGGAAGCAGCCTGCTCGGAGAGGGCGAGCCCCAAGCTCACCCGGGTGTCCGGCTGCATCTGTTGGAGAACACCGAGGCGGGGCACCTGCCAACGAAGACTGTCGAGTTGCTCGCCGAGGTCCGTCGCGGAACGCCCGAGTCGCTGCCACCAGGCGCCAACCGTGCCGAGGATGGTTTGATAGAAGAGCTCCACGTCGAAATCGACGTCGTCGAAGTCGGCTTCCTCCGGCTCTTCGATCGGCGGCGGTGCTTGGAACACCGAGGGCTCCGGTCCGACGCCTTCGCGCCATCGCACCCAGCTGCAAACCGTCGGCCAGGTGAACGACATCGCCTGCTTGCCGACAACGAGGCCGAAATGCCCCGCCCGCATCGACACCTCGAACAGCTCGGCGTTTGGCGCAGCGCCCCGAATGGCGCGGATCGCCGATGCGTTGACGATCGAATCGCGCTCGCCAACGAAGAACATCACGGGACAGCTGATGTCCGCCAACGTGACGGTGCGCCCGTCGACTACGAAACCGCCAGAGAGCATCCGGTTGTGAACGACGAACTCGTCGATGAACTTCTTGAGGGCAGGCCCGGGCCAAGCGACGAAGCCTTCGCCACCTAGGAACCGTCGACGCGCTTCGCGCTTCTCGAGCGCTTGCCGGTCGTGCAGTTTCCGAACGAAGTCCATGAGCTGGCCGACTTCTTTGTGAACGGCGAGAAGCTTGAAGCCCGTGCTCGTCAGAACGCCGGGCAAGCCTTCAAGCCTGTCCAACGGCTTGTCGAGCGCACTCTGAGCCAGCTCAAACACGCGGCCTGCGATCGTGTCGTCGATGCCCGGAAGGTTACGGTGGATGTCGACCGGACTTCCAAATGTCACCAAAGAGGCGATGCCCTCCGATGCACGGTACGCAGCGGTCTGATAGGCGAACATCCCGCCCTGCGAGTATCCGACCACATGCACGTCGTGACCCGTCGCGTTGCGTACCCAGTCGATCGAATCACTCACTGCTTTGATGTGATCGTCGAAGGTGCGTTTCATGCCGCCCTCTTCGTGCTCGGGGGAGCCGAAATCGATGACCCAAACGTCGAGCCCGAGTCGCGTTAGCGCCGCGACGCCACTGATGTCGGGCGCGACGTCGTAGATCTCTGCGGTAACCATCAAGGGAGGAATCAAGAGCAGCGGCGCCTCGACGGTCGGCCGGTGCTCGTCCCCTCCATAACGTCGCAGCCGCGCGATGCGCATCTGATGGGCGACCTTGTATGGCGCATGCTCCGGATCGGTGAAATGTCCGAGCCTCGCAAGTTCGAGGGCGTTTTCGGCGGCCATCGCAATGCGGCGGAAGGGGGCGCGCCAGCTTGGTTTTCGACCTGTCCTTGCCATCGTTCGGATCGCGAGCCTAGCACCATCTGCACGGGAACTGGAGCCTGCCCCCCCGCCGTGTCACAACCGCCATCGTCCGATGACCGTGCTTGCCTGCATCACGATGCCCCTGTTCACCGAGGACGAGCTCGTCGTGCTGCGGCGCATCGAGAGCGTCCTCGCGCGACATCCGTACATGCGTGTGGACCTCGGTGGGCTGGGTCCGATCGCGAATGAGCTCGCGGACGTTCTGAGCACGAGGCTCGGGCTGCTGCACACGGAAGGGTCCGCGGAAGCTGGCCGTGAAGCAGCAGTGCTCCTCGGTAAGCTGCGAGCTTGGGAGGCACAACTCGCCGACGCAGTGAGCGATGAGGCGGGTTCGGAGGAGTCCCGCCTTCGCTACGAGACCACGCTCCTGCTGCACCCCGAGCCGCATGTCCAAGAGACACCGGCTGTGACCGCGGCAGACGTAGCGCGCGTCACTGGGGCCTGGGAGCAACTGCGCGAGAACCGGCCCGCCAGATCGGTCCTTGCCGAGAAGGTGCAGCAGAACCGGGACTTCTTTGTCCACGGCGCGATGTTGCCTTTCTACTGGCTGAGGCGGCGACGAATTCGCGAGCTCCTTCCGGGCGTCGTGCTCGACGACCCCGCACTTCGCGAGACCTTGTTCGCGATTGAGCAAATCGGTCCGCTCGTGGACAACTTCGCGTTCAAGGGTACGGGCGGAGTTCCGCTCTCAACGTCGGTCGCGTTGGCGGACATCGCTTTCTTCTACATGCAACTTGCGGACGAGTTCCTCGACGAGCTCGCGGCAGCAGCCGGCGGCCACGATGCAGCAGGGCGTCTAGTCCAGTCGATCTACCGCAACTGCACCTCCGAGCGTCCGCTTCGCGACCTTTCGCTTGGCCACCTTCGGAAAATCGGCGTCGAGCCGGATTCCCACACGACGAAGTTCGGAATCACGCTGTCCACGTTGTTCGACGCTCTCGAACAACTGGCGGTCACCATCGATGGGCTTCTCGCCAACGCCGACGAAGCGATCGTGCATGCCACGCATCTGTTCTTGCACCATTGCTTCCAGACTTACCTGGACGAAGCCGAGCTTTGCGAGAGCGCGCTCGCGCGTCGTGCTGACCGAATGCGTCTGCAAGACACGGCTTGGCACTTCTATCGCAAGAACAACATGATCATGATGCTCTGGCTCGACCTTCGGGCGCGCCTGCTCGGGCTCGAGCCCGCGACGCATGCAACGGTGATTCGCCGGTGGGGCTATCTCTTGGCGGCGTTCCAGATCTTCGACGACTTGAAGGACATCGCGCTCGACCTCGCAAAGCAGCCGAGCTACCCGCTACAGATCGCAGCAAACGACTTCCCCACAGAGTTCGCGTGGCTCGAACAGCGCTTCGGGGCACGACGGCTACCCGTCACGCGCGACGAAGTTCCCGAAGTGAACCTCCGAGCCAGCGGGACCGTGCAGCAATGCATGCGGTGGAGTCGGCTCATCGCGCTCGCCCACTTCGACAATGCGCTTCTCTACGCGTGGGACCAGCGATGGCGCAAGAGCTGGACGCGGCGGCGCAACTCATTCAACCCGCATGGCAGCGCCACGGCAGAAAAGCGGGTACACGCAGTGGACCGTCTGGTTCGCGCCTTGTCGGCGATGCGCGGCACCGACCCGACGCCCACGGTCGACGACGAGAAGCTCGCGTATGCGCTCGACACGACCGCATACGAAGGCTCGTGGCAGATCTACCTGGCGCTGTTCCCGAACGTCCGGGCGATCTATCGGTTCGCAACCCTACGGATGTGGATGACCGCCGAAGAGAAGGCTAGCGCGGCACGACGACTCCTGCGCCGTTACCCTCGCGCACGGGCAAAGGCCTTAGTCGGACTCGCCGATGCTGATGTCGACCATCAAATCAGCGGCGATCGCCTCGAGGCTTTCTCGAAGCTGATCGAGGTCTAGCGTCCTCGGCGCGCGAAGCCTGGCCATCGCTTTGAACAACGTGTCACCCGACCAGGGCGCCCCATCGCACTCGGTGTTCAGCTCGTCGACATTGACGCCACGCGCCGCGAGCGCCTCGGAGATCTTGTGAACAATGCCGGGCCGGTCGCTGCCGATGAGCTCGAGCACAATCACCCGGCCCTCTTCGACCGCTTCTTCGACGCCGCGTTCCATCACGACACGAAGCCCGTCCGACCGAAGCGCTTCGAGCGCCTCTGACAGAGCATCCACTCGCGCGGCTGGCACGCTCGCGCGAAGAATGCCCGCGAACTGGCCTGCCAATCGGGACATCCGGCTCTCCACCCAGCTCCCTCCGTGCTCCTCGATCGCGGCCGACACCGACTCGACCAACCCAGGCCGATCCTTGCCAATCATAGTAACGACGAGCGACTCCATGGGGACAGGCTCCATACCCATAATCACCCGACATTCAAAGGCTTTTCGCTCCCAGATCATCCCGCCGCCGCCCAGGGTTGCGCGCCTTGGCCTGAGAAGCGGCTAGATCTCGGACAGTTAGGGCCGTAGAGCCTCTCCGCATGTTCGCGAAGCGTACGCAGGAAGTCCAACCGTTCCTTGCGATGGAGGTCATGGAGCGGGGCATGGCAATGGAGCGCGCCGGGACGTCGATCGTGCAGTTGGGCGTTGGGGAGCCGAACTTCGATGCGCCGCCGGCCGCTGTCCAAGCGGCGGTCGACTCACTGCTGTCCGGGGAAACTCACTACACCGACAGCCGAGGTTTGTTCGTCCTGCGCGAAGCGATCGCCGATGACTGTCAGAAGCGTCGTGGTGTCGCGGTGGACCCGAACCAAGTGGTCGTCACCAGCGGAACGTCACCGGCGATCTTGCTGTGTTTGAACCTGTTGGTCGACCCGGGCGACGAAGTGATCCTCGCGACGCCGCACTACCCTTGTTACCCGAACATGATCGCGGTCTGTGGCGGCAAGCCGGTTCTCGTACCAACCGGCCCCGAGGACGGCTTCGTGATGGACGTCGCCAAAGTGCGTGCCGCGATCACCGCGAGGACGCGCGCGATCTTTCTCGCATCGCCCGCCAACCCGACGGGCGCCGTCCAGCCCAAGGAAGTCGTCGAGGAGCTGAGCGACCTCGGTATCCCAATCCTATCTGACGAGATCTATGACGGGCTCACCTACGACGGCGCACGGGTGACCTCCCCGCTGAGCTTCACCGGGAACTGCTACATCCTCGATGGGTTTTCGAAGCGCTACGCGATGACGGGATTCCGCCTGGGCTACCTCATCGCCCCCGAGGTCGCGATGCGGCCTTTGCAAAGCCTGATGCAGAGTTTCTTCATCTCGACGTCACAATTCGTGCAGCAGGCAGGCCTCGCGGCGCTGGCCCATGGCGCGCCGCGCGTCGAGCACATGCGACAGGAATACGCCGTCCGGAGGCGCATCCTGGTCGACGGCCTGCGGGAGATGGGGCTTTCGATCCCCATCGATCCGCCAGGGGCGTTCTACGTGTTGGTCGACATGCGTCACTTCGAACGCGACTCGCTGACGCTGTCTTTCGACATCCTCGACAAGGCTCACGTGGCGCTCGGCCCCGGACGCGATTTCGGAGAAGCTGCGGAAGGCTTCGTGCGCTTCAGCTTTGCGACGGCGCGCGACCAGATCGAAGAGGGGCTGCGCCGGTTGGCGCGCGCGATCCCCGAGCTCTGACGATCACTCTGTATCACCGAGCAGGGCGAGGAGTCCCGCTTCGTCGATGACTTCGACGCCGAGCGACTGTGCCTTGTCGAGCTTGCTTCCTGGATCGTCTCCCGCAACGACGTAGTCGGTCTTCTTCGACACGGACCCCGACACCTTGCCCCCAGCAGCCTTGATGCGTTTCGTCGCCTCGGTGCGCGTCAGTGTGGGCAAGGTTCCGGTCCACACGAAGGTCTTGCCCGCAACGGCAGGCATCTCGTGTACGGCAGCCCCATTTGCCCGCAAGCTCACTCCGACTTCGGCCAATCCCGCAAACACCTTTCGCACTGCGGGCGAATCGAGCTCGTGGAAAATGCTGTCCGCGGACTTGCGCGCAAGCCCCTCGATCGCACCACGCTCGGAGGACTTCGCGGGTGCAACCATCTCGATCACCTCCTCATCGTCCGCCGCGTATCGTGCCGCGAACTCCAGCAACGCATCTGCAGTCTTGAAATAGGCGGCTAGATCCTCGGCCATCGTCTCGCCCACGTGCCGAATCGCCAGCCCGTTCAGCACGCGCCCGAGGCCCCGCTCTTTGGCTACCTCGAGACCGGCCTTCACGCGCTCGGCGCTCTTTTTCCCCATCCGGTCGAGCCCCGCAAACGCATCCGCGTCGAGGCGAAACAGACCGTCGGGCGAACGCACGCCGAGCTTGTCGACCAGCTGGTCGACGAGCACCTCGCCCATCCCGTCGACATCCATCGCCTGCCGACTCGCGAAATGGCGCAAGCGCTCGCGCACCTGGTCCGGGCACGCGGGGCTGGGACAGTAGACGAAAATCTCTTCGCTCACGACCTCTGTGCCGCATGTCGGGCAGGCGTGTGGCGGCACGAAGCGCTTCGCGCCGCGCTTGCGCTTGCTCCTGTCCACCTCGACGACCTGAGGAATGATCTCGCCCGCCTTCTCGACCAGTACCGTGTCGCCGACGCGCACGTCTTTGCGC
>CAXMRM010000244.1:0-19796 GCA_964196015.1 uncultured Myxococcota bacterium
CGAGCGCTGGGAGCTCCGCCAAGTGGGTCTCCAACGCGGCAAGCTGCTCACGGCCGATATCGCTGTAGAGCTCGAGCTGCTGGGTGCGGCGGCTCCGGGATAGCTCGTCCATTCGCGTCTGCAGGGCGGTGCGCTCCTCCTCGCTCAGCCCCATCAGCGATGCGATGCGGCCGATGTCCTCGGGCTGGAGCAGTCGCGGGGTCGCGTAGACGTCGTAAGACGGCCGGTTTGAAGCGACGACGCGGCCAGCGATGTCTCGAATGATGCCTCGGGTAGCCGGAAGCTCGAGCGTCTTGGTGATGTTTTGCTGTGCAATGCCCGACCACCGATCACGCTGAAAGAGCTGCACCTGAGCGACACGGAGGATGAGCCCGCCGAACACGAGGACGACGAAGAGCGCCATCCAGCCATATCGCTTGCGGAACTCCCCGACTTCCCTTCGCTGCGAGACCGTAATCATGTCGGTGCCCGCTCAGACTCGGGATCGATCCACCGAACTACGGCAAACAGGATCGGCGCGACGAGCGCCGTGGCGAACGCCGAGGCGAAGAGCGCGATGGTCATGGTGACGCCGCTCCAAGCCATGCCACCAGGCGTGAACCCGCGAATGACCTCGACCAAGCCGCCAAGAAGCGCCGTCAGCACGAACGTGAGCACCATCTCGAATGCGATGCCGCGAAACGACAGAAGGTAGCCGACTAGCCAGGCGGTGAAATAGCCCACCACGAATACGAAGGTGTGAAGGCCGAGCGGATTTCCGGTGAAGAGATCGTAGAGGTAGCCGATCGCAAACGCCGTCGCGGCGCCGCGGAGGATCCGTACCCCTGGAGCCGTGCCCAGCGCGAAGACGAACGGGAGGCCCAGGTAGGGTGAGAACGGATAGGGCGCGAGCACCCGCGAAAAGACCGATTGCGTCAGCAGCATTGCGAACGCGACCAAAACGATGATGATGCTGCCCCGCCCGCCGTGCATGCTCCCCACCCTACAGCGCGTCCGAATCCTTGGGCCCGGAGGTGAGGATCAGCACCTCGTCGAGCCTGGTGAAATCGACCGAGGGAGTCACTTCGCCTTCCTGATAGAGCCCGAACTCCTGATCGTTGATCTTGCTGACGTAACCGATGAGAATCGATGCGGGGAACTTTTTCCCGAGGCCCGAGGTGAAGACCTCGTCGCCGACGGACACTTGGTCGTCCGCCCGATCGAACTGGATACGGCAGCGATAACGGCCGCGCTCGCCGAGCCCTTCGATCCGGCCACGCGCGCGGCCCTCACCGACCACCACATCCACGCGACTCTCGGGGTCGATCGTCAATAAGACGTCGGCGAAGCGACCTGACACGCGCCGAATCTGACCGACGAGCCCTCCGTTGGCGACAACGGGCATACCAGCATGCAAACCTGCGTGCTCGCCTTGATCGACCGCGATCCGAACCACGCGAAACGATGGCGAGATGCCTTTGGCGATCACGCGGGCCGTCATCGTCTCGGTCGCCAATCGTTCGCGCAAACCCAGCAAGGACTCGAGCTCGTGAACCCGCTTCGTGTCGTCACGCAGGACACGCATCTCGCGCCGCAGGCGATCGTTCTCCGCGCGCAGGTGGTCGTTGTCACCTTTGACGTCCACCAGGTACGCGTAGTCTTCGATGACGCTCGTCACGCCGTCGGCTGCCCACTCCGCAACGTACTGGACTGGGCCGCTCACTTGAAACAGTGCCCGGTCGAGCCAGGAAAGCTCGGAAGGATCTCTGAGGTTGGCGCGCAGAAAGATGGCGGGAATGATCACCAGGGCAAGCAAGATGGCGGCATCTCGAATCGTCTGGAAGTAGTTCATCGCCGCGTTCTTGCTCGTCGCTCTACGCGATCGTCACCTCACGGAGCAGGTCCAAGTGGTCCAGCGCCTTGCCGCAGCCGAGTACGACGGCGGACACTGGATCATCGGAGACCATCACCGGAAGCCCTGTTTCCTCGCGCAAAAGCACGTCCAGGTTCTTCAGGAGCGCGCCGCCCCCCGTGAGCACGATGCCCTTGTCGACGATGTCAGCCGACAGCTCGGGCGGGGTGCGTTCGAGCGCCATCATGACGGCCTCCGTGATCGCGTTGATTGGCTCGGTGAGCGCATCGCGAATCTCGTCGGAATTGGCGATCACGGTCTTCGGTACGCCGGCAACCAGGTCGCGGCCCTTCACCTCCATCGTCGTCGCCTCACCATCGCTGTGCGCGTTGCCGATGGCGCACTTGACGCGTTCGGCCGTCTGCTCGCCGATCAGGAGATTGTATTTGCGCTTCAGGTAGCCGATGATCGCTTCGTCCATTTTGTCGCCGCCGACGCGAACCGATTGTGAGTAGACGATCCCGGCGAGCGAGATCACCGCAACCTCGGTCGTGCCGCCGCCGATGTCGACCACCATATTGCCGCTCGGCTCGGTGATCGGAAGACCCGCTCCGATCGCGGCGGCCATCGGCTCTTCGATGAGAAACACCTCGCGCGCTCCTGCGCCCTCCGCGCTCTCTTTGACAGCACGCTTCTCGACCTCGGTAATGCCGAACGGCACGCAAATGATGATGCGCGGCTTCACCAGCGTCCGGCGATCATGGTGCGCGCGCGCAATGAAGTAGCGAAGCATCGCCTCGGTGATGTCGAAGTCCGCGATCACGCCATCGCGCAGCGGGCGCACCGCGCGGATCGACCCCGGCGTTCGCCCGAGCATTTCCTTGGCCTCTTTGCCCACCGCCAAGACGCGCTTACCGCCGCGCGGGTCCGCTTGGACCGCAACCACGGACGGCTCGCAAGACACGATGCCCCGGCCCTTCACGTAGATGAGCGTCGTCGCCGTCCCCAAGTCGATGGCGAGGTCATTCGAGAATAGGCCGTAAAACCAGTCGGTGATCATCGGTATGAGATGCGCCCCAAGATGAGAATCGGTAAGAATGGACGAGAATTCCCCACCATTCCAAGGGCTTCCGAGTCCAGGCGGGTTGGATGTAACAGCTTGGTTTGGGCCTTTCAACCCACGGATTTGGGGTTGGTCCAGGAAAGTAGTTAGCCTTTAGGGGTCCTGAACGGATGGGGGCCTATTGAGCGGAAAACCACAGGTATCCGAAGCACAGCGACGAGGGGCCGAAGCCACTGAGCTCGTGGCCCGAGCCAAGGCCGGGGACGCCGCGGCGTTCGACGAGCTCGTCCGCAAATACCGGCCGCGCGTGTACGCGCTGGCACTGGCGCTGACCGGCCAGGCGAGCGACGCCGACGACATCACACAGGACGCCTTTCTCAAGGCCTATCACAAGCTTCCAGAGTTCGAGGGGCGGAGCGAGTTCTTCACTTGGATCTATCGGATCACACTGCACCGGGCACTCAACGCGAAGCGCGATCGCACGCGCAGACGCACGGTGCCGCTCGATGACCCGCGCCTCATCGCCGCCGTCGCGGTCGATGCGCACGGCGACCCGGAGCACGCCGTCCAGCTTCGGGACCAATATCGGGCCCTGCTCGAGGCGTTCGACCAGCTTTCGCAGCTTCTTCAGACGACGGTGGTCCTCACGACCCTCCAGGGCCTCGGCTACAAGGAAGCCGCCGTGGTTCTCGAGACCACCGCAGGAACGATCGCATGGCGCATCCACGAGGCGCGGCGGAAGATGCAAGGCTACCTCAGCAGCCTCGAGACGGGATCGGCACGCGCGAAGCGGCGGCCTATCTCCGACAGCGCGGTGTTTCGTCTGGAAAAGGCGCTGATGCAGTTCGTGCCGGCGGTGCCGACGCCAGCTGCCGCCCGCTGATCGGGCGACCGGGCCATCTGTGGTAAGGCAGGCTCGTGCTTGCCCACGGCATCGTGACCTCCAAATCGGCCGATCCCGAACGGTATATGCTCTTTGTCCACGGGATCTTGGGCACGCGGGCCAATTGGCGGGGTATCGCCCGCCGGTTCGTCGAGGCAAGGCCACAGTGGGGCGCTATCCTGGTCGATCTCCGCGAGCACGGGGATTCCCTCGGGCTACCGGCGCCGCACACCCTGCGTGCCGCGGCCGCCGACGTGACCGAGCTCGAAAGATCGCTGGCCATGCCAATCGGAGGCGCCCTCGGGCACAGCTTTGGCGGCAAGGTGATCTTAGAATGGCTGCGGACGCGTCAGGGCCAGAGCACGGAGGCTTGGATCGTCGACTCGTCCCCTTCTCCGAGCGCAGCGAATCGCGACACGACGGCAACGGCCGAGGTGATCCGGACGCTCGAGGCGCTCCCCCGACAGTGGGCGTCGCGCGAAGCGTTCATCGCTGCGGTCGTAGAGACTGGGCAGCCACCGCCGATCGCGCAGTGGCTCGCGATGAACCTACGCAGAACGGATGACGGCGGACGCGCCTTTGGACCGGACCTCCGGGTCATCCGCAATCTCATCGAAGACTATGCGCGGACCGACAGTTGGAACCTGGTCGAAGCGCTGCCAGACGAGTGCACGCTCGACCTGGTCATCGGGGGCCGTTCCGATGTGTTTTCCGCGTCGGATCGGGCACGCATCCAGCGAATCGCCGGGCAGGATTCGCGCGTTTCGGTGCACGTGATCGAGCAAGCCGGCCACTGGGTGCATATCGATGCCACCGACACGCTGGTGACGCTCTTGGCTTCGCCACCAGGCCCACGACCATAGGGGTCGATCTTTCCAACATTGCGCCGGATCCCATTCGTCCGATAGCCTGAGCCCCCGGTGGCGCTTTTCATGTGCCCGCCGGAGTGGTAATGGACCCGGGCATGGGGCTCAAAGACACAATTGACTGGGCGCGTACCAGCTGGCGCGTCTTCAGCAAGGGTGGCGAGAAGGGCTGGCGCGAACGCCGGCGTTGGTTGCAGCAGTGGGTGCCGTTCGGAATCCGTACGCTCGGCTGGACGACGTTGTCGGTCATCACTGGAGCGCTCACCAAAGGCGCGGCGTCGACTTGGGCGGCCAAGAAGTGGAGCCGATCCTCGGCGACAGGCCTCCACATCTACATCGAAGCGACAGGTGAAGAGAACGTTCCCGAAGGGGGATTCGTCTACGCCAGCAACCACGAGAGCTGGCTCGACATCTTGGTCCTCGGCGCGGCGCTGCCCGGCAATTTCAAGTGGGCCGCCAAGCGTTCGGTGATGAACATCCCGTTCCTGGGCTGGCACCTGAGGTTGGCGGGACACGTGCCGGTCGACCGGAACCAAGGCAAGGGCGCCGCAATGGCGGCCACCGAGGCGTTCGAGAACGTGCTTCGCGACGAGAAGCCGCTACTGGTGTTCCCCGAAGGGACCCGGACCGCAGACGGCAAGCTCAAGACGTTCAAGAACGGCGCGTTCCAAGCGGCCGTCTTGGCGGGCAAACCCGTGGTCCCCGTGGCGTTGAATGGCACCTTCACGTTGATGTCGCGCGACGCGGTCCATATCGGCGCGGCCAAGAGCCAGGAAGATCGCCTCGTGACGGTGCAAATCGGAAGGCCGCTTTACCCGAATACCGAGCTCGAAGAACTAGAGGCGGTTGCCGACCTGCGCGATCGCAGCCGCTCGGCGCTGATCGACATGCTCGCCGAGGCTAGCTCTCCTCGGGCCGTCGCCGCAGTAGCGCGGCCGAGCTAAGCAGTTTTCCGACCTGAAAGTCCTCAAAATACTGCATCTAACCCTGAAATTAACCCTTCTAAAAAGGGGTCAGTCCCCTTTTCAAAACGGTTAAGTGTATTTCTCGATGATGCGGCCGAGGCCGGGAATGGCGCTTTCGACGTTCTTGCGAGCGGAGCCTCGGAGCTTGCTGTAGGCGCCTTTAACGGAGCCGTGGTCCGACTTTCGCACGCGGCCATCGGTAACGGCGAGCAGGACTTCGGCAATTTCCTGCGCGTGTGCACTGAAGTAACCGCTGACTGTCTGAGCCTGGGCGACCGCCTGCTCGCGAATCGGTTCGAGCGCGGCAGCGAACTCCGGAAGCAAGGACTGCACGACGTTGCGCACGAAGCCAGGCTTCACGCCGCGTACCAGCTTGTACCCCGCCTTGACGGCGATACCGCTGATGCCCCGCTGCTTGCCCACCTCGTCGTCGACCAAGCTGCAAACGTCTTCGATGATCGCAGCCCGCTTGGCCTCATCACTCAACACGTCGTTCAGATTCATGACGTTTCCTTTTGCCTTTTGTAGCGCTCGACGCAAGCGCAGCGTCCTCGATGCTCGACTCGATGGCACGAACGACGGACTCCACGGTGTCCCGTCGTTCGCTTACGACGAAGAAATACTCTTTGTTGCGCAAATGACTCACGCGGCCGACCTTTTCGCCGCTGGGATTGTGGATGCCGATCTGCGCGCCAACATAACGCTTGAAGTCCACGGCAACCACGCCCACATGCCCTTTTTCGGACAGCAGCGCGATCATCTCCTCGCGGTCGACGTGTCCTTCGTTGTTGAAGGAAACCAGCAGGTGCTTGCATCGCACGGCTTCAAAGACGGCCCGTAACCCCTGCCGGATACGGCGCTTGGAATTGAAATCACTCTTGTAGTCCTTACATTGCACGCGTTTGTTCGCGATCCCGTAGGTCTCGGGCTTGTCCCAGCAGACTAGGCTCTCCCAGACGTGGTAGTTGCCCATATAGCTATGCTGGTTGTAGGGCGGATCGATGTACGCGATGTCCGCCTCGACCCTCGACGCCGCCTCGACCGCCTCCAGCTGAAGCGCTTCTCCGGGGCCGGGAAGAATCGCCGGCACGCGGAGCGCGAGGTCTTTGAACGCGCGGGCCGCCCACTGCTTCAAGTAGGCCATCTGGACGCCGGTCGTGGAGTCGACGCGATCGGCGGCTTCCATCAACGACACCAGGGCAACGGCCTCCAGCTCCGCGGGCAACGCCCGACGGGCGATCTCTTCGCGGATCGCGTCCACGCGCGCGCCGTTTTGCGGCTGGAGGTATCGCGCGTCTTCACAGAACGCTTTGGTGAAGTACCCAGGTTCCGGCGCAACCTCCGACAGCTCCGCAATTAGCCGCGTCGCCTCGTCGAGCCAGCGGTCCGCATCGGCCTGCACGTAACACCGGGCGAGCGTCGACGCGTAGGCCAAGTGATCGTTCGCGATGACGTAACGGCCCGTCTCTTTGAGCCCACGCGCCACCCGTGACGTGCCGGAAAATAAGTCGAGGACCCGTCCCGACTCGGGAAACGCCGACATCGCCCGCACGATATGCGGCACCAACACGCGTTTCGAACCTATGTACTTGATCATGAAGTCTGGGCCGTCATCGCCTGAACGATGGCGTCCCGGAGCGTAGCAGCTTCGTAGGGCTTTTGGACAAAGCCGAGCGCCCCCATCCCGCGAAGCTCGCGCTCGAGATCCCGGTCCCAGTATCCCGACACGAAAACCACCGGCGCCTGGGGATCCACTGCCTTCAGCTCCTTGAAGGCCTGGTCCCCCGTCATTCCGGGCATGTTGAGGTCCATCAACACCAGATCCGGCCGCGGCTGGGTCTCGGTATAGATTCGAAGCGCCTCTTTTCCGCTTCGGGCGAATATCACGCGGTGGCCGCTCTGCCGAACCACGCGGCCAGCACTTCGCCGCACGATGTCCTCGTCGTCGACCAGCATGATCAAGAGCTGCGTCCGAGGAAGTTTGATCGCCGGCAAGCTAGGTTCGGTGGGAACCATCGGGCGTTCGCTGGTCAGCGTAAACACCACCTGGAACTCGCTGCCACGATTCGGAACGCTGTGCACCGTGATGTGACCATTGTGCGCCTTTGCGATTTCATAGACGGCAGCGAGACCTAGGCCCGCCCCAACCTGGTCGCCCTTCGTCGTGAAGAACGGATCGAACGCGCGCTCCCGTGTCGCGTCGTCCATGCCGACGCCCGTGTCCTGCACGGTGAGGATAGCGTGTGCGACCAACGGGTTGAGCGGCGCTTTCTCGAGGTCGAGTTGGTCGGCCTTCTCGGCACTGATCTTCAGCTTTCCTCCATTCGGCATCGCATCGCGCGCATTGATCAACAGATTCATCAGCAACTGGTGAAGTTGCCCGCGATCGCCCATCACTTTGAGCCCACGATCGATGTGCGCCTCGATACTGATGCTCCGGTGGAAGGTATGCCGCGCGAGCTGAACGACGTGATGACAAAGCTCGGTCAGGTCGACCTCCGAATGGCTGGGCTGAACCTCGCGTGCAAACCCGAGCAACCGGCTGGTCATTTCGGTCGCAGCCGCGGCCGCTGCACGAATGTCGTTGAACGCTTCGCGCACATCGGCGTCGGCGACTTTGGTCTCGCCCGGAAGTCCGTTCAAAAAGTCGATGCTGGACCTTACCGCGCCGAGAAGGTTGTTGAAGTCGTGGGCAACGCCAGTCCCCAGCCGTCCGATCGCTTCGAGCCTGCGACGCTGCGCAACCTGCTCTTCCATGGGATCGTGATGCGCGAACAGGAGGAGGCAGCTGCCGATCTGGATGCGGTCACCGTACGTCAGCACCTGCCGCGTGATCGCCATCCCGTTGACCTGCGTGCCATTGCGGCTGTCGAGGTCCTCGATCACGTACGATCCATTCTCATGCTGAACAATGCGCGTGTGCATCCGCGACACGAGCGTGTCGTCCATTGTCACGTCGGCTTTATCGCCACGACCGAACGTCAGCTCGGCGTCGATGGAGTACTTGTCGCCAGCCAGTTTCCCCGCGAGCACCACGATGCGGGCCTGCTCCTCCTTCTTGGAGAGACCCTTCTGCGCAAACACATGGCGCCGTGTAACCTCGGTAGGATCGTGTCGCGACATCAGCAGGCGGGCCCCCAAGGCCCATTAGATCGTAGCGTGCAGAACGGTCTCAGGGTGTAGCCCGCGTGGGTTAGCCACTCCAGGGCAGAGGAGCGATTGGTTGATATTGTGAAAGCTCCAACCATACTCGACCTTCGGCCATGTCCTCCACGATGCACAAGCCTCAGGAATCCACAATGATTCGGCGTACTTGTGTCCTAGTAGGCCTGCTGGCTCTGTTCCTGCAGGGCTCGAGCGGCGGCCACATGTTGCTCGTCCAGCACACGCGATGCGCCGACCATGGTGAACTGGTCCACCCCGGCGATGCGCATCCGCACGTCGCCGCAGAGCATGCTCAGCCCGACTCAGCGGCGGTCCACGGAACGCCAGACGCGGGCTCCGACAAGACGCACGAGCATTGCTCGGTGTCGGCCAACCGACGAGACGGGCTCGTTGCGATCGTCGATGCACCGGCTTCCGCACATGTCTGCGCAATGCCACACGGCGTCGCGGTCGCTCACGAATTCATCGTCACTGACCCTGCTCGTTTCCGAGTCGCTCCGAAGAACTCACCTCCTGCCTGACGTTCGTCAACCAAGCGAACGTAAACCGCGTGGCCACGCGGGGGCAGGAGTAGTGAATGAAGAGGAATCGAAGGAACAGTACGCGTGCAATTGCGCTCGTGGTCTTTACCCTATGGGCAGAGGGACCGGTCTACGCGCAAGAGGATCCGAGCCGGAACGCTGGGACTGGCACGGAGATCCACCCCCCTCATCTGCTCCATTCGCCGCCGCCCGAGTTCCCCGCTGGACGCGAGGGCGCCGGCCTTCATCCCACGGTGATCCTGCTGGTGACCGTGACGGCGGGCGCCAAGGTTACCGACATCGTCGTGGAACACTCCGCGGGCGCAGACTTCGACGCGGCGGCGGTCGAAGCGGTGCAGACCTGGACGTTCGAGCCTGCGAGGCGAGACGGAACGCCTGCATCGAGCCGAATCCGGGTCGCTGTCCACTTCGAGGAACCGGAAGTAGGCGTCCACGACGACACGGGCGCCTACGCCGGCCCCGCCACTGCCGCCGACACTGACACTGCCACTGCCACTGCCACTGACACTGACACTGCCACTGACACTGACACTGACGCTGACACTGACACTGACAGTGTCCCTGCCGCTGTCCCTGCCGCTGTCCCTGCCGCTGTCCCTGCCGCTGTCCCTGCCGCTGACACTGTCTACCGCACCGACGCCCAGGTCGACGCCGATCGCCTCCGAAGCGCCGGTCGCGGCCCCGCCGACTTTGAAATCGACAGGGACATCCTCAACGCCGCGCCGGTGTTCTCGGCCAATGATCTTCTCAAGCGTGTCCCCGGTCTCTATACCTCGAAGGCCGAAGGTGGAGCGGTCGGCGAACGGTTTTTTCTGCGCGGGTTCGACTCGGAGCATGGGCAGGACATCGAGTTCAAAGTGGGCGGCGTCCCGATCAATCAGCCGTCACACATCCACGGGCAGGGATACACGTACCAGGGCTTCATCATCCCGGAGGTGGTGCGTCAACTTCGCGTGACCGAAGGCGTGTACGACCCGGCACAGGGCGACTTCGCGATCGCGGGCACGATCGAATACGAGCTCGGCGTCGAGCAACGCGGCATCTACGCAAAGACCGACCTGGGCTCCTTTGGCACATTCCGCCAGATCGCAATCTTCGCGCCCGAGGGGAGCGACGCGGACACCTTCGGCGCCTTCCAGATTCAGCGCACCGACGGCTTCGGTGAGAATCGCGACGGCATCAATGGGTCGGCCCTGTTCCAGTACGGTTTTGGCCGTGAGAAGTGGCACTTTCGCGTCCATGGCGCCTTTGCGGGAGCGCGCAGCAACCTGGCGGGCGTGCTGCGCTTGGACGACATCCAAGCCGGCGAAGTCGGCGCGCTCGACGTCTACCCGTATGACACCGCGCGCGCGCAAAACGGATTCAATCTCACGAGCATGCTCGGCGTTGCCGGTGAGCATCGCGGCGAGAACGAGCGAAACTCGAGCTTCGGCTTGTGGGTCCAGCTTCACGACTTCCGCTTGAAGGAAAACTTCAGCGGCTTTCTCGAAACCGACGACAACGGCAACACCCCGGGCGACCTCATCGAGCAACTCGACCAGCGCTTCGTCATCGGCGGCAACGCGCGACACCGAACTCAGCAGTTCGCGCCTGCCGACTGGGCCAAGGGTACCGTAGAGCTCGGCATCTCGGGCCGCGTCGACCTGATCGAACAACAGCTCAACCTCGTCGAAGCGCCACAGAACCGTGTCTACCAAGAGCGCATCGACGCGGACATCGCCGAGACCGACGTCGGCATGTGGCTCGACCTCGATTGGGATTTCACCAAGTATCTCAACATCACCGGCGGCGTGCGAGCGGACGTGTTGTTCTACAATGTCACCGACAGGCAAGAGAGCGTATCCCCCGACAACGTGGCGCCCTACCGACGAACCGCTGCCGGCGTCGCCGTAGGACCGCGCGCTGCGGTCACTGTGAAGCCCATCCAAGAGCTCGACCTGGTCCTGGCATACGGCCGCGGCTTCCGCTCACCCCAGGCGCGCGTGATCATCGAGAACGAAGACGTTTCCTTCACGAAGGTTCATTCCGTCGACATCGGCTTGCGCTCCCACGTCGGCAAAAACGACGAGTTGAAGCTCGCGCTCACCGGTTTTTTCACCAAGATGAACAATGACCTGATCTTCGAGGCGCATGACGCGCGCTTCGAGCAGATCGGTCCAACGACCCGAATCGGCGCCGTCTTCTATGCCCAAGCCCGCCCCCTGCCCTGGCTCTATGGCGCGTTCTCTGTGACGTATGCGAAAGCGACCCTCGACGAGACACCTCCGTCGGACCCTGGCGACCCTCCCTCCGGTCTTCGGGCGGGCGACCCGCTCCCCTTCGTTCCACCGTGGCTGCTGCGCCTCGACCTGGGGGCATCCGAGGACTTGGTGGAACTTGGCAAATACCCGCTGCACGGCCAGCTTGGCGTCGGATATAGTTTGATCGGCGAACGCCCGCTGCAGTTCGCGCAGGCGTCCCCGCGCGTGAACCTCCTCGAGCTCAGCGCAGGCCTGTCCTGGTGGTTCCTCGAGCTGGGCTTCCAGGTCTTCAACCTGCTCGACACCCAATACGCTGCGCAGGAGTTCGTGTTTGAATCCAACTGGGACCCGGGCGCGCCCGCCACGGGCCAACCCGCACGACACATCGCCGCAGGCGCACCTCGAACGTTCATGTTTCAGATCGGCTTCAGGCTCTGACGCTGGCACTGATGCTGGCACTGTTCTAGCCTGCGCCTCGATGCAACAGGCGGATGACTTTCCGATTGCGATCATCGGCGCTGGCTTTGCGGGGATCGGGGCGGCGATTCAGCTGATCAAGGCCGGGATCCACTCCTTCACGATCTTCGAGCGAGCCGACGAGATCGGCGGAACCTGGCGCGACAACACCTATCCAGGCGCGGCCTGCGATGTGCAATCGCACGTCTACTCGCTTTCGTTCGAGCAAAACCCCAACTGGAGTCGCCGCTATGCGACGTCGTGGGAGATCCAGGGCTACCTGCTCGGCGTCGTCGACAAGTGGAAGCTCCGTGAGCACATGCGGCTCAGCACGGAAATCGTTGAAGCGCGCTTCGAAGAGGAGGCCGGCACCTGGATGCTCACGACCCACGAAGGCGACACGTTTACGGCGCGTGTGGTCATCGCAGGGGTCGGCGGGCTCGTCGATCCTTCCTATCCAGACATCAAAGGGATGGAGACTTTTGCGGGCGAGATGTTCCACACGGCGCGCTGGAACCACGACGTCGACCTCAGTAACAAACGCGTTGCTGTGCTCGGCACGGGTGCAAGCGCCGTGCAAGTAGTTCCTTCCATCGCCCCAACAGTCGCGAAGCTGAGCGTGTTCCAACGCACTGCGGCCTGGGTCGTCCCGAAGTTCGACAAAGTGTACTCGAGCCGGGGTAGACGGCTGATGAGGCGCGTTCCGTTTCTTCTCCGCGTAAGCCGCTTCCTCAAGTACTGGCTCAGCGAGCTCCTTGGGCCGCTCGTCTTTCTCGATTCGAGGATCTTGTCTGCGGTCGGGAAGCAAGTCTCGATGTGGAACCTGCGGAGACAGGTCGCCGACCCGGAGCTTCGTAAGAAGCTAACGCCAAACTTCCAGTTCGGGTGCAAGCGAGTCTTGGTATCTGACGACTACTGGGCGAGCTTGGAGCGTGAGAACGTCGAGCTAGTGACCGAACCGATCGAAGCCATCAGACCAGAAGGCATCGAGACCACCGACGGGACGTTGCACGCCTTCGACGCGCTCGTCCTTGCAACCGGCTTTCTACTCGGTCTCACCGCCGCACCTTTCCGCGTGATCGGCCGCGAGGGCCGCACGCTCGACGACGCCTGGAAGCGTGGCGCAGCCGCCTACAAGGGCATGACCGTCGCCGGCTTCCCCAACTGGTTCATCATGATGGGACCCAACACCGGCCCCGGTCACACGTCGGTCCTGGTTTACACGGAGGCTCAGATCTCCCACGCGCTCCAGGCGATCAAGAAGATCATGGCCGAAGACCTCAAGTACATGGACGTGCGTCAGGACGTGCAGGACCGGTACAACGAGGGCATCCAAAAGCGGATGAAGCACATGGTCTGGTCGGGCTGCAAGAGCTGGTACCTCTCGGAAGACGGCAGCAACCACTCGCTCTACCCAGGCTTCGCCGCCGAATACATCCTTCGCTCCCGAAAACTGCACGCTGACGACTACGAAATCGCGCGCTTCTAACAGCTCGTCCGCGGTTGTCGCGGTGTGCCCCTCAACCGGTCGAAATCAGAGGAGTTTTGGTTGGGGAGCGTGTCCCCTATGAGAGGCCTATGCCGGTTTGGAGGAGGTGGGTGGCGGCTAGGGCCAGTTTGCGGGCGTCCTCGGTGGAGAGGTTTCGTACGCGGGGGTGGCCGTCGACGATCATTCTCGCGAGGCCGTGGGTGAGGGCTTCGCTGGTGAGGGCGATGAGCTCGGGGTCGGCGTCTGGAATGAGGTCGGCGTTCTGGCCTTCAATAATGAGCGCGATCAACTTCAGCCTTCGCTCATCGTTGACCTCAGCGAGGAAGTGGCCCGAAACCGACTCGGTGCTGTGGATGAGATCGAACAGCTCGGGGTGCTCGGCTGCAAACCGCACGTAGGCGACGGTCATCGCCCGGAACTGCGTCAGCGCGTCGCTGCAGTCCGTGCTGGCCTCGTCGAGCTTGCGTTCGAGCTCCCCGGCTGCTTTTTCGGCGACGGCATCGAGTAAGACCCGTTTGTCGGCGAAGTGGCGGAACGGCGCAGCGGACGAAACCCCGGCCTCCCGGGCCAGCGCCCGCATGCTGATCGCGTCGGCGCCCCGGGAGTCGACGAGTCGGAAGGCCGTCTCGAGCAGGGTCTCGCGGAGATTTCCGTGGTGATATGGCTTCTCTCCCCCGCTCACGCCGAGAGCATACCAGACTATGTTACCAGCGCTTACTTCAATCGCAGGCCTGATGTAAGCGTTGCTAACTCTCACTTGTCAGAGGCGCCTACATGCGAGAACATCGATGTTATCATTGCTTACATACAGAGCTAGACGGAATGTTGGCGCCGCTTACATTCGGAAAGCACTTACTGGCAGACTTTCTTCGAGAAGTCGCACTTGTAGCCGTACGGGCAGTCCCGGCTC
This sequence comes from uncultured Myxococcota bacterium, assembly GCA_964196015.1. GTDB lineage: Bacteria > Myxococcota_A > Polyangia > Polyangiales > Houyiibacteriaceae > SG8-38. Next base: position 14,411 of record CAXMRM010000244.1, read on the forward strand.
TCGGCGCAGGGCAAGCGCTCGCAAATGCCTTTGTCGCGATTGCAGTAGGAGGGGGGCGCGCAGGAGTGCAGGTGGCAGGCGACCTCGGACCGTGACGGACGGGAGGACCTGGGCTTCGTTTCTTCGCTACTTGCCGTGGCGGCGGTCGTGCCCTCTGTGCTCGCCGACTTGCTGCAACCCGCCCCGGTGACGAGGACGAGGACGAGACAAAAACCAACGATACCTAGAGCCAGTCTGAGTGGTCGCATGCCGAGCATTTGGGAAAGATGATAGGTTTCGCCCATGGCGGCAAAGCATATCCTCGCATGCATCGACTTCTCTGAACAGTCCACGCGCGCGCTCGCCGAGATCGGACAATACGCGAGAGCCAACGGCAGCAAGGTGACGCTGGTCCACATCTGCGACCCGCAAGCGTTCGTCCCACCGCAAGCCGTCCTCGAACCGGCCTCCGCAACCGATGAAAGCGCACACAAAGCCGAGCTCGCAAAGCTGCGAGATCAACATCTGGGCGAGCTCGACGTCGAGCTCGCAGTGCTCGCGGACCACGCCCCTGCGAAGGCGATTTGTGAGTACGCGGAGCAGCATGGCGTCGATCTGATCGTCGTCGGCTCGCACGGACGAGGCGGCATGGAGCGCTGGCTGATCGGCAGTGTGGCTGAACGCGTGGTCCGACACGCGACGGCCAACGTGTACGTCGTTCGCCACTGACTTCAAAGGGGTCTCCTACCCTGATAGGCTCCGCCCATGGGAAACCGCCGGGCATGGTCGATTCTGGGCAATTCGCAGCGCCTCGATGGCGGCGCGATGTTCGGCAACGCACCGCGCGCGCTGTGGCGCCAGTGGGTCGAGCCCGATGAGCTCAACCGCATTCCGCTCGCGTGCCGGGCCTTGCTGATCGAAGAGGGTGACCGGCACATCTTGTTTGAAACGGGAATCGGCGCGTTCTTTCCGCCGCGGCTGCGCGACCGGTTTGGTGTTCAAGAAGAGCGGCATGTCTTGCTCGACAATCTTCAAAAGGCCGGTTTCGCTGACGCGGACATCGACTGTGTCGTGTTGTCGCACCTTCACTTCGACCACGCAGGCGGTCTGCTGCAAGCATACGACCCGGAAGAACCGATGCGCCTTTTGTTCCCGAACGCAACCTTCGTGGTGAGTTGGGACGCCTGGCAGCGCGCCAAGCATCCCCACGCGCGAGACCGCAAGTCGTTCATCCCAGAGCTTCCGCCGTTGCTCGAAGAAAGCGGACGGCTCGAAGTCGTGAAGGGGCATCGCTCCGAGACGCTCGGCACGGACTACAAGCTGTGGCTCTCCGAGGGACACACGCCCGGGCTCATGTTGACGGAGATCCCGGGAGACGACGGTCCCGTAGTGTTCGCGGCGGACCTCGTCCCTGGGCGCGCCTGGGTGCACCTTCCGATCACCATGGGGTACGACCGATACCCGGAACAGCTGATCGACGAGAAGACAGATCTGCTGACGCGGCTGCTCGAGCAGCGGGGCCGGCTGTTCTTCACGCACGACCACGAGGTCGCCCTCGGGCGGGTCGGCCGCGACGCCAAAGGCCGGTTCTTGGCTGAGGAAACCCGGGCCGAGCTCACGGGCGCAGCCCTTTGAAGGGCGTGGTAGAGTGACCCTCTTTGGAGAGACGATGCCTCTTGGCAACGGCGATACGCCCGCACGAATCGAAACCAGCGGCGACTACATCGAGAGCCTCCGCGGTCGAAACCTGAGGGTGTTTCTGTTCGGTGAGCTGGTCGATGAGCCCGTGGATCACCCGATGATCCGGCCGTCGATCAATGCTGTCGCCGAGACGTACGACCTCGCGATTCGCGAGCCTGAGGTCGCGACGGTCGAGTCATCGCTAACCGGGAAGCGCGTCAACCGCTTCCTGCACGTGGCGCAAAGCGCCGAGGACCTGGTCGCGCAGAACATGATGCAGCGAAAGCTCGGCCAGAACACCGGCACGTGCTTTCAGCGTTGCGTCGGCATGGACGCGTTCAACTCGCTCTACTCAGTTACGTACGAAATCGACGAGAAGCACGGGACGCCGTACCACGAGCGACTCAAGGAGTTCCTCACCACGATGCAGGCGCGCAACTACGTCGTCGGCGGCGCGATGACCGACGTCAAAGGCGACCGAAGCAAGGCGCCGCACGAGCAAGACGATCCCGATCTCTTCGTACACGTCACAAGAAGAAGCGAAGACGGGATTTGGCTCAAAGGCGCAAAGGCCCACCAAACCGGTTGCATCAACTCGCATTGGATCATCGCGATGCCGACCATGCGTCTCGGGCCAGCCGACAAAGACTACGCAGTCGTTGCCGCATTCCCGGTCGATGCGCCAGGAATAACCTACATCTACGGACGCCAGTCCTGCGACACCCGCAGCATGGAAGGCGGCTCGATCGACGTCGGCAACGCGGAGTTTTCGGGGCAGGAGGCGATGGTCGTGCTCGACGACGTGTTCGTTCCGTGGAGCCAAGTCTTCATGGACGGCGAGCACGAGTTTGCCTCGATGCTGGTCGAGCGATTCACCTGCTACCACCGGCGCAGCTACGTCTGCAAGACGGGCGTAGGGGACGTGTTGATCGGCGCGGCGGCGCAGGCGGCCGAGCACAACGGCGTCGAGAACGCCTCCCACATCAAAGACAAGCTCGTGCAGATGACGCACCTCAACGAGACGATGTACGCGGCGGGAATCGCGTCTTCCCATCAGGCCCGCGCAACCAAATCGGGCTGCTATTTGAACGACGACATGCTCGCGAACGTCTGCAAGCACCATGTGACGAAGATGCCGTTCGAAATCGGGCGGCTCGCCCAGGACTTGGCGGGTGGTCTGGTGAGCACGGCTCCCTCGGAAAAGGAACTGAAGCACCCGGAGCTTGGCGCGCTTCTCGACAAGTACCTCAAAGGTCGGGCCGATGTGCCCACCGAAGCGCGTATCCGCATCCTGCGATTGATCGAGAACATGACCCTGGGCCGAAACGCCGTCGGCTACCTGACCGAGTCGCTACACGGCGCGGGCTCCCCGCAGGCGCAGCGAGTACAGATCGGTCGGCAGATGAAGCTCGACTTCAAGAAGGGCCTCGCGAGAAGGCTCGCAGGCGTCGACTCGGCCGACGACGACGAATAGCGACCTCAGTCTCTGCTGAGGACGAAACGGTAGCGAACGTCGTTGCGGCGCAAGCGATCGAGCGCGGTGTTCACTTCGCTCATGGGGAGGGTTTCGACCTGGGCGCCGACGCCGTGACGCGCGGCGAAGTCGAGCATCTCGCGCATGGTGGACCGTCCACCGATGGGGCTCGATGTCACCGAGCGGCGTCGGGCCATCAGCATGCCGGTGTGAATGCTCACGGGCTCGGCGAGGGCGCCCACCAACGACAGGACGCCATTCGGACGGAGCGCACTGACGAAGCGCTTCCAGTTCAATGGGTTGTTCACCGTCGAGATGATCAGGTCCAAGGATTCCTGCTGCGCCTTGAGGGCAGTGTCATCGATGCTGGAGACGAAGTGGTGCGCGCCATGCGCCCGGGCTTCGTCTTCTTTCGCCGCAGTCGACGAGAACGCGGTCACCTCGCATCCCATTGCGCGCGCGAAACGAATCGCCAAGTGACCGAGCCCGCCGATGCCGATGACACCGACGCGGCTCTGAGGCCGTGCGTACTGCTGAAGCGGAGAATAGACCGTGATGCCACCACAGAGCAGCGGCGCCGCAACTTCAGAGCTCAGCGCGTCGGGAATGGCAAACGCGAAACGGCCGTCGACACGTATGCGATTCGCGAAGCCTCCCGGGCGCCCCACGCAAGTCTCGACTGTGTTCGCACAGAGATTCTCGTCGCCACGCTCGCACCACTCGCATTGCAGGCAGCTCCCGCACTGCCAGCCCACGCCCGCCCGGTCACCGAGCTCGATGTGAGTGACCAGCGCCCCCTTCTGCGCAACCGTCCCGACGATCTCGTGACCGGGTATGAGCGGGTACTGGCTGGACTGCCAGTCGTTGTCGATCAGATGGAGATCGCTGTGACAGATCCCGCAGTGCGTGATCTCGATCTCGACACCGTGGGGACCGAGCGCGTCGGGTTCGTAGTGGAAAGGGGCGAGCGATGCACCGGGCTCATGGGCAGCGTAGGCGTCAACGCGGGCAGTATCCTGACTCGTCATGATGATTGTCGTGTAAGCGGTAGCCGGCGATGGTCAAATTGAATAGGTTACGGTTGATGCGATTGTGGGGCGGCATCTGGGGGGCGGCATCTGGGGGGCGGGCGCTTGCATCGTGGTGGCGGTCCTGGGCCATGTCCGCCTTTGGATCTTTCGCGGTTGACCCGGATGGGTCTAGGTTCGCCTTGGTTGGTGCAGTCACGTCGTGCTAGCGTTTTTCTATGTCGACTGGTTCCGTTTCAAACACTACAAAAGCAATGGTGGGAATTGCGGTCCTTGCGATTATTGGTGTCGCATGGGCACTCGCTTCCCGCACCACCGAAGCCGGTATCGCCGCATACTACCCTCTTCAGGTCGGGAACACTTGGTCGTATCAAACCAAGCAGCACGGCAAGATGATCGGAGGGCCTGACGCACCAGCGAGCACGAGGCTCGGTACGGTCGAGCAGCGTGTAGTCGGGGTTTCGCGCCTTTCCTCGGACGAGCTCGAGGTCTTCGAGGTGAGTCAGAACGTTAGCCAGGCCGATTCCGGCGATGCGCCGACGCCGGCGGTGGAGTCGATCCTGCATCTGTCGGCAACGCCTACTGCGGTCACTTTGCACGCTATCGACGTCAAAGGGGCGGACGGCTCCGCATTGCCAGCGCCCATTGCAATCTTGACCGACCCTCCCTCAACGGATCCGCTGACGAGCGAGAACGGATCCTTGCAGATGTCCCTCAGCGTCAAGTCGCAGGAAGTCGAAGCAGTGGAGGTCCCAGCGGGGAAATTCCCAAACGCGCTCAAGAAGGTTACGGAAGGCCCCGTTTCCGGCGTTGTGTCCGGCATCCCCGTTCGCTCCGGCATCATCAAGGAGACGACCTGGTTCGTCCGCGACGTGGGAGTCGTGAAACAAGACCGTCTTCTCGCGTACACGCTGGAATCACAAGAGGGTATGGAGCTCAGCGTCGAAGAGACGATAGAGCGCGTGCTGACCGATTTCTCGCGCGGCACCGACGACTGAGGGAGCGCCCGGCACGATCCCTCCGCGTCCGCCGCGCGTAGTGCGCGACGAACTTCGTCTGCGTGGTCCAACTGCCCACCACCCCGACCGAGAATCCACCGGGTTCATCTGCGGAGAAGCGAGGTACGCCATCCATACCAATCGGCATGGTATCTTGACTCGTCATGATGATTGTCGTGTAACTGGACCAGGTGTCTCTGTTGCTGGGCGACTTCGACGTGCCCCTC
>CAXMRM010000245.1:0-7952 GCA_964196015.1 uncultured Myxococcota bacterium
CGCTGCACATCGACACATCGAAGAAGAAGCTCGACACGATGATCACCTAGTCGTTGCGTCAGGGCATCACCGGGACCCGAACTGGCCCGAGTCCCCAGCGCAGTTCGACGGCCCGCATGATGTCCCACTTCGTCGCTTCGAGCCGCCACACCATGCAGGTCGATCATGTGCTTTACGCGCGGGACCTGCAGCACGAATCGAAGAAGGGGAGAAAGCGCGCCAGGGCGCGGACTACCGGGTAGTGCCTCAAGCAGGCGACCGGTGCTTGCGGAGCGGGCGACCGGGCTCGAACCGGCGACATTCAGCTTGGGAAGCTGACACTCTACCAACTGAGTTACGCCCGCAAAGACACGCAAGGACTAGCCGTCGTCGCCCTGGCCGTCAAGCGAGGGCTCCACGAGGATGGAGCACTCGCCGTGTCGGAAGAGACTGCATCGCTCGCATGGAGAAGCTCCATCGGACAATCAGGTAGGGACAGCGCGCGTCCCCTTGCAGGGATGGTAGACTTCGCCTTTTGGAGGTCAGGCGGCGCTTTGGGTCGTACGAGAACAGTGATGCGACCGGTCGGGCGCTTTGGGCTTTGGCTGTTCTTGGGATTGTTGGTGTGCGCCGCTGCGGTGCAGGCGCAGGATATCGTCGCGCCCAGGGTGAAGTCGCTTTCGGGCATACAGGTGCCCGCGGGCGTAGACGTGCCGGAGTCGGGTGTTGTTCAGGTGCTGGTGCGCATCGATCCAGACGGGAAGGGCGTGGTCGAGAAGTGCGATGTCGGGCGCTCGCTTTGCGACCTCGTCATCGAAGCAATCGCGCAGGCGGAGTTCGTGCCTGCGACCCGCGACGGGAATCCGGTGCCATCGCAAGCGAGAGTGGACCTGCGCGTCCAGCAACCGGCGGCCGATGCAGCTCCAGAGTCCGCTCCGGCGGAAACCATGTTGGAACCGGCGAGCACTCAGGTCGACAAGGAGCTGGTCTTTTCCGAAACCGCGGAGGTGGATGCGCGCGCGCAGGCACCCATCAAGCTCGAGCTCGACGGGATTCGCAACATCCCGGGGACGTTCGGTGAGCCGTTCCGAGTACTGCAGGTGCTGCCGGGCACCGTCCCAGTAGCCAATGGGCAACCCTATGTCTATGTCCGTGGCGCGCCGCCATCGGGCACGGTGTACCTCTACGACGACATTCCTATCCCGCTCCTCTTTCACTCCGCGCTCGGGCCGTCAACGGTTCATCCGGGCTTGATCGGCGGCATCAACTTGTACTCAGGCGCAGCGCCCGCCCGGTACGGCCGATTCACCGGCGGTGTGATGGACGGCAAGGCCCGCAAGATTCCTAACGACCGGGTGCACGGAGAGGCCGAGCTGCGCGCCATCGATGTCTCCGGTTTGCTCAACGTGCCCATGCCCAAAGAGGGATCGATGACTTTCGCGGGCCGATACGGGTTTCCCAACCTCCTGCTGGGCGCGATCGATGTCGACTCCGAGGTTGACTACTGGGACTATCAATACCGCACCGGCGTGGAGATGAGCTCCCGGTCGCGCTTCGAGCTGGTCGCGTTTGGTGGGCGTGACAGCTCGGTGTTCGACGCTAGCCAGCCCAGGGAACGGCTAGCCTTCGATCTTCAGTTCCATCGGGCGGAAGCCCGCTTCATCGGAAAGGTAAAGCGCTGGGATCTCGTGGGCACGATGCTCTATGGGTACGACTTCTCCGATGTCGAGGATGGGTCCCTGAGCGTCTCCGACGCCGGTGCGAACATCCACCGCTTCGGACCGAGGTTTTGGGCGACCTACGGAGCTCCCAAGGTGCAGCTACGCCTCGGCGGCGACGCTGCGGGCCTCTTCGGCCCTGCCCGCTGTACGGAGACGGGGGAGGGCTCTCTGACCGTTCCTAACGTTTCTACGCCGTGCGATGCCGAGTTCGCGGCGCAAGACCGGCGGGTCATCGGCGGCGTATTCGTCGACGTAAACGTATCACCGCTCCCTTGGTTGGATCTATCGCTCGGTGTTCGGGCGGACGTATGGAAGACCGGCGGCCATCGGGATGCCGCTGTCAGTCCCCGCGCGCGGGTGACTTTCCACGCGCGCGAGATCGCCGACTTCTTCGTCGGATGGGGGCTCGGCTTCATGCCCGCGACGTTTGCCATTCCGCTCCCCGGACTCGGTGATGTTCCGCTCGAGGCCGGGCTTCAGCGTGCCAATCAGACAGAGGGCGGCGTTCGCTTCTTTCTGCCCCACGATCTCACGTTTGAAACGCGCGGATACCTCAACGTGTATCAGGACCTTCGCTTTGTCGACGTCTTCACGGATCCACTGATCGCCGAGAGCCTCGAAAACCCGTTGGGAGGCCTCATCGATGACTCAGCCGACGGAAAGAGCTACGGCCTCGAACTCTTGCTGCAACGTCCCTTCGACATCGGCTTCTCGACCTTGGTGAGTTACACCCTCGGCTTCAGCGACCTCACGGCGACGGCGCTGCTGCGCAACGCGCCGCCACAGGCCTTCGACTACACCCCCTCGTACGATGTCCGGCACGTCATGAACGCTGTGCTTACATGGCAAGCGAAGTTCGGCCTGATCATCGGCGCGCGCGTGTCCGCGAGGTCTGGCCGCGCGGAAGGCTGGCTCTGGCTCGATACGGCGGGAGTGGTGCAGCAGTATGTCCAGCGCGTTCCCTGGTTCGTGCGCCTGGATGCACAGATCGCCTACGAGTGGGCAAAGCCCGGGCGGCGCATGCGCGTATCGCTCGAGTGGATCAACATCACCCAGGCGCGGGATGCGCAGGAGGTCGATTCCCTAGACCCGACCGCTTCCGATGAGTGTCGGTGGCGTTGGGGGGTTCCCACGGAGCCATGCCCGATCAAGTTCACCGGCGCGATCTGGTTTCCGAACCTCTCGTTCCGCGCGGTGTTCTAGCGCCCGATGCCCGACCAGTGATTCGCGTTGAGTGCGCCGGCTGCAGGTTTCACATCGACCAAGAAACCAGTGAGATGCGCCATGCCGGAGACCTTCTCGAGCTTGTCCGGGCCGTCCGCGGCGAGCAAGTTGACGTTGACGCCGGTCGTTTTGCTGGCCACGCCCATCTTGCTGTCTTGGTGACCCCAGCCGTGCGGTAGCGCGACCGTCCCGGGCATCAGGTCCGGGAGGAGCTTCACCGGGACGCGAACGGTAGCGGTTTCAGTCGACACGTCGGCCAGGCTGCCCTCTTGAACGCCTGCCTGCGCTGCGTCGTCGGGGTGCATGTAAAGATGGTTCGTCATGCGATCGCCCGAGACGAACTCCTCGATGTTGTGCGTCCAGGAATTGTGCGTGGTGATAGCGCGCTTGGTGATCAGCTTGAGCTTGTCTTTCGTCTCGAGCTCGACCTGGAAGTCGGCTTCCAGTTTCTCAGCCTGCTTCACAAACACCTCCGGCGCGAGATGTACCTTGCGGTCGTCATGGATGACACGCTTGCCGAGGAAGCTGCCCGGGTCGTGCTGTGGACGCAGACGGCCGTGTTTTTCCTTCAGAAGCTTGTTAAAGCTGCCCTGTTTGGTTGCCCTCATTAGGCCCGACAGCAGAAGCTCCTGGGGGACCGACGGCTGCTGCGTGCGTCGCCCGATCGAATTGAGCGCTTTGGCCGCCTCCATTGCGCGCTGTGCAACCGTGGAGCTCCACAAGTTGACGCCGCTGGCCTTGGCGAGATCGACGTAGATGGTGGCCTCGTCTCGCTGCTCGCCCTGCGGCGGAACGACGGCGCGGGTCGCCTGCAGGTAGGGTTTCGACTGAAGCCCCAACATCAAGGGGAAGACAAACGGCAGGTCGGGGCGCTGGAAAGGCGACGTGCAGGGAAGCACGTGAGTCGCGACCGAAGCCGTTTCACTCGGCTGGATGTCTAGGACGACGAGGAGCTCGAGCTCTTTGAAGGCCTCGCGTAGGCGCTCGGAGTTCGCCATAGTGATGAGCGGGTTGCCGCCCGTGACGAACAACGCTTTGATTTGCCGGTCGCCGGGCGTGAGGATCTCGTCGGCGAGGATGCCCCCGGGCATGGAGTCGTTGACGGACTTGAAGCTGCCGATACGGCTCTCGTTTTGATGCAACAACGTGCCGGTCTTCTTGCCGAACGCCGCAAAATCGATGACCCCGGTGCTCACGATGGTGCCGCCCTTGCGGTCGAGGTTGCCCGAGATCGCGTTGATGCACTCCTGCAACCAAAACGCGAGTGAGCCGTTGGTGCCCATGTTGACGCCGGTCGAGCAGTACAGGGCGGCGCCGTCGGCTTCGTCGTAGGCGCGCACCATCTCACGCAGCGTTTCGGCGGGGATGCGCGTGACTTCAGCCGTGCGCTCGGGCGGCCATGCTGCGGCGACGCGGCAGACCTCGTCCAGGCCGGTCATGTGTTTCTCGATGCGTGCCCGATCGATTTTGGAGATGGCCAGCAGTTCGTGCAGGAACGAGAGATAGAAGAAGACATCGGTGTTGGGGCGGATGAAGACGTGCTTGCCCGCAACTTTGGCCGTCTCGGTGCGACGTGGGTCGACGATGAAAATCTTCGCGCCCCGAGCCTCGACCTCTTTGAGGCGACGAATCGGGTTGGGTACCTGTAGGAAGCTCCACTTCGAGATGGCCGGGTTGGCCCCGACGACGATTAGACACTCGAGGGCGTCGAGGTCGGGGAAGGGCTGTGTGAACGGGAAGCCGTAGAGCTGATGCGCGACAGCGAACTTGTTGGCGCAATCCTGTGAGGCCGAAGAGAACATGTTAGCTGAGCCCAGACCTTGCATGAAGCCCTGCGCAAAGACTGGATGCAACACCCCAAAGCCGGCCGCCGTGCCGACGTACATCGCAATGCTGTCGCGACCATGATTGTCGATCAGCGCCCGCACCTTGCTTCCGATGCTGCCGAGCGCGTCGTCCCAACTCACACGCTGAAGCTCGCCGTCGACGCGTTGCATGGGGTAGAGCAGCCGGTCGGGCGTGTTGTACATCCGATGCTGCTTGAGCCCCTTGAGGCACGCGTAACCGCGCGTCGCTACGTGGTCGTCGTCGGGCTTGATGTCGACGACCTGGTCGCCATCAACCGTGACCTCGAGCCCGCAAAGAGCCTCGCAAATCCGGCAAAAGGTCTGCACTGTCTCAGTCATGATTGACTGAGTCTATAGGGCTTAGTCCTCGTGGATCAACTCGTCGAAGGCGCGATTCACGTCGTCCATCGATTCCATGAGTAGGTCGTCGGCGGCATCGCCCGAGGGGCCGCCGAGGCGCTGCAAACGCTCACCGACCTGACGGAACTGCGGCTCCCGCTGGAAAACGTATTCGTAATGCAGACGCGCCTGGTCCGTGAGGCTGCTGGCTTCGCACGCCATGGCGAGCTCGTAGTGCATGCCGACGGCTTCGGTGGCTGTCTTCTCTGGGATTTCGAGACCCGACTGGAACGCTTCGATCGCGTCGCGCGGTTGGCCCTCTTCCATGTAGATGAGGCCGATCATCGTCCAGCACAGGCAGCGGCGCCGCGGGTCGGCCATTGCCACTTGGAATTCACGACGAGCATCGGGCAGCAGGCCCATCTCTTTGTAAGCGATGCCAAGGTCGAAGTGCGTAGCGCTGTCGTCGTCGCTCACCTGCTCGGCGACGCCCGCCTTGAACTGCTCGAAGACCGTATCGACGTCGATCATCTGGGCGCCTTCGTCGAGCGGCGCGATCTCTGCAACTTCGGCGAGCTCCTCCGCGAGTCTCTCGGCGAAGTCGAAGCCCTCGTCGCCGTGCTCGAGCTCTTCGTATTCGAACTCCATCTCGGGCGGATCCGACGCGAAAGGCGCAGGAGCCGACGACGCCGCCGGTTGAACGAGCGGCTGTGCTAGCGCGGATACGCCAGAGGACGCAGTCGCGAGCTCTTCGATCTCGCGTGCCTTGTCCAGGATCAGCGGATGATCCGGAAGAGAGAGCTGAAGCTCGCTGACGATCGCGCGCGCCTGCGTGAACAGGCCGTCGACCAAATACGAATCGGCGAGTTCCAGAGTTTGCTCCATCAGGCTAGGCGCAAACGCGGCGGTGGCCGGCGCGACCCGGGTGCTCACGAGCGGCAGTGCGAGGAACTGCGAATACGTCATCGGGCCGAGCGCGCGGATGGGGATGACACGTCCGCCCGTGGGCGGCCGTGGCGCAGGAGGCGCCGAGGCGTATGACTCGTCGACTTCGATCAATGCCTCGGAAACGGCGGGCAGGGAACCTGAGACCGTGCTTGTTTCTTCGACGTCTTCCTCGACGTACATGATGCCCGACGCCCCGCTCAGGCCAGATGCGCTGCTCAGCGAGGGCGAGCCCACGTGCGCGGTCCCGCTCAGCTGTGAGCCACCGAGCTGCGCGGTGGGCACCGAGCCCGTCGACGCCCCGGGCGAACGCACTGCGGCTGGCGGCATGTAGTGCTGCCCCGAGGCAGAAGCGGTCCTTTGTAGGGCCGTTCGCGCCTCTTTGTCGTTCGGGTTGAGCTCCAGGATGCGGTGCAACGCGCTCATGCGCTCCTGTGGGCGGTGCGCCTCGCGGTGGATGCGCGCGACTTCGCGATAAACGCTAATCGCCTTGTCGGTCTGCGAGAGCATCAAGAACGCCTCGGCGAGCAGCGACAGTGTCGAAACGTCGCGCGGGTCGGCCTTGAAGCAGATTTGTAGCTTGGCGAGCGCGCGCTTCGGATCGCGACGCGAGATATACGTTTCAGCGAGCTCCTTCGCCACGCGAACATCGTTGCTGCGGTGATACAGCAGTCGCTCCGCGACCTTGACGTAGTCGTCGAGCCGGCCCTGGTCTCTCAAGAGCGACGCACCTTGTTCGAACTCAGCGGCCGCTTCCTGCGTTCGCCCAGCGCGCGAGAGCGCTTCGGCGTACTTGATGCGCACCGGAATGTGGTCCGGATCGAGGTCGACCATTTTGCCGAGCATTGCCAGCGCTTGGTCGGTGTCACCGGCGCGCATAAAGCCGCTCGAGACATCCTCGAACACGCTCATCGCATCGCTAATCAATTGAAGCTGCTCGTACATTTCGCCGAGTCGCACCTGCGCGTCGAGTCGCGACGGGTCGAGCTTCAGGATCTGTTTGTAGACCGCGATAGCTTTCAGAAAGAAGCCCTGCTGAGCGTAGTGGCCTGCGACCTTCTCGTAGGTCTCGATCGCCGAGCCGCGGTCGCCCTTGCGTACGTACAAGTCGCCGATCTTCAGCAGGGAACGAACATCCCGCTTGTCGGCATCGACCAGCTTCTTGTACTGGGCGATCGCCTTGTCGTATTGGCCGCGCGACTGGTACTTCCGTGCCGCTTCTAAGACCTTATTCCTGTTGATAGCCAAAGCCCCTGCGAAGCCCCCATAGGTTCAGTACGCCCACACAAGTCTACTAATGCCGCACGGGGGCGGTCAACATGCGCTAGGCCTGAAGCTCGTCGATGAACTGTGTGGAGACCCGGCCTTCCTCGAAGGCGGGGTGCTCGAGAATCCTCTTATGGAGCGGAATGTTGGTCCGAATGCCCCCGATAATGGTCTCGCTGAGCGCTCGCCGCATCTTGGCGATGGCTTGAGCGCGTGTCGGTGCATGTACGATAAGCTTGGCGATCAACGGGTCGTAATGCGGCGGAACGCGCCCACCGCCATACACGCCGCTATCGACCCGAACGCCAGTTCCTCCCGCCATGTGGAACTCGGTGATTACCCCGGGACAGGGCGCGAAGGTGTCCGGATCTTCGGCATTGATGCGGCATTCGATTGCGTGGCCTCGGGGCGAAAGTGGCTGAGTGGGCAGCTCCAGCGGCTGGCCGTCCGCGATGCGAATCTGCTCGTCGACCAAGTCGACGCCCATGACGAGCTCGGTCACCGGGTGCTCCACCTGGATGCGCGGATTCATTTCGAGGAACGTCAGCTCGCCCTGCTCGTCGAGCAGGAACTCGAGCGTGCCGGCCGATAGGTAACCGGCCTCGCTCATCGCGCGCTGGATGGTGGCCGA
>CAXMRM010000246.1:0-4955 GCA_964196015.1 uncultured Myxococcota bacterium
TCTCGTCGCCGTCGAGCTGCTGGAAGTCGGCGAGTTCTAGGATGGAGTGGAGCAACAGGCCTGTGCGTTCGCCACCAGGCAGCTCCCCGAAGAGTGCAGACCTTGAGTCGGCCAGTGCCGTGGCAACCCGAGGGGTCGGCGTTTTCTCGTCGTGCCCGGTGAGGCTGGTGAAGCTTGCGATGCGCGGAGCATGGCTGAAGAAGCGCGCTTGCTCCCGCGCAGTGAGGGTATGGCTCGACGCCTCGTGCTCGCGCGGCGCCGCTTGCTCTGCGTGGGCAGGACGCCAGTCGACCGCTCCCGACGACGCGGTCGCGAAAGCCTTGACGTCTTCTCGCATCCCCTCTTCGTCCAGTTTGTCCAAGCCCTCTGAGCCGTGAAGCAGGTAGCCGAGCGCGGACTTCTTCCAGTTCGCGGCACGACCCCAGAAAAGAGTGCAGCGATACTTCGCCCTGGTCACGGCCACGTACAGCAGCCGTAGCCTTTCGGAGAATGCTTCCTGCTCGCTGATTCCCTCGTGGGTCTCGAGATCATCGGAGCCGAGGTCTAGCTTGATGTTCCGATGCTCGTCGTGAAACTTCACGGCGACGTCACCGAACTTTCCTTGCCATGTGAAGGGGCAGTACACGATTCCATACTCGAGCCCCTTGCTCTTGTGAACCGTGGAGACTCGGACCGCCCCCGATTCCGCGTCTGGACGTTGTTGCAGGTCTTCGCGGGCGACCGCGCCATCGCCCGGACTGTCTTCCTTCGCGCGGCGGAACCACTGCATCAGCGCGATCGGGTTGCGCCGGCGATCGCGCTCACCGCGGAGCAAGAGCTCTTCGATGTGCAGCACGTCCGTCAGCACGCGGCGCGCCGCGGGATGCCTGGCGATTGTCGTCTCCGCCTCGGTGCTGCGGAGCATATCTTCGAGGAAGCGCACGACCCCCTGGCTATGCCATGTGCCGTTCCAATCGTGGAACCGCGATACCCACTGTGACCAAAGCTCGTCTGTCATGCTGGCCAGCTCGTATGGCGACACCCCGAGAAGCGATGTGAGAAGCGCGCGGCGCAGCAGCGACGAGTCACCAGGCATCAGGGCCGCTTCGAGCACCGCGCTGAGGTCTGACGCGATTTCGGTGCTCAGCACACTCGAACCGCCGTCGAGTGACACGGGAATGTTGAGCGCTCGGAGGGCGTTGGTCACTGCAAGGGCCTGGTGGTTGCTGCGGCACAGCACCGCTACGTCGCCAGGCTCGACCAGCCGGTTCTCGACCTCCGCGTCCGAGTCCAGCAGCAGCGCGATCTCGTTGGCTACGATGGGGGCCACCGCCGCTGCGATCGGTCCCCGGACCTGATTGTGGTCCAAGAAGACCACTTCCATCGACGGATCGAACGTCGATCTGCTCTCCTCCTGGTGAGGGATCGCATCTTCCATGTCGATGCCCTCGAGGATGAACGGGGGCGTTCGCAGCGAGAATAGTGTGTTGACCCCGCGGACAACCCCGGGATCGGACCGCCGATTCGTGGTCAGCGTGTACACACGATCACCGACGTCGTGCACTGCCCCGATATACGAGAACACGTCCGCCCCTCGAAACGCGTAGATCGCTTGCTTGGGGTCGCCCACGTAGACTGCCGAAGACTCCCCGTAGATCGCGCGGAAGATCCCGTATTGAACAGCGTCGGTATCTTGGAACTCGTCGACGAGGGCCAATGGATAGGCAGCCGAGATGGTCTCCACGATCAGATCCCGATCGAACGAAGCGCTCTGCACCCTGGATGCATCGAACGGCGCGTAAACGATGGCGAGCAAGTCGTCGAAGGTGAAGACCGCCCTGTCTTCTCGTCGCCTACGCGCCTGGTCCCGCGCGAATTCGATGAAACGCTTTCGGAACGCAAAAACGGCGTAGTTGAGTGCAGCGACCAGGGTTTCGTGCGCTCCCCACAGCCGCGCGCAGGCTTCGAAGAAGGGGTGCTTGGGCTCCTCGCATCCTTTCCGCGTCTTCATGTTTTCCTGGGCAAGCTTCGTCAGGAAATCGGGCGGGAATCGAAAGCGACTCTTAGCAAAGAAGTCGTCGAGCTCGGGCAGCCATGTCTTGTCGACGGTTGCCGCCCGGTAGTTGGTGCGGTTCAAACCCTTGTCGGTCAGCAGGATCTTGGCCAGGTCTTCCCGGTGCCTAGTCCAAAGCTCGGCCGCCTCTTGCTCAAACACCAGCCACTGCCTCAAAACGTCTTCGTCGACATCGACCGGAGCGGGCCCGAGGATCTCGATGCCGGGCATCATTGCGACATTTGCCAGTTTGGCGAGATAGCGAGTGTTGACGCCGCGCTTCTGCAGCGCGCGCAGCAACCAATCGGGCGCGTCATAGAGTTCGGTTGCCCAGAAGTCGACCGCCAACTCCAGGTACATCGACGAGGTGTCCTCATCGACTTCGAAGTCGAAGTCGATTCCGAACAAAAGGGGATACTCTTGAAGTAGGCGTTGGCAGAATCCGTGGATCGTCAAGATCGACGCTCGATCCATCTGACCGAGTGCCTTTCTCAGCCGGGCCTCCGTCTCGCGCCGGCCCAGCCGTGTGACCGCTTCGGTGACGACTCCATGGAGCACATCGCCGTCGCCCGACGCTTGGTCGAGCAATGCGATCGCGGCGAGGATTCGCTCGCGTGTGCGTACACGAAGTTCGGCCGTCGCGGCCTTGGTGTACGTGACCACTAGAATCTGTTCCGGTGTCAGGTCACGTTCCAGGACCGCGCGCACGAAGTACGTCGTGATCGTATATGTCTTTCCGGTCCCGGCGCTGGCTTGCACCAAAGTCGGGGCGTCGAGCGGGATGAGCTGAGGTGAGACGGCACTCATCGTTCGTCCCGATGCCGAAACAGTGGCTCGTACACTTCGGTTGCGGCGTGCTGGAAGGCCTCGCTCCAGGCCGAATCGAGGAATGGGTCGTCCGGGCCCAAGACGTAGTTCAGGTACGGGTCCCATCCGCGTTGCTTGCTAAGCTGGGCGCTTGCGACTGAAATGGCCTTGTCCAGTTCGCCATGCTCGAGCGCCTCTGCAAACAACCGGGACGATTCTTCTAGCAAAGGAAGCGGCGCCCTGCGCGAAGTGCGATAGAGGTCGATCAGCACTTCCAATCGACCGCGTGGATCTGTCACCGGACTGAAGGACACCAAGTTGGCGCGCGTCTCGGTTCCGCGAAGCACGAGATGCGTCGTGCTCGGGAGCCCTTCTGCGGTTTGCATGAGCAGATGCTCAATCCACGCCCCGAGCTCCGCTCGCTTCCCCGGCTTGGTAAAGCGCTTCGAGATTCGCTGATCGGCGTACAAGCCATCGAGGCGTTCTTCGAGGACGATCCCCGCGACGTCAGCTGCCACGAGCTCCGAGCGCGCTTCGTGCTCACTGGCGAGTGCGTCTTTTCGCGCGTTGACGACGCGGATCTCGTGTGCGAGCCGTTGCCTTGCGAGGGCGCCCCAGGCTCCGTCGGGGAACTCGGGCGCCGCGCCCAAGTACTCTTCGAGGGCTTCGTCGCGGAGCCCAGCTCTGAGGGCCCCGTTTCCGATTTTGGAGGCCTCCAAGCGACCGATCTCGGTCAAGGCGGTCGTCGGCTCGTAGAGCTCCAACGTGCCGAACCGGGCGCGGAGCACCTTCTCGATGAAGGCCGCGATGGGGTTCCACAGCCAGGTCGTCAGCTCGCCGACGGAGAGCGTCTCTTCAGCCGTCTCGGCCTCCGCTCGCAGCTCGATCCGCCCGGACTCCAGCGAGGGCTCTCCCAGAGCACGGGCGATCTCGAGATACCGTTGAGAGGCGCTCTGGGGCAGGCCGCTGTCGTCGAAGTACCTCCGATCGAAGGGATGTAGCGGGTGCGTCGTCGCCTCGAGAACCGGCTTCTTCGCAGGCAGTTCATAGTAGCGCCGCGCGGTTTCGCAGAGCTCCCAGACGACGGGTGATGGATTTGCGGCGCTTCGCGAACTGGCGGCCGACGCGCTGTAGGTGATGATGACACGGTCTCGCGCGCACAGAATCGCTTGCAGGAACGAGTGACGGTCGTCGTCTCTCTTGTTGCGGTCGCCCGGTTTGTGCTCGGGCCGCGTGAGGTCGAAGCTCGGGCGGTCGTCTGCTCGGGGAAACGACTCTTCGCTCATGCCAACGAGGCACACGACGCGAAAAGGAACCGAGCGCAGCGGCACGAGCTCGGTGAGCGTGACCCCCCGTCGAAGGAAGCCCACAGCGGGCGCCTTCTGGTTGAGCAGCGCGCTGAGCTCCCTTCGCAGCGTCTTGAGGGCGATTGCCCCGTCGTACCCACTGCCACGGGCGAGATCTCCTAACTCGACGAGCGCGGACCGAAGGATTCTCACCCCGAGGCTGTTTTCGTCGTCTTCCGCGAACAGCAACGCGGACAGTTGTTCGAGGTGGCTCACCCAGTTGTCGATCTCGAGCGGTTGTCGGCTGCGGCGCTGGAAGTCGAAGAGGACTTCGCAAAGCCGTGCCAGTCGCGCCACGAGCTCAGCATCGCTCAGACTCAGCGCGCCGCGAGGCAACAAGCCTTCAAACACCTCGGTAGCGTTGGGTGTCGACGCGAACCCGAGAAAGAGCCGTCCTAGGCCAGCGCGCCAAGTGTGAAGCGCTTCTGCAGGAAATCCGATCTCCTCGCGATGCTCTGCGTCGATGCCCCAGCGGACACCCGCTGCTGCGAGCAATTCGCCGAGCCGTGAGCGCTCTTCCTGAGTGAACCGGAAGTCCTCCCGCAGTGAGCCGGCATCCATGAGCCGGACGAGGTCTAGGACCGAGAACCGAGAGTCCAGCACTTCGAGCACTGCCAGGAAGTCGTCATAAAATGAAACGTCGTCTCGGGTCTTGCGGTCATGCACTTCGTAGGGGATGCGGTGCCGATCATTGTGGCCGAACACCGCCCGGAAGGCAGGGGCGTACGCTTCGAGGTCTGACGTCATCACGACGATGTCTTCGGGGAGGG
>CAXMRM010000247.1:0-8636 GCA_964196015.1 uncultured Myxococcota bacterium
GCGTTTTATCGGGATGTCGCGGTGGCCTCGCTTGGGCTCCCGGCGGAGGGGCTCGGCTTCTCGGTGCGCGGCGAAGAGCTGCAGGGGCGAATCGGCTCCGTCTCGTCGAGCGCGGCAGCAGCCCGGGTCTCCCTCATTCACGAGTGCGTACGGTCGATGCAGCAAAACGCCAACAAGCAGGTGGCGTTGGACTCCCTGCTGTTTGGTCTGCGAAACGTGCGCTAGGTGTAGCAACCGCGTCTGGCACGGATCCCCTGCGTTTTGCGGCGGATCCTGCGTCTCCCGCTAGGTTGCTGAGAACCGCCCGCGCACTGCGTCAACAGGCCGCCGAGCTCGAGCGGCTCGCCTTGGAACTCACATCACCGACGGACTCGGCAGCCGCCGAGGGCGGGATTCTTGCGCACTGATCTAGGTGGCAACGGCCACAAATATTTTAATACGAACACCCCTAGAACCAAGGAAAACACAATGAATGACAGCATAAGAGCGAGAGCAAACTTTCTCGAGATTCAACTCAGACATGGCGGCAGCAAACTTGTCGCACCCGGGGACGTCAAGAGCATCCAGCCGCGCCGAGAAGGCGGAACCTGCATCAGGCTGCAAAACGACCACATCATTTTGGTGAGCTGCCGAGTTGGCGAAGTGGTGAAGGCGCTCGAGCTGGCAACCGAAGGGGTGGGTGACCGCAGTGCAACCGCATAAAGAAAGGCCGCCCGCGCTAACGGACGGCCCAGCATTCCTAACTTCCCAGTCGGAGACGCAGTCCAAGGTATACCGACCGGGCTCCCACCCCGCAAGTGACAGACGAGTCTGGCGCACCGACTCGCTCGAAAGCCCTGAAGATCGCGCCCTTCGGCGCGTTTGCCAGGAGGTCCGAGAACAACCTCAGCGGCTTCCGCTCGCCGCTCATCGTCTTGGTGGGCTGGTGAATGCTGGGCGGCTTCGCTATCGGCGGACATGGGACGCGCTCTTCGGCGCGGCGGTGGACGCGGGTGCAAGTGAGGCGTGGATCTATCGCTGCATGTACTCGGGCTTCGCTCAGTCCAATGTGAGCGAGCTTCCGTCTCCGGCGCTGTGGGCTCTCGTGAATGGCGGTGTGCAATGACATCGCTAGCACTGGCTTCCGATCATCCCGCTGGCGACCTGCTTCCCGTTGAGCAGGCGGCAGCACTGCTTCGAGAGACTCGAGATCTCGGCTTGGTGCGGGACGTCCGCGCCCACGCGAAGACGATCCAGGTATGGCACCGGGAGCACCAGGCAGGCATCGACGCTCAGAATCACGCCGCTGAAATCATACTCCGTGCAGACCGCCGACTTGGTGAGCTCTGCAAAGAGACTGACTTCAGCAAAGGCGCCGCAGCTAAACGGGGTGACAGCCCGTCACCGCGTCTGGCTGACCTCGACATCACCAAGAAGCAGTCCTCACGCTGGCAGCAGTTGGCGGCGGTGCCTGAAGACGTGTTCGAGCAGCACGTTATCTCAGTGCGAGCTCGCGGCGAGAAGCTAACAACGACCGGCGCCATCGGCGCGGTATCGTTTTCCAGCGACCACGACGGGGACGAATGGTACACGCCGACAGAGTACATCGAGGCGGCTCGGAAAGCGCTAGGCGGGATCGACCTCGACCCTGCGAGCAACCCCGTTGCCCAGCGCACGGTGAAAGCCACGCGCTACTTCACAAGGGAGGACGACGGCTTGAGCCAGGAGTGGGGCGGGCACGTCTTCCTGAACCCCCCATTCTCGAACCCGCTTGGAACGGACTTCGTCGTCAAGCTCTGCGAGGAATACGACGCGGGGCGTGTGACGGAGGCTGTCCTGCTTCAGAACGCGGGCACCGGCACCATCGGGTTTCACCGTGTTGGACAGAGCTGCTCGGCTATGTGCTTCTCGCGAAAGCGGATCGCCTTTCTGCGCGCTGACGGGACGAGCCACGACGGCAACCGCTACGCGCAGGTGTTCTGCTACTTCGGACCCGACGTGGAGCTCTTCGCGGAGGCGTTTGGAGCGCTTGGGCTGATCCTGACCCCGGAAAGGCGGGCGGCATGACTCAGCAGCAAGAGACGTTGAACAGCAGTCACGTCAACGGGGCGGGGATCGTCGAAGAGGAAAAGCCTGACCCGAGCCGCTTCCCTATCCGTGTCTTTCCGGAGCAGCTTCGCTGCTATGTGACCGAGGTTGCCGCATCCACCGAGACACCCATCGACGCGATGGGCTTCACTGTGTTGGGCGTCCTGAGCGCGTGCGCTGGCACTCACTTGAGGGTCCAGGTCAAAGGCGGGTACGAGACGTGGTGCAACGATTACCTGGCGCTCGTGACCGCCCCTTCCTTTGGGAAGTCGCCCCTGTTCAAGCACGCACAGGAGCCGCTGAAGCAGGTTCAGTCGGAAATGCGAAAACGAGCGGCGTCGGCACACGAAGATCCCGAAACCGACCCGCCTAAGCCGCAGGTCATGGTGAGCGACGTAACCTCTGAAGCGCTCGTCAGGCTGCAGAGCGAAAACGAAGGGGCTGCTGCGATGGTGAGCGGGGAGACTCCGTTTTTTGCCAGGCTCACCAACGTAAACAATGCCCAGTCGATCGAATGCTTCCTGAGCTCCTACAGCGGCGAGTACTACCAGGTGGACAGGATCACCCGGAAGCAGAACGAGGTGGAATGTGCGCGGCTCGCGATCATCATCGCAACGCAGGACAAGGCGTTGAAGGGTATCCACCAGCGACCGGAGCTCGTTGATCGCGGGCTCATGGCTCGATTCACCTTCTACATGGCACCGGAGATCTCAGAGGAAGACTTCAACGACGAAGACGACGGGGTAACGCCGGGGCTGTCCGCGTACTACAACGCGCTACTGACGCGCATCGGGCTCCACTGCCGCGATACGATGCCTGAGCTTCGATTCACGGAGGACGCCGCGATATTCCGGCAGGTGTGGCGCAATGACTTCAAGCGGCGTCACAGGCTGCGCAGCGGCGACCTGCACGACATCTCGCGGCATTGCTCGAAGCTCGAGGACAAGGTGATCCGATGGGCTGGGCTCCTCCATATGCTGTGGGGTGGGACGACTCCCGATGACGGCATCACCACGGAGGACTTCCAGCGGGCGCTGATGCTCGTGAACTTCGATCTGCACCACTACCGGCTCGCCCTCGAGCACAGCTCACGGAATCACTAGGCTTTCCTGTGCTGGGACGGGTGCAACCTCACTTGGGTGACGCCGTAGGAGCTCGAGGGTGTCACCCCCACTTAGAGCGGTGCTGAGGCGAGGCGGCTCCCGCTGTCTCCACTACGCACAGCACATCCGGCTGTAGATTTTCTGGCTCTCGCCGGTCGGCGCATCTGGGGCCTCTAGGCCTCCATATTGTCCTTGAGGTTCTCCAACGACACATCCATGTCCCTTTGGTTCCGCTTGAGCACAAGCTTTTCGGCTAGCTTCCCCAGCACGGGAATGGGGATGGTGTAGTCGATGCCCATGTCTAGCTTTGTCCCCCCTTCGTGCGGTGCGAAGGCGAACGTGAAAATGCTGGTGGCACCTCCTTTGCTGTTTGTGACCCAGCGTTCGTTGGGAACACATTCGCTGGTCGTGGTCTCCCCATGCAGCGGAACCCCAACCATTTTGTATGTCCAGCGATGATGCTGGCCGACACCAGAGCCGGTTACGTCCATCACATCCGTGATGCCTACCATCCACTCGCCGAGATTCGTCGGGTCGGTGACGTACGCGAAGACCTTCTCGACAGGTGCACTGATGTTGGTGCTGCTGTTTATAATCGGCATGGCTTCACCTTCCTTTCCGGGAGAGGTCGGATGCTATCAAGGAGTCCCTTTGTTGGGCATACGTAATTAGTCACCTTCGGCGCAACACCACCGAGAAGCCCCAAACGGCTGTAGATTTTCTAGACCCAGATGCGCACTCCGGAAAATTTACAGGAAATTTGAGGCCGTAGATCCGAAAGCTCCCCTGCACCACCACATATGGCATGGCTCGCCTCCTGCTACCCCCGCAGGTGCCCTCTGGGACGCCCTCAGCGCCTCTTAGCCGTCCGTGGTGGCCATAGACGTCGCAGCGTCCGTGGGTGGGTCCGTGGGCCTGCCCTAGACCTCCAGTCGTTCCTTGATGTTCTCCATCGACATGGCGGCTTCTCTTTGGTTCCGCTTGAACACGAGCTGTTCGGCCAGTTTTCCGAGCACGGGAACGGGGATGGTGTAGTCGATTTCCAGATCCAGCTTTGTCCCGCCCTCATGCGGTGCGAAGGTGAACGTAAGTTTGCTCGTGATACCTCCTTTACTGTCTGTGACCGAGCGCTCGTTCGGTACCCGCTCGGCGACCGTAGTTTCCCCGTGAAGCGGAATCCCAATCATCGAGTATTTCCAGTGATAGTGCTGGCCGACGCCAGACCCGGTCACGTCGGTCACCTCCGTCAAGCCTACGAACCACTCGGGGAGGTTCGTTGGGTCGGTGACGTATGCGAAGACCTTCTCGACAGGTGCGCTGATGTTGGTGCTGTTGTTTATCGTAGGCATGGCTTCACCCTCCTTTGCCGCGAGGATAGAGAGCACAGCTCATGCCAACCGTGAAACGTCGGTTATCGTTTGCGGGCCGCCAATACTGACGACGGCTTTGCGTTTTGAGACGAATGCACGAACGAATTGCGCGCTCGCCTACACAGAGGTTCAGCGGCGGGGTATGATCCCGGCAGACGGTGTCATGACCGTCGAGCTTCCGGCGGGAGGGTTTTTCTGATGTCTTCCAACTCGCCGGAGGCGCTCCTTCTCGGTGGCGGACCCGTTCTTCAGTCCGCCGCTGAGGGGTTTCTTTTCTGGTTTCCCTGGCGGCGCGCTTTGCGGTTGTCGCTGCTGGGGGAGCCGGTTCCTAAGCCATGAAACGCCGACGCACTGAGCCCTCGTTGATCGTCCTGGTTGCCGTCGTCATCGGCATCAATCTCGGACTGATTGCGAGCTGGTTATCCCGCTGAACTGACGTCCAGCCGTGCTACAATGGCGCATGCCTAGACACACAGTTTCAGCGTCCGTGACCGCGCCCGGTTGGGTCACAGTCAAGAGAGGCGACACCACTGTCGTCGGCTTTTGGTCCTGGGAGTTGCGATCGGTTTACGCCCCCACCACTGGCGAAGAGGGCTCGCATCTGACCTTCAAGGGCGGACACTGGCTGCGGACCAGCGCGACTCCCGACGATGTGCTTGTTGCGCTTGGCGCGGCTTCGAAGATTTGGATCGCAGTCGATAATGCGAAAACTCGCAAGGACGGACTGCCCAGCGATTTGCAGGACAGCTTCCAAACACGCGATGTCGCTGATCGGATGCCGCCGAGCGACTTCGACGTTACACGCCGCCCGTAGCAAAACCGGCGCTCGAGGTTGCCCCGTAGCGCCCGCGAATCGTTTGCCTGTACCAGACGTCGGGCGAAATCTGCCCACACGGGCAAGAGAAAGCCCCCGACGCTATGTGGGCACGTCGAGGGCACTTGCCAAGAGCCACGAAGAGGCCTATGCATCAAGTGTCCCACACGAAAGCAACGCCCCCATGAGCAGCAAAACCGAAACGCTAGAACCCCCGAAGGCTCGCGCCTCTGCGATTGTGTTCCGCGTCGGGGAGGATCGCCCGCCCGTGGACACCAGCATGATCCCGCCGGTTGTGGGGGAGACGATCCGGCTCGCGTTTCGTACTGACCGGGTGATGGTCAACGAGGTCGAGGACCACATCGACCGGCTCTGTGAGCGTGCGGCAGGAATGGTGATCACCCCAAGCGCCGCGCTGCGCAGCCTGGTCCACGAAGGCGCCCGCAGTTTCAAAGAAAAAGAAAAGCGCGCCGCGCAATCGAGCGCGCCACAGCGCACCGAGTCAGACGATGAATGACGAAATCGGGAAAGTAGTTGCCAGAACCAGCAGGGGCGCACCGATCTCCATCGAAGCGAGCGCGAAGCCCAGGCGCGCCGACACCACCGACGACGCAGACGACGCCGACACCGTTGCTCGCGTTTTCAAAAGAGCCGAAGAGAAGCAACGCAGGCAGCGCAGCGACGAGTGGCACCGAAAGTTGACCGGGCAAGAGCCGCTCCCGCCGCCCGAGCTACGAACCCTCGCTTGGCACATGACCCAAGTCGATCCCGATTTCGATCCGAACGAATCCACGTTGGACTACAAGCTGCGCTCCATTTTCGGCAAGCCTGCACCAAAGTCCGGCGTCGTATTCCCGGACAGCTTCGAGCAGGAGGAAAAGTGAGCAAGCACCTTTTCCGTGAAGAGTTGAGCGAGGACCAGTTTCGCGAGCGAAAAAAGGATTTCATCGTTGATGGCATCATGAACGGCGCGCACCTGCTTTGTCGCAGGGCTGGATTGCCGATCACCTCATGGGCGGGGCGCCTCATTTTGAACCTCGATGCGTGCTGGTGTCCTGAGCCGCACCTCATCAGCACCGAAAGCGACTGCCCCAGCAATGAGCGAATGCGGGTGAAGGACAAGTCCGTTTATTGCCCGATTCACGACAATCATTTCGGGACGCGTCAGCTCATCGACATGCTGCCTTTGGGCAGGCGCAAAACGACGGCGAAGACGGACGAGCTTCTCGCTTTGGTCAACTGGACTCCCGCGCCAGATCGCTTCTACGCTTTCAGGTCCGGCGAGGGTTTCAACGAGACGATGGCGCTCAACGCCGACCCCATAGAAGCGCTTGCCGAGGTGCACCCAAGCCCAAAGCAAACGCTCAGCGGTGTGGTGCTCGAGGTCGCAGGTAAGAAGCGAGCTCGCGAAGTGCTCGAAACCAAGAGCGCCGAGCTTCCGTGGCGCACCGGTCTACACGGCATGCTTCGTGCTGATCTCGCGCTGCCGCCTTCTTGGCATGGGGCGCGACTCTCGATCCAGGAGGAGAGAATGCAGCGCGAGCAAGATCTAGAGACTGTCGAAGCCGAGCGCGCAGCGCGCAAGAAGCTGGTCGAACAACTGCGGCGCGACATCGACTCGACCGTGATCTCGCCGCTCTAGGACACCGATGGGAGATGGAATGGACAAGTTATGGGGAGCGCACTTCGACGAGATCAACACGCGGATGTTTTCTGCGATCACGGGTAAGCCTGTGACCACCAACACCACGTCAGCGGAAGCCGAGCAGGGGCGCGAAGCGAACCGGGAGCGAGCCGAGCACGGCCCTACCCTTGCCGGGGTGTTCCCCGCCTACCAGCAGTGGCGCGCCGATGGCGGGTTGCGGAGCGAGGCAACGCCGCGGGTGCTCAAGAACGAACGGAGCCGCTTCAGCAACTACTGCAAAGACAAGGCGCTGTTCAACACGCCGATCTCGCAAGTGGACGATACCCAGGCGATCGACTTCCTGAAGGAGCTCAAGAAGGAGGGCGTCAAGTTCAACCCCCGCGATGAGATCAAAAAAACGCTCTCGCAGATGGCGAGCTACCTGCGCGAGAAGAGTCTGCGCCACGGTGGGCTGCTCTTTCAAAAGCTGAAGGTCGCAAGATCAAAAAGCGAGAGGCAGGCAAACAAGCACCGTAAGTACAAGTATTACCATCCCACCAAAGAGATCCCGATCATCTTCAAGACGCTCCATCGCCTCGTTGAGGAGGGCGCAGCTGGCGCACAGGAACAGCTCGACGCCGCAGCAGCCTTGTACTTCGGAGCTTTTCGCAACGTCGATGTGAAGGGCGACAGTCAACCCGAGGTCGGGGGTCTGCGGTGGGAGAACATCGAATGGGAGCCATTCAAGACCACGTACTGGAACACGAAGGGCGGGAACGACGGCGGGCAGTGGGACACCAAGCATCCGCACAAGGATCTCAAGCCGATCCTGGCAGCGCGATGGGAGCGGCTGGGACGCCCGAGCTCTGGGCTAGTTTTCTTCGACACCGACACCGGCAAAAGCCTCCCGAAGGACCACGACTGGGACTTGGACAGGATCATCCACAAGGTTGCTGGCATCGAGAAGCAGCGGGGACGCAAGGTGCATGCGTTCCGTCACTCCGCAGCCGTTGCCGCGCCGAGTGGTGCATGGGGACGCAGGTGGACGAAGGACGAAGTCGGCAAGCTACTGAACGACACCTCCGACGCGGTCCAAATCTACTTCGACATCGTGGACGAGTCGCTACAGGAGCTTTCGTCTGGCGCGACATCACAGTTTGAAGCGTGGGGGTTGCCGATTGACGCCGAGATCCCCGATACTCCCCCTCATGTAGCCGGTAGAGCAGCCATTTCCGGGTCACCTGCGCTAGGTGGCGTCTCTGCCGATTTTGGCTAGTCTCGGGCGCGCAATGGCTCGCCCCGTCTACGTCACCACCCCGATCTACTACGTCAACGATCGGCCCCATATCGGACACGCGTACTCCACCGTGGCCGCCGACGTGGTGTCTCGGTACGCCAGCCTTCGCGGGAAGCCGGCGTATTTCCTCACGGGCCTAGACGAGCACGGGTTGAAGATCGAGCGTCGCGCGAAGGAAGAAGGTCTCGCGCCGCAGGACTTCGTCGACCAGATGGCCGCTCCTTTCCGTTCTGCTTGGGAGGAGCTCGGGTGCGCGCACGATGGGTTCATCCGCACGACGTCGGCTCAGCATCGCGACCGCGTGCAGGCCCTCTGGAAGCTCATGCAGGACAAGGGCGACATCTATCTCGACGACTACGAG
>CAXMRM010000248.1:0-19177 GCA_964196015.1 uncultured Myxococcota bacterium
GATGTGCTGGACGACGTCGGGGCGCTTCATTAGAAGGTCGCCGAATTTGGCGGCTGGCATGCGCAGCAATAGCACCTCGCTCACGGCTTCCACGGTGATCGGGGACGGTCGGCGCGTGAGCAGCGATTCTTGGCCGAGTGCCTGTCCCAGCTCCATGTTACCGAGACGCGTTCCCTCGCTCGTTCTGGCGACGATGCGGCCACAAAGTGGAAGGTACATGCCGTCTGATCGCTTGCCGGCTTCGACAATCTTGGTGCCGGCAAAAGCACGGCGCACTTCGAACAAGCCGGCGATCTGTTTTCGGGTCCTCTCGTCAAACGCCGTGAAGATCGGATTTGTGCGGAGTAGGGTGGCGACGAGGCGGCGGCTCAGGATCTCGAGGAGCACGTCGCCGACGGGGGGGTGTTGCTGGACCAGCAGGTCGATGAGGAGCTTGCTGATTCGAAGCGCACGGACTCGACCGCAGGCGATGACGTCCTCGCCGTAGCTCACGTTCGAGAGCAGGCACGAAACCCCGGCCACGTCTCCTTCGCCGAGAAGCAGGGTCCGCATATCGGTCCCTCGCCGTCCGATGGCGTTACCTTCGACCATCACGTACAGAGCGTCCGCGCTGGCGCCTGCGGTAACCAGCCGCTGCCCGTCTTCCACGTCGACTAGCGTCGATTCCCTGACCAGGATGTCCAGAATGTTCCGTGGCACCTCCGCGAACAGCGGCATCGAAGGAAGCTGCGCGAGCGTCGCAGCGCTTGGACGCTGGCTGATCAGCGACTCCCGAGGCGAGGGCCTTTGCAGAAGCTCGACCTCAGTGATGCCGAGCTTGACGTCCTCTGTCTTTTCGGGCTTCGTAAAGCGGGTTTCGCCGGCTGGTGCGGTGCGATCGCTGATCAATGGGAGCGCATCCGTAATCAGGCTTTGCGTATCAGTCGAGGGTCCCTCCGAGTCGGGCGTCGGCGCCTCGTCCGCCGTCACGATGACGCTCCGGTTCTGACGGTGGAGCCTGCGTGCCGCCTCCGGATCCACCCGTGCGAGCACCTCGCCCTTGCTTGGGTCGATCGCCAAGATCACTTTTGCCATCGCGGCAGCGCGAGCCACAAATCCCTTGGCCGCATAGAGTTCGACGGCACGCTCGTAGGCGAGCACCGCGTCGGCCTTCCGTCCAATCCGCTGCAGAAGGTCGCCTCTTCGGTGCGACCAGCGAGGCTCGTCCGCGTGTTGTTTTTCCATCAGCTCGTAGAGATCGAGCGCTTCGTTGAGCCGCTCGGCTTTGAGTGCCTTGCCGAGCTGGGCACGAAGATTCGTAGTCTTGCTAGGGCGTCTGAACATTCCCCTCCCCCCCTCTGGAAGAACGCACTCAGCTCACCCTAACGGCTTACTCCAGCTACCCCCAAATCAAGGCCAAAACCCCTAGGAAATCACTCAGTTTGCGATGTCTTGGGTGGCGGCGTCCTTTGCGCGCCCGCTCTGCGCTTCGGCTTCGGTCTGAAGTTGGTCCGTGCGTTTCTTCGCTTCGGCAAGGATTTGCTCCGCGCGTTTGTCGGTTTCTTTGCTGAGCTGGTCGGCGCGCTTGTCGGTTTCCCTTCGAATCTGCTTTGCGCCTTCCTTTGCAGCGATCTGCTTGAAGGCATTGCTGCCCGCCTCGGCCACGAGCTGGTCGGCGCGCTTGTAGCCCTCTTGTCGAGCCCTTTCGGCGGCGTTTCGGCCCTCGTTTCGAAACTGTGCTGCGCGCTTCACAGCCTCGGCCATGATCTTTTCGTTCTGTGCGGCAACCGCTGCGAGCGCCTTCTGTCGTTGTGCCTCGAGCTCCGCGGAAATCGTGTCGGCGACGGCACCGCGTAGCGCATCGGTATCGAGCTCGACCGAAACACGCGGGTCCTCGAGCGAGCCCGTCACTTTGGCCAGAACCTCGACGTCGCTCGCCTTCGCCAAGTCCAGGCCGAGCCCTTGGACCTTCTTCGCAAGACTTCCGGTTACCTTGTCGATCGGAAGCTCGGTGCTCACCCGGTAGTTCATCTCTTGATCGAGGCCGTGGCTTCCGCCCACCTTCATCGTGATACCTTTGGTCCGCACCGAAAAGGGTTTCACCTGGACTGCCCCGTCTTCGATGTTGAACCGTGCCTTGACTGAGCTCAGGTCGAGCTGCTTAGGAATCGCAGGCACAGCGTTGCTGAGCACGGCGAGGGGCTTGAAGTCGCTCCCGAGTTTGCTCTGCAGCGTCATCACTAGGCCGTTCGCGTCGATCGAGCGTAGTTTAGGCCCGCCGTCGTCGCCGAGCTGCCCGCTCGCTTTGAGGTCCGTCGAGAAGCGACCGTCCAGGAAACGCGCGATCGGCGCATAGGCTCGCATCGAGGGCAGCGCGTCGAAGGCTTCGGCGAAGCGCGCTTTGTCGACCTCGTAACTCATGTCGAAGGTGGCGGGCTTGCCGACCGGCGTGACGACCGTCCCCGAAAGCTTCATCGACCCCCCGAGGGTGTTGGCTTTCACGTCGCTCAAGGTGAGCTTACGGTCCCGAACCCGCGCGGTCCCCTGGAAGTTCGAGAGCACCAGATCGCCGTATGTCAGCTTCTTCACGTCGACCGCGAGCCTGGCGTCGACCTGGTCGGGGAGCAGGAAAGGCGTCGTCTCCTGGGCGCCTTGTTGGTCCTCTTCCTCTAAAAGGAAATCGTCGACGTAAATCGCCCGGGACTTCAATTGCAGATTTCCGGCGATGGTTTGCTCATCGTCCACAAGGGCCGTGAACGCAGAGAGCGATCCGGTAAGGGCCACATCGCTCCGGCCCAAGTTGGCGCGGAACGCCTTCACCTTCGTCGCCTTGGGCGAGAGTACGACGTGCGCCTCATGGACCTGCACGGGCGGCGCATCCTTGGCCCGATACACGATGTCCGCCACCCGGATGTCTCCTTTGAGGCGCTTGATCCTTTCCCCTTTGGCGGCGAGGTCGATTGTCGCGATGACCACGCCTCGTAGATCTTCGACATCTGGGATCGGGTACGCCTTGGCGACCTCGGCCAGGTCGACGCGGCCGTCAAGAACGAGTGTCACGTCGGGCTGAGAGATGGGCGTCGTGACGGCCAGGCGGCCCGAGGCGTGGCTCTTCCCGGCTCGTGCGGTGTAGTTCGCGACGTCGATCCGCGCCTTGTCGAGGTTGCCGCCCTGGTGCGTAGCCTTTACATCGAGTGCCACGTCGGTGAGTGGCAGCGGGAGACCCGGGTACTGGAGCGTGCCGTCGTGGACGAGAAGGTGCACTGAAAATGACGGGATGTCGTCATCGTCAGGACCAAACTGCCCCTTCACTTTCGCGCCGACCGAAAAGCGGCCGCTTGCCTGCAGTCCGGCGAAGTCCGCCGCGTACGCGTTCGGGACGGCCGAGACGAGCGCCTTGATCGATTGCCCCTTGGCCGAGGCCACTTCCACGTCCAGGTCGAGCGCCTCATCGGTCCATCCGATCTCGCCTGAACCCGCGATCGACAGTTCGTTCACGGCGATGTTCAGCTCGTCGAGGTCTAGGTGCTGGTCGTCGGCTCGTAGGGTCGCCGCGATCTCGAGTCCGACCTTGGCGTTCTTCAAGTAAGTGATGCGTCCACGCTTGACGGATAAGGCATCGACCGTGGTTTTCGATGCGAGTGTCTGGCTGGCACCACTGATCGTCGCCGAGCCATCATGATTGAGCCCGTCGATCGACACCTGCGTGCCGGGCGCGTCATAGGTGATGGCCCCGTCGATGATCCGGTAGCTGCGGAGCCGAACAGCAACGTTACCGGACTCCTCATCTTCGGGCTCTGCTCCTTCGGACCGCTCGGAGCCTTCTTTCATGATGTCGTAGTTCGCAACCCCGTTCTCGGTCACCAAGATCTGGATCTCCGGATGGTCGATCGTTACGGACTCGACTACGAGCCGCTCGTCTCCGACCAAGCTGAACAAGTCGACCCCGGCCCCGAGCGACTGGACCGAGAGAAGCGTCTTGCCCTCGAATACCCCCTTCCCAGTGATCTCGAGACCAACGAGTTCGGCTGTGAAGGTCGGGAACGTCGACAGCAAGGAGAGGTCGATTTCCTCGAAGTCGACCGTTGCGTCGAGCCGCTCATTGAGCTCGTTGCGAACAAGCGTGGCGACTCGGTCCTTCAAGACGATCGGGACGATCGCTAGGGCCGCGATCAGCAGGCCGATGAATGCCGCGATGGCGATGAACGTAATCTTGAGCGGCTTCTTCACGGCGTCCTTCGATGAACAAAGGGAGTATCACACGCGTGCTCCGACTAGGAAAGTCGCCATGCTGCTACTACGCGCAGGCTCGCGCGCCGCTACTTCGGCATCAATCGCTGCGGTCGCAACATCCCGATCTGCCTCAGCCGGGGAACTCTTCTTCGCACGCGGTTATCACGGAATCGTCGGGCAGCGCGGCGGAGTCGAGCTCTGGCGGCGTCATGAACGCAGGGTTGTCGAAGTCGAACATGTCGAGGAGAGGCCAGGCGTTCGCGTCCCGTCCGGTCATGGCAGGAAGATTGTACTTGGTTTCGATGAGGCGAAGCACGCTCGTTAGATCCGTCGTGATGTCGGAGATGTAACCTGGCCGCGCATAGGGCGAAACCACGACGAGAGGCACCCGAAAGCCCAATCGATCGTAGTCGCCGGGCTGGTCGTCGGCGTCGAGGTCCGGTGGGCGATCCCCAGGGTGACAGGCGGGCGGCGGTGGCACGTGATCGAAATAGCCGCCGTGCTCATCATAGGTGAGGACGATGGCGGTGCGTGGCCAGAGCTCACTTGCCATCACGCCGCGTATGATTTGCTCCACCCATGTCTCGCCGATTTGCGGGATGCCGGGTGGGTGCTCGTCGGTGCGATCCCGGATCCCCGTGAGAAACGCTGGGTCGATCCAAACGACCTCCGCGAGAGAACCGTCCTGCAGGGCAGTGAAGAAATCGTCGAGACCGACCGTGGTGTTCCGTGAGACCTCCGAAACGTACGGCATGTATGTAAACAGGAAGGGCACCTGCGCGGAGTAGACATGCCAACTCACGCCTGCAGCATCGAGCTCCTGCATAATCACGTACGGTCGTTCGCCAAAGCGTTCCTCTTCGAACAAATCGTTGCTCTTCATCCCAAACGACGTGCCGGACAAGAAGTACCATCGATTCGGCCAGGTGCCGCCAAGCAGAGAGGAAAAGTGGTGGTCGCTCATCGCAAACGTCGAATAGAGGTCCCAATAAAAGCGAAGGTCACTGCCGTCGTAGTAGCCCATCGCCCGCTCGCCTTCGGGATCGTTGGTGATGACGAATCCGTCGTTGAGCCCATCGTTGTATTGGATGTGGCTCGCGTTCCAGCTATGGGAGACATCCTCGATGCAAAGGCGTGTTTCATGAAACGGAGCAACCGCCGTTCCGTCTTCCTTCGGATTCGTGTAGCCGTCGGGAAAGCCTTCGACGCCGGGCATGGTGCCAAAGTAGTGGTCGAAGCTCCGATTCTCCTGCATCAGGATGATCCAATGGTCGATCGGGATGTCCTCAGCTTTGGCAGCGCTGGGCCCGAGTGTTTGTTCGGGTAGTGCGCCGCGCTCGAAAGTGCAGGCTTCCCGGAGCTCCGCAAACTCGTCAAAGCTGTTGTTGCCGCCGTCGTCATTCCCGCAAGAGGCTGCGTGCAATGCGAGTACCCAGATGAGAGATGTTCGCCGTAAGCTTGCCTTGCTCATATCGCACGCCTCGTTCGTGGCCCGTAGTGATGGACGACGATAGGCGTACTCCTCACATCTGGCGACTATCGAGCCATTCATGGAGCATACGCCGATCGTGTGATCGCGTTACCTGACGCTGCACATCGCGAGGAACCCAAAGAACAACAGGTGTGCGAGGTTCGGCGCGGCCGGGGCGAGGAAAGCTTCGAGGAGCTCGGAGCCTGACGATGCGACGGCCATGACGAGAATCAGTAACACGGGACTAACAGCCGCGGCCGAGCGAGGCAGGGGCGACTTGCCAAGCGCAACGGCGTACACGTAGGCACCAGAGGTAACCAGTCCCAGCAAACCCACGGCGGCCCAGAGCGGAAAGATGTATTCGCCAAAGACGAGTAGACCTTCAACCGGGTCAGGAAAGTCGGCGCCCGCGCGGAGTTGAGCGTCGATCGCAACGCCGGTAGCGCCGTGAAGTATGGCACCTAGGACACCCAGGATGGCCCCCGCAATGAGGATGGTTCGACTCGCCTTGGGCGCATCCTGCCCCAAGGTGGCAGCCAATGCGGCGTACCCGACGGCGTACAGCGGAATGCCCAGAACGCCCAGATAGTAGCTGACGGGGAGCATCCACGAACTAGCGGGTGCAAGCCCAAGGTCGGAACGCTCCGCAGCGACG
The DNA here is from genome assembly GCA_964196015.1 of uncultured Myxococcota bacterium. GTDB lineage: Bacteria > Myxococcota_A > Polyangia > Polyangiales > Houyiibacteriaceae > SG8-38. The sequence continues at coordinate 6,339 of CAXMRM010000248.1, forward strand.
ACGTAAAGCATCAGCAAGTCGCCGCTGCTCGCTGCAAGGGCTGCAAGGGCTGCCACGGAAAAACGGTTCATCGAGTTCCTTTCCTCGCTACGAAACTCTGGGTTGCAAAAGCAACGTCGCCTTGGTTCGTCGTTGGATGGCTTGCTCCGACCAGGCGATGTCGATGGCGTCCCCGGCTCGCCAGAGATCGAGCTGATCTCGGTAGTGTGGCGAAAACGGATTCCCAGACTGGCCACCCGGCAATACGAAACGGTTCTCGTCCCAGTTCCCCACATCGACAGTCATCCTCATCGAGGTCGTGAACGGGGAGTTGTCCGTGGGCGCGAGCAGGTTCACGGCCGCTTGCCCCACGGTGCTCGCATCACCACCCCAGGGGAAAGGCCCGAGGTTGAACACTTTGTCCATCGGTGCCTTCTCTCCGAACGCATGAGCGAACGTCAGCGTCCGGACCTGGCCCCATGCCCAACTCTGATTCCCTCTCAGGGCTTGCAAGGTCGTAACCGCGGCGGCCAAGGAGGCTGCGATCGCCTCGGGCCAGGACACTTCCACCCAGCCTTCTGGCTGCTCTCGAAGCAATCGAACCAAGTGCGACGCTCTCCGGAAGAAGAACGATGTATGAAGAGTCAGTCCGGAGAATCCGCGCCCCATCACCAACTCCTTCGAGCTCGGAGCTTTCGCCGACACCAGCGTGGACACGAGGTCAGCGATGAAGAGCTCGTACACGGCAGCGCCTTCGGAGTCCGCGTCGGCTCTTCCGTCCCAGGATCGCAGGATCTCGAGCGCACGGGCAGCATCCGGCCTGCTGGCCGGCGCCGAAAGCACGATGTCACGCATGTCGCGCCATGGGAGAACGACGGTGTCCATCTGAAGAGACCCGGACCCGAGTAAGTCCCAGTCATCCCGCCCGGCGATCACCTCGCCGATGCGTTGCACCCGGTATCCCTCCGCAAAGTCGATCCCAAGGAACGGCCCGGTACCCTCCACGCGGGGCTGATTGTTCGCGGTGGCAACGAACCCTTCCGCCGGATTCAAGGCTCGCGGCATCTCGTCAAAGGGAACGAGGTCCTCCTCCCAGCCGACCGCGGGATCACTCCCATCGAGCGGGATCGTCCCGTACCCTCGTTTTCGCAGAGGAGCGAGGCCGACCAGCTGCCATCCGATATCTCCGTGGGTATCGGCATACACCATGTTGAGCGGCAAGGAGGGGAAGTTCTCGAAGGGTTTTCTGAAGCTCTCGAACGAACTTGCCTGATGCAACTCGAGCAGCCCGCGCATATCTCGTGGCTGTAGCCAGACAGCGGACATCGAGACCGCACCCAGGTCGCCATCGAGCGCCGGCCCAATGACCGGACCGCGGGGTGTTTCGAGCACATCGACTTCGACCGCGGCACCCCCCTTCACCTCGATGCGTTCCGTTCGCAACTCGCACGCGACGAACCCATCCCCCTGCTTCACCGAGCGGCCGTCAGCGCCTACCGTCTCGATGAAGAGGTCCGTATTGTCGATCATTGCCGCCGTCACACCCCAGGCTGCAGTTCCGTTGTGGCCGACGATCACGCCGGGAGCGCCGACGAAGGATGCGCCGCACACACCCCACTGTGGCGTTCGGACCGACGCTAAGTACCAGTGCGCAGGGGCAACCGGCACCAAGTGCGGATCGTTTGCCAGAAGCGGCCTGCCAGACCGGGTTCGTGAGCCCGAGATGGCCCAGTTGTTTGACCCACCACCCATCCCGGTGAAGCTAGTGAACGCAGCAAGGTCGCTGGCGAGAGCGTCGAAGGCCGGCCCGGCGATCGCACCAGGTGGCGTCGTTACAGTCGTCCACTCGGGATAGGTTGGATCGAGGGCGAGCAACACCTCGGCGCCATGTGCGAGAAGAATCTTGTGTCGAGCGAGCTCGGTGTCCCAGTTCGAAGCGAGAAGGAACGCCATGAGCATGAAGAGCGCCAGCACATCGTGCGCCTCGTACTGCGATGGCTCGGTCTTCAACAGAGCGAGCTCGTGGGCCTTCTTCCTGCCGCCGAGCTTTCTGCCCGCGTTCACTCCGGCGGCGAACGCGCTCAGGGCTGCCCGCATGTCCTCGGACTGTACTGCGAGTTGCTTCTGTGCGTAGTGCGAGAAGCCAACGCGTCGAGACAACGCGTCGATGGGAACGGCGTCCGGGCCGATGACCTCCGCTAGCGTCCCGCGAACGACACGCATCAGGCTCTCGAGTTGCCATGACCTGTCCTGACCCTGACAGAACCCGAGGCCGAACCATGCGTCGAGCGCGTTGTCGGCATCGATGTAGGGCACGCCGAATCCGTCACGGCGAATACGAACGGCGTCGTTGAGACCTTCGACTGCAAGCGTCCCCTCCGTGATTGGAAGCCTCTTGCCGAGGAGCAAGCCGAAGAGCGACCGTACGACGGACATAGGGCGTATCCATAGGCGATTTCCCGGCTGCGGAAAAGCGCCGATGGATCTATGCTAGACCAACGCAGGTCATGGCTGGGATTCATCGACGTCGCGCGAGCGCGCTGGTCTTGCTTGTCTCACTGTGCACGGCCTGTACCGGGTCCAGCAGCGGTGCGCCCGGGGGTGGGTACGAAGCGCCGAGCCCGCCCTCCGCAGCACCCCTGGCAGGCGAGGTCAATCCATTCATCGGTACGGCAGCCGATGGGATGACATTTCCCGGTGCGCTCGTGCCCTGGGGGATGGCGTCGCCCAGTCCTCACACGATGCTGACGACGGCTTCCGACGCGCTTGCCGGGGTGCTCGTGAATGGGGGCTATCGATACGGCGACCCGCAGATTCATGGCTTCGGGCTGACGCACCTGAGTGGCGTCGGCTGTCCCGATCTCGGCGTTCCCGTGGTTGCGCCAACGTCAGGAGCGGTGCCGACGAGCTTCGAGGAGTACGGGTCTCCTTATCGCAATGAGCTCGCCTTCGCAGGCTACTATGCTGTGGAGCTTGGCGACCCCGGCGTCACCGCCGAGATGACTGCGACGCCGCGGACTGCAGTTCTGCGCTTCTGGTTTCCCGAGGGCCAAGCAGCCAACGTGACACTCGATGCGGCGCGCGGCATCTCTTGGATACGGAACAAGGCCGACCTGGAGGTGCGGGGCCCCAACGAGATCGCAGGCTCGTCAGAGTTCGGAGGGTTTTGCGTAGCGGGCGGCGGGGGGCGTCTCTACTTCGTGGCGCGTGTCGATCGCGCGGCTGACACGTTTGGTGTCGTCCAGGACGGGAGCCTCAGCAACGAAACCAAAGCGACCGGGGATGCGATGGCGTTCTTGCGCTACGAATCGGCGCCGCCCCAGCCTGTGACCATGTGGGTCGGCCTTTCGTGGGTAAGCATCGAAAACGCCCGCGCGAACCTGGATGCTGAACAATTGCCTTTCGATGAGGCGCGCGATGCTGCGGCGATGGCCTGGCAAGGGCGTCTCGGGCGCATCGAGGTCTCCGGTGGAACCGATCGCGATCGGGTTCGCTTCTACACGTCGTTATATCATTCGCTGATCCATCCCAGCATCTTGAACGACGTCGGCGGGGCGTACCCGATGTTCTCCCGCAATCAAATCGGACAGGCGGGCGACAGCGCGCGGTACACCGTGTTCTCGCTGTGGGATACCTACCGCACCCTGCATCCGCTTCTGACCCTCGTCTATCCGGAGACGCAACTCGAGATCGTTCAGGCCATGCAAGACATGACGCTCGACGCCGGTGCGCCTCCGAAGTGGGAGCTCATCGCCGATGAGGTGCAGCCGATGGTCGGGGATCCTGCGGCGATCGTCGTCGCGGACTCCTACGGCAAGGGCCTAACCAGCTTCGATGCGGATGGCTTGTACGAAGCCATGCGAGATGCCGCCCTCCGAACGGATCATCGCCCTGCGAACGATGACTATCTCGATATCGGCTTCGTGCCGATGGAACGAGCCAACACCGTATGGGGGCCGGTGTCGACGACCCTCGAGTACGCTCTCGCCGATTGGGCGCTCGCGCAGCTTGCGGAGGCTCTCGGCCGCGACGAAGACGTCGAAGCTCTGCTCGGGCGCGCAGCCTCGTATCGTGAGTTCTACGACGCAGAGACCGGCACGCTCCGTCCCAAGTACAGGGACGGCTCGTTTCTAGAGCCGTTCGATGCAGACGCGATCGAGGGTTCGCTTCCCCTGCGACTCGGTGGTCCTGGCTATGTCGAAGGCACGGCGTGGCACTACGCGTTTTTCGTTCCCCACGACATGGACGGATTGATCGCGCTTCATGGCGAGCAAGCCTTCGTCGACCGGCTGGCATGGGTGTTCGACAGCGACCGCTTCATCATCTGGAACGAGCCCGACATGGCGTACCCGTATCTCTTTACGTTCGTCAAAGGCGCCGAGCAGCGTACACAGCGCCTGGCCCGCGCCACCATGGAACGGTTTTTCGGCGATGAGCCCGATGGGCTGCCGGGCAATGACGATGCGGGTGCGCTCAGCTCGTGGTTCGTGTTCTCGGCGATGGGCTTCTATCCGGTGACGCCGGGGCTCCCCGAGTACCGACTTGGCAGCCCGTTGTTCGAGCGAGTGACGCTGCACTTGAGCCCAGCCCATCATGACGGCGAGACGTTCGTAATCGAAGCCGTCGGCAATACCGCCGATGCTATCTTCGTCGAGGAAGCAACCCTCAACGGCCAGGCCCTGACTACGTCCGTCCTGCCTCACCAAGCGATCACCGCGGGGGGCACCCTGCGCCTCCAAATGAGCGCTACTCCTCGTCCGTGAGTATGTGAGTATGGATGGTGAACGCGCCGTGAAAGTCAGTCGATCGTTATGGATGCCTGCGGTCGCGTTGGGTCTCGTGGCGCTTCTATGGACGGGGGGCGATAGCGCTTCCTCTCTGAAGACAGTCATCGCCGCTCGCTTTCCGGACGTGCAGCGGGTGGACAGCGCGACTCTGTCCCGTTGGATGAAGCAGGCGGGGGCCGCGCAACCCGTTCTTCTCGACGCGCGGACGAAAGCGGAGTTTGCCGTGAGCCATCTCCAAGGCGCGCGCCGTGTCGATCCGGACAAGCCGAAGATCAGCGCGCTGCGAGTCGCCCCAGACGCGACCGTCGTCGTCTATTGCTCGGTCGGTTACCGGAGCGCGGACATCGCACAGCAAATCCAACGCACCGGCATTGGCAAGGTTTACAACTTAGAGGGTGGCATCTTCGCGTGGGCGAATGAAGGCCGTCCCATTTACCGGGATGACAAGCGCGTAAAGCTGGTGCATCCGTACGACGAGATATGGGGGCTCTTCCTGCACAAAGATCTGCGCGCCCCACTGTCGAAGAAGCAATGACTACGGCGCCACTCGAGCTTGCGGCGGGAACCTAAGACTTGAGCAGGCCTTCCTCGCGCAGCCAGCGGTGACAGTCTTCGAGCATCAGTTGAAGTGCTGCGGGCCGGTAGGCGAGCTCCTTCTCCGCTTTGTCCGAGCTGCACAGCAAGTCGGCCGAGAGGAGGGCTGCCTTTTCGGGAGTGAGATCAGGCTCCCGGCGCGTCAGGTATGAGCCCCAGAGCGATAACCGACCTGCAGCCTTGGAGATGAAGGCGGGAATGGGGCGCTTGGGTACTGGGCGATCGAGTAGTGCGCCGATGCGTTGCACCACTTCGAGAAAGGTCGCGTCGACGCCGCCGAGGAGATAGTGATGGCCGGTTCGCCCCCGATCGAAGGCCGCTACGTGCGCGCGGGCCACTTCGCGAGCGTGGCAAAAAGAGCCACTGCCGGGCGGTATACCGGGAAGGCGACCTGCCTCGATCAGTCTGAAGAAGCGTGACCACCCCGAGGCATCGTACCGCCCGATGATGTTGGCCGGGTTCAAGATGAGCGCATCGAGACCGCGTTCAACCGCTTGGAGCACCTCGAGTTCGGCGAGCCGCTTGGTGCGGAAGTAGTTGATCGATGAATCGAGAGCGGTGGAAGTGGTTTCCTCGGTGACGCGCTCAGGCTGAAAGCCAAAGGCAGCGATGCTCGACGTGAGGACGAAACGGCCTGCGCCCCGGCGTAGAGCGGCGGCGGCAAGCGCTTGCGTGCCGTCCACGTTGACTTTCGTCTGCTGGGCATCACCGAGCTTCCAATGAGTCGTGTCGCCAGCCACGTGGAACACCGCGTCGACGCCCTCGGGCATCGCCTGCTCACAGGCTGCGGGATCCGTCAGATCTCCTTGCACGAAGGAGACACCGTGCTCAGCAAGCATCACGTCGGGCTTGGCCCGGTCAAAGACGATGACCTCGAAGTCGGAGCGGACGAGCTCTTCCACGAGGTTTCGGCCGAGAAAGCCAGCTCCACCTGTCACAAATGCAGTCTTGATCGGACCCATGGCTTCTCTTCGCCTAGGCCTGGTTGTCTTCGGCCTGCTGGCGATAGAACTCGTAGACGCCGAAGCGCCGGAGGATCCACGACACGGCCCCGGGGTTCATGGCGTTCGCGACATCCAACAAGCGATTGGGTCCAGGGTTGACCACGATCTCCCCGACATCGCGCTCGATCGAACGCACTACCGCGTCGGCAACAGCCTCCGGCGTGCTCTCTCCGGCAAGTCGCGGCGCGCTCTTGCCGTACTCGGCGAACATCCCGGCATCGGATACAAAGCCCGGGCAGATCACGGATGCGCTCACTCCGGTCTTACGCAGCTCTTCGCGGATGCCGGCCGTCCATTCGATGAGGCCGGCCTTGGTCGCGGCATAGGTGGCCGAGTAGGGCGAGCCCTTCTTCCCGCCAAGAGAAGACATCATCACTACGTGGCCGCTGCCACGCGCCATCATGTCTGGAAGCACGAGGCGCGAAAGGATGAGCGGCGCGACCAGGTTGGTTCGAAGCATCTGCTCGATCTGCTCGGCCGACATCTTGGTGTATTCGCATACCCACTCGATGCCGGCGTTGTTGACGAGGATGTCGATTGGGCCGTTGGCCGCCACCGCCCCTTCCAACAATCGTTTGCGATCTGTTTGATCGGTGACGTCCGCCGGAATTGCGACCGCCTTGACCCCCAAGGCGGTCGCTTCTTTCGCACTGGCTTGCAGCGCGTCGGCGGTCCGGGCGGTTAGTGCGAGGTTGACGCCTTTTTGCGCCAACGCGCGTGCGATGTACGGCCCGAGCCCTCTCGAGGCACCGGTCACTACTGCGTGCTTTCCTCGCAAATCTTTCATCACCGACGTGGCCAGTTGCGGATGACGTCGACCACGCCCGAGGCGCGCTCGCTGACGCGACGCCCGCTGAAGACCTTGGTGAAGCCCTTGGCAAGGGCTGCGGACCCCGCATCGTAGGGCATCCACAGATTCTCGGTGCTCTTTGGACAGGTCATCACGCTCTTGGTGGCGACGTAGGTGTAAAAGGCCTGCTCGCCCTGCACGCGCCCGACTCCGGACTCACCCTCACCGCCGAAGGGCAGGGTGACGCATCCACCGGATTGGACGGCGTTGTTCACCATCACCGAGCCGGCACGGATCCGTCTCGCCATCGCTTCGCCAGCTGCTTCGTCACGAGTCCAGACGCTCGCACCCAGGCCGTACTTCGAGTCATTGGCCAAGCGAATCGCCTCTTCGTCGCTTGCGACCGCCATGATCGGCAAGAAGGGCCCGAAGGTCTCCTCCTGCATCATGAGCATGTCGTGCGTCATGCCGGTCAAAACAGTGGGAGGCCAGAAGAGGCCACCGTTGTTGCGGTCGACTGCTCCGCCATGCCGCAGCTCCGCGCCCCTCTGCAGAGCATCGGCCGTGTGTGCCTCGTAGATCTCGAGCTGCGGAGCCCAGGTAATCGGCCCGAGGTCGTAGTCACCTCGACCGCTCGGGTCGCCCTGACGCATCTCTTTCACGATCGCGATGATCTTTTGCGCCAGGGGTTCGACGAGACGAGCCGGCGCGTAGATGCGTTCGATGCCATTACAGACCTGACCCGAGTTGTAACAGGTGCCGTTGACGAGGCCCTTGGCCGTGAAGTCCAAGTCTGCGTCCTCGCGAACGAGCGCTGCGTCGTTGCCACCGAGCTCGAGCACGACCGGAGTCAATGTCTGCGCAGCTCGTTCCATGACGCGCCGCCCGGTCCTCGGGGAGCCGACGAAGCAGATGACGTCGGTCTCGTCGATGAGCGCCGCACCGGTTTCGCCATACCCGTGAACCATCTGCACGACGCCATCGGGAACGCCAGCGTCGCGGAACAGATCCGCGATCATTTCACCGATCAATGGGTTGGCCTCCGACGGCTTTTGAACGACGGCATTGCCCGCGGCCAGCGCCGGAATCATGTGCTTCACCCCGAGCTCGAAGGGGAAGTTCCAAGGGAGGATGAAACCCGCGACACCAAGAGGCTCGTAGAAAACGCGCGCCTTCGAGCCGATGAAGAACGTCGGGCTGACTTTGACGCCGGACTCGAGCCGTTTCGCCATGCCCGTGTGCAGCTTGACCGTTTCACACAACGGACCCGTGAGGCCCACCGGCTCGGCCACGGGTTTGCCGTTCTCCGAGGACACGAGCCTCGCGATCTCCAAAGCCCGGTCGATGAGGACACCACGAAGCCGGTCGAGGATTCGGTTTCGCCCGTCGACGCCCATCGCGGCCCATCCGAGTTGTGCTTTCCGCGCCCGCGCGACCGTGACTTTGACGTCGGTCGCGGTGGAGATTCGCACCTCACCAAGCTTCTTGCCGTTGCTTGGATCGAACGACTCCAACATTTGAGGAGCTTCTTTTGCTTCTTCCATTTGCTGCAACATCACGACCTCCGAATCTGTGGCGTCACGCAACAGGCCTAACCGTCGAGTCCTACGATGTCCCGTGCCTTACGCTTGTAGTCCTTTGATGGCGCCTCCGCGAGCAGCATCATTTTTTGTGCCGCGAGCGAGCCTTCTGCATGGATCGAGCAGACTTCGTGCCACCCCGCGAAGTCGCTTGCGACCACATGATGCAGTGTGCTCATCAATTTGAGGCGCTGTTCCGCGTTGAATTCGCCGGCGCCGCCCATGTACTTCTCCAGGTACGGCCGAGTCTCCTCGTTCTGCCAGTCCTTGTAGGTGGGCTGGGTCACCAGCAAGCCACCCGCGATGTCTTGGATATCCCGAACGAAGTCGTGGAACTGCGAGGCGAAGTGCAGCTTCGCCATGTTCGCCGTCAGCGTGTTCGCCACATACAGACCCGAGCCACCGAAGTCTTGTGGATCGAGCGCGGCTGCTTTGGCAAGCGACTTGGTGGTCTCCGTGTAGCGAATCAGGTTAACGAAGCGCTCGCGGATGTTGGAAGTCTTGTGAACGCCGTTCGCTTCGGCGGCGAGCATCGCCAAGCCCGTCATGTATTCGAGGATCGGAATCTTGTACGTCACAGCAGTGAAACGGTGGAACGCCGAGAATGCATACGCGAGGCCTTGCGCGGCTGGCCATTCGCGAAGCATGAAGACGCGATCTTTGGGCACGCGCACGTTGTCGAAGACCACCAGGGCTTCGACGTGACCCCGGCGGGGGCGTGGAGTCGGGAAGTGACCGGTATCCTCGTAGCGGAAGTTGGGCCGGCAGATCTGGGTGATACCCGGGGTATTTGCGGGCACAGCAAACGACACGGCGTAGTCGGCATCCTGCTCGGACATGGCGCGCGGTGGAATGACGATGATCTCATCGGCATAGGCCGACGCAGTGATGTGCGCTTTCGCCCCGGAGACGACGATTTCATCCTCGGTCTCGTCGACGACCCGAACGTAATAGTCGGGGCTGCTTTGCTGGCTCGGTCCCTTGGACCGGTCGCCCTTCACATCGGTGACGGCACCCGCCAACGTGAGATCGTTGATCGCGCAGTGCCGGCGATACTCGGTGATGCGGTCCAGGTACTTCTTGTTTCCCGCAACCCGGGCCACAGCAGTGATCGCATTCATGATGTCGGTGCCGACGTCTTTCACGAACGGGAGGGCGCCGTCCGCCACGCTGCATGCTCCCTTGACCAACTCGTGCCGCTTGGCGACGGCCTCCGGGTAGTCGGGAACCTCGAAATATCGGCTTACCTGCTCGCCGGTGCTTGGCTCCTCCATGACGGCGAGCTCGTGCATCTCCGGATGATCCGCCAGCAAGAAATCGAACGCAGCGGTTTCAACGCCGACCTTGATGTAGGGATCCTCGGTGACGTCCGGAACCTTGTTTCCCAGAATGTAGACCTTGCGGTCGTCCCTCAGTCCTGCCTTGTATTGTTCAGCCGTTCGAAGTGCCATGGTCTCTAGCCTCTCATCTGTCGGGTTCGGGCCGTCTACTTGGCTTCGACGGGCTTAAACATTTTGCGGAGCTTGCGCATGAAGCCGGTGTCGCCCTTGATCACCAGCTTGCCGGTGATTACGGCCGTGATGCCGGACATCTTGCCGAGGGTGATGTCGTGGTAGTCGCGATCGCGTGCCACGACGTAGCAACGAGGGTCCTTCGCAAGGCCTTCGGTCACGCTGATCTGGCCGTCGCGGATGGCGAGTGTCCAATCACCGCCACCACCACCGGTGATGTGATAACTGACGACTGCGTCGACGCCTTTGGCCTTTTTCGGAATGAACCGTGCAACCATGCCCTCGAACAGGTGCGCCACCGGGACCGCTTCGCCGGTTGCTTCCTCGGCGATCTCCCGAATGAGCTCCTTCTTGATGACCTTGCCGATCGCATTCCTCGGCAAACGGTCGAGAAACAGGAACTTCTCGGGAACCTTGTAGGGCGCGAGCTCGGACGCACAGTACGCCCGCAGGTCTTCCTCGGTCAGGGACTTGCCTGGCTCCAACACGACACAGGCCTTGGCGACTTGACCGTACTTGTCGTGCGCCTCCGGAATCACGGCCACCTCTTCGACCGCGGGATGCGCGGCGATGACCGTCTCGAGCTCCTTCGGGTAGACGTTCACGCCCCCGCGGATGATCAGCTCTTTCTTCCGGTCGACGATGAAGAAGAAACCTTCGTCATCGACGTAACCCATGTCGCCCGTGTGTAGCCAGCCGTCCTTGATCGTCTCTGCGGTGGCCTCTTCTGCCTTGTGGTAGCCCTTCATGACGGCCTCACCCCGCGTGACGATCTCGCCAATCTCTCCGGGCGCGACCTCTTTGTCTTGCTCATCAAAAATGCGAACGTCCATGTCGGGCAATGCCTTGCCGATCGATCCGAATTTACGCGCATCGAAGGTGTTCGCGGTGATTCCGCCGGTGTTCTCCGTCGATCCGTACGCTTCGAGAATCGGGACGTTGAAACGCCGTTCGCACTCTTCGAGCTGCTCGGGCGGAATGGGAGCGGCGCCCGAGAGCCCGAAGCGCAAGGTGCTGGTGTCGACCGAAGATGCCTCAGGAACTCTGAGCAGGATGTTCCACATCGTCGGCACGATGTAGAAGCCGTTTACCTTGTATCGCTCGACGCACTCCCAGAATTCCGACGCCGAAAAATCCTTCCGCAGGACGATCGTCACCGCGCGGTACATGCACGGATAGGCCAGGTCGTTCAGCCCGCCCGAGTGAAATAGAGGAAGCACGCAGAGCGAGCGGTCTCCCGGCTCGATTGGAGCGATTTGTACTTTCGAGTGCGTGGCGCTGAGGATGTTTCGATGGGTGTGCAAGACACCTTTGGGCTTGCCCGTGGTGCCCGAGGTGTACATCGCAGTGGCGACATCCTCGGGGGCGGGCGGATCGTCGTGCTCCAACTTGCCAGCGTGCGTTGCGAGGACCGCCGGCAGGTGCTCATGCTCGAAGTCCAGGTTTAGCTTCAGCGTGGAATTGACGACGATGGTCTTTACGGAGGCCATCGTGTCTTTGATCTTCGAGACGATCGGAGCGAACTCGTCATCGACGATGAGCATGGGCGGCTCGGCGTCGTCGACGAGGTGCTGAAGCTCTTTGTCTTGCCACCAGCAGCTCACGGGCCCAGCGATGGCGCCGATCTTCTGAGCGCCCAACAGGACGTAGAAGAATGAAGGCGAGTTGGCCATCATGAAAGCCACGATGTCCCCCTTGCCGATGCCCTTGCTCAGCAGATAGCGCGCGAAGGCATCGCTCCGCTCGTCGAGGTCGCGGTATGTCACGACCTCGTCGTAGAACTCGAGGAAGGGGATGTCGCCACGCTCGGCGGCGTTGCGGGTGATCAGGTCTTTGACCGTGCGGATTTGTGTGCTCATGGCGAATACCTGTGATGTCTCTTGGCGACTCCTGCGATTACCCTTGGAGCCAGCCGTTTTCCCTGTACCAATGGAGGGTTTCCCTCATGCCCGGCAACACATCGGGGTGCTTCAGAACGAAGCCAGCTTCTTTGATCTTGCTGTTGTCCCAAATGCGGTCGCAGGACATGTAGTGGAGGGTGTCCTTTTCGAGTTTGGACTTGGTGCCCATCCTCTTTGCGAAGAACTGAGACGTGGCGGCGATCGGGATCAGTACGCGAATCGGCACGTGCAAGAAGGGCTTCTCGGCGCCGAAGAGCTCTCTCGAAAGGAAATTGAAGAACTCGGCCGTCGTCAAACGTGAGTCGTCCGCAATATTGTAGGCTTCGCCGATCATAGCGTCGTGATCGAAGGCGTAGATCATCGCGCCGCACACGTCCTCCACGTGGACGAAGCCCTCCACATGGTCACCGCTTCCCAACATCATGATCCGCGCTTTGTCACGCTCGGAGTAGACGTGTTTAACCACGTTGTGGATGCCGTACTCCGACCGTGTGCCGTAGATTGCGCCAGGTCGTATGGCGGTTACTTTCAGACCCTTCTCGGAAGCAAAACGATGGACGACTTGCTCGCCCGCCCACTTCGTTTCGTTGTAGACATTGAGCGGTGGGGTGACTTTGGGAGCGTCCTCTTTGATGGGGACTTTGTCGTGCCAGTCGTAGCCATAGACCCCTGCCGACGAGAGATGGATGAAGC
>CAXMRM010000249.1:0-5866 GCA_964196015.1 uncultured Myxococcota bacterium
CTGGTCGACCAGGTGGAATCGATGTGGCGGGCGAATGAAGAGCCGCGTCGTACCGATCCCCGCAGCCGGATTGCCTTCGGCATCGACCGACGATTCGAGTGTACGGACGACCGTGGTGCCGACCGCGACGACGGGCCGTCCCTCGGCACGCGCGCGGCCGATGGCTGCGACGGTAGCTTCCGGAACTTCATAGGCTTCGTCATGCATCTCGTGCTCGTCCAGGGTATTCACTTGGATCGGCCGGAATGTGCCGGGTCCGACGTGCAGCGTCACGTAGGCCGTCCGATGCCCGGCCTCTTCGAGCGCGCTCAAGGTGCTTTCCGCAAAGTGAAGGCCGGCCGTGGGAGCGGCGACGGCGCCCGACTTCCGTGCGTAGACCGTCTGGTAGCGCGTTCGATCCTCATCACCGGCCGCCCGGCGAATGTACGGCGGTAGAGGAACGTCGCCGACTTGCTCGATCAACGCGTCAACCTCAGTTTTAGCCCGGAGGTCGACCTCCACCTGCCCGTGATCGTGCGCACGGACGACGCGAGCGCTGAGTCGCCCGTCGCAAAGCGACAGCTCCATGCCTGCACGTAGCCCCTTCGAGGAGCGGCCCATCGCAAGCCAACGGTCAGCTCCTTCTGAGGTTTTTCGGAGCAACAGGAGCTCCACCCGGCCTCCCGTGGCCTTGTTGCCGAGCAGTCGCGCCGGAAAGACCCGCGTGTCGTTGAAGACGAACAAGCTCGGGGGAAGCAACTCCGGGAGCTCGGTGAAGAGGTGATCTTCGAGTTCATCGGCGGCGACGTCCAGCAACAACAGGCGGGATGCGTCTCGCTGCGCCAGGGGCTCCTGCGCGATCAGCTCGTCCGGCAGATCGTAGTCGAGGTCGGAAATCAGCATCTAGCGTCCAGGGGCAGCGATGAACCTCACACCATACGTCTCGTCAGGCTGCGCGGCGCGGCCCCTCTCGTCTCGGGCATCGGCGGAAACCTCGACACATAATTTCCCGGCCTCGGTGTTGCGCCAGGTCTTGCTCGTCTCGCCGCGACCTGCGCCTTTTTCATCATACTTTCCACTGCGATCGGTTCGCTGGTCGACGACGCGAAGAACCAAGTCGACCTCCGCCAACGCGCTGACCTGCGCGACCACGCGCTCCACGTCCTCGCTCAAACAAAACGTGTCGACATCGCCAGACCAGCCTATCCAAGCTCGCCGCTCGGTGCCGAGCTCGAGTGGTTCCGCAAGCTCGAGCGAGTCGTTGAACTCGCGCTCGAAGGTCCCGTCATCGTCGAGGAGCCGCCATCGAACGTAGTACTCGTCGGAGACGTTCTCGGTCGGAAGCTTGCCCTCTACGCTCCGTTCGCGTACGCGAATCAGGTACTTGCCCGGCTCCATGGGAACATTGGGCAGGCGTTCGCCCTCCCCCAAGCCACGAGAGTCGGCCACGACGAGGGGCTCTTGTTGGCCGCGTTCGAGGAGTTCGACAATCACGTCCATGTTGGGGATCGAACTCACCTCCAGCTCCGCCGCACGGCGCTCGGTCCCCAGGTGCTCGATCTCGAACAGATCGACGTCACCGGAGTCTTCGCTGAGCCGCTGACCAAGATAGGCGTCCATTTCCGTGTTTTCAGGAAGACGGGTTGCGTCCTTCGCGCTGTGGTTGGGCTCGCTCTCTGAAGGGCCACGGGTCGCGAGCTGCCATGCGGCCACCCCGCCACCAGCCGACAGGAAGAGCAAGATCAGCCACCAAAGCTTTCGCTTCGATCTGAGGATCAAATTGAGCCCGTCAACGCGTCGGGCGCCGCTCCGGACTGGTGGTTGGCCGACTCCGCTGAGCCGCCAATCGCCGGAGCCGACCGCCGTAAGATATTTGATCAAGTCTTGCCTGAGCTCTTCGGCCGTTTGGTAACGGCCGTCGCGGTCCTTCTCGAGGCAGCGCATGATGATCTCATCGGCTTCAGCCGGCACCGACAGCGGCGACCGGGCGGATGGGCGCAAGGGCTCCTCTGACAAGTGTTTCGAGAGGACACCAACTGGATTCGGCGCCTCGAACGGCGGCTTGCCGACGATGCATTCGTACATGATTGCGCCGATCGCATAGACGTCGCTTCGTCCGTCGAGTTCGTGTCCCTGAATCTGCTCGGGCGACATGTAGTAAGGCGTACCGACGATGGTGCCGCTTCTGGTCACCTGCGCTTCGACGTTTCCCTCGAGGAGCTTCGCCAGCCCGAAGTCCAGCACCTTTGCCGTCTCGCCGTCGCGGCCCTCTGCGACGACGACATTCTCGGGCTTGAGGTCGCGATGGACGATGCCCGCCGCGTGCGCATCCGCGACGGACCCCGCCACCTGGGCGCAAAGATACGCCACGCGTCCGAAGGGCATGGGCCCCTCTTTATCGATGATTTTGGCCAAATCATCGCCGTCGACGTACTCCATCACGAGGTAGAGCGACCCGGACTTGGTGCGCCCGAAGTCGAACACATGAACGGTGTTGGGATGATTGAGACGCGACGCGGACTCGGCTTCGCGATGGAAGCGAATGACATTCTCTGGGTTTTGCTCGAGCTCGTGATGCAGCAACTTGATCGCCATCACCTTGCTGATCTGCACGTGCTCCACGCGATAGACCGCACCCATCGCGCCGCGCCCGATCGGTGCGACCACGCGGTAGCGGTCGGCGATGATGTCACCCGGCTTGGGCAGCGAAGGCGTCAGGGGCGTTCCGCATTTCCCACAGAACTTGGACTCGGGCGGGTTGCTCTCCCCGCAAGCGTTGCACAGCACCTGATGGTCTGGCGCCGTACTAGCCATTCACAGTCAGAAAGCGGTAACCAAGCCAGGCTGCCGCGAGAATGACGAGCACCGCGAGGCCGCGGAGCGCCTTTTGTCTTCGCTGGGTCACCGGAAGCGGCTCGTTCGCGCTGTCGTAGCGAACGCGAGCGCGCGCGCGATGACTCTGGATCGCCGGTTCGGACGGTACGCCGCGTTCGCCGACAGCAGGCGTGCTCTGTTCCGTCTCGGCCGGCTCCGCCGACGGTGAGGCGCCGGCCGGATCGGGAAGCTCGGGACGCGGAATGCCCATCATCGTCTTTTGTGGCGTCCGAGTGCGCCCCGAACGCGCCGATGAGATCGAGGTGGGAGGCGGAGGGGGGCCGGAGGGCGTAGCGGGACTCGCGGCGGGCAGCGTGGCCGATGGCATCCCGAGCACGGTGTGCTTGCGAACGCGTTGCTGCGATGAGGAACGGCCTGGCCGCTCTTGCATCGCCGGGTCCGGCTCCTCGTGCACGCGAATGCGGGACTGGTCTAGGCGCTCCGGACCGTGATCGCGCATGGCGTAACCACATTTGCCGCAGAACGCATCATCGGACGGAACTTCGGCTCCACATTGGGGACAATCCATCACGCGCCCTTACCGTATCAGAATTCGTCCTGGGTGGCTTCGCGCTTGCACCTAGCGGGAAATCCCCATCACGTCGGCCATGTCATAGAGGCCCGCGGGCCGGCCGAGGACCCAATGTGCGGCACGCACCGCCCCTCGCGCGAAGATCGAACGATCGGTGGCGCGATGCGTGAGCTCGATGCGCTCGCCCTCTCCCACGAGGTAGAGGGTGTGCTCGCCGACGACGTCACCGCCCCGCAGCGCCATCACCCCCACCTCCTCGAGCGGTCTCGGTCCGACGTGGCCGCTTCGCCCGTGACTCACCGCCCGTTCAGGGTCGAGCTGCTTCGCCTCGGCCACCAACTCGGCGAGGCGAACGGCAGTGCCGCTCGGCGCATCGACCTTGTTCCGGTGATGGATTTCGACGATCTCGGCGTCAAAGGTCGGCCCCAAGAGCTCGGTCGCGCGCGCCGCAAGAAAGTAAAATGCGTTGACACCCTGGCTGTAATTGGGCGCAAACACGATCGGCACCCTCTCCGCGGACCGCTCGAGGCTGGCGCGCGTAGCGGTATCGAGCCCAGTGGTTCCGATCACCATCGGAATATGCTGCCCCGCGCAAAGTGGGAGGAGCTTCGCGGTCGCTGACGCAATGCTGAAGTCGATGACGACCTCGACGTTGCTCAGAAACTCTTCGACGTCCGGCGTGATGCAGACCCCCGAAGGTGCCCGGCCCGCCAGCTCGCCCATGTCGCGACCGAGCAGCTCGCAGCCTTCGCGATCCATCGCGGCCGCGAGGTTCGCCTCAGGATCGTCGTTCAGGACCGAGGCGATGCTTTGCCCCATGCGACCGGCTGCCCCGTGTATCGCGACTTGCGCCATGGTGAGGGCATCGCAGATGCTGTGACGAGCGTCAATCGACGCCTTAGGACGACGAGCGTCCGGCGCTCAGCTCCACCAAACGGTCGATGAGGAAGCCGCTCTGTTCGAGCGCCTCGTCGGTGAACTCGCCGAAGAACGCGCGAACGTCGGCGAACACCTGATCGAAGGCTTCCTGGTCGCCGGCAGCGAGGATTTCCGCCATATCGGCCGCGGCCTTGCGGAACTCGTCGATCACCCGCTTCGAGTCGGGATTGAGCATTTCGATTGGCCCGTACAGTTCCGGTGACTGTGCGAAGTGGCGGCCGGTCACATACGTCTCGAGGAGGTACGCTGGCGAGGTAAAGCGAAGCGTCTCTTCGACCGGCGCGCCGGCGCGGCTCAACGCGAGCCCGAGCACCTGTGTCTTGAAGTGATGCAGGACCTGAACGATCGCCATCATCGAGTCGTGCTCGGCGGGCGTCGTCTCCGTAATGACCAAGCCGCGCGCGGCGAACATCTGCCGAGCCCAGTCGAGCCAGGCATCCCCGCGCCCCGGACAGATCAGCAGCCGCTGACCCTGGTACGTGTTGACCCCGGGGCCGAACATGGGATGGGTGCCGAGGACGCTCGCTTCGGTGGACGCCAGCATAGCCGCCATCGGCTCCGTCTTGATCGACGTGACATCCATGAGGAGCGCGTCCTTGCGAACAAGGGGGCCGAGTTGCTCGATGACCGCTCGCGTCTCGCGAATCGGCACACTGATGATGACCACGTCTGCAGTCGCGGCTGCATCGGCAGGCCGCAGCTCGGTCTGCAGGTCGGCGCTCAGCACCTCGTGGCCGAGATCGGAGAACAAGGTGTGCAGCGAGCGTCCCATCCCACCTTCGCCGCCAACGATGGCAATCGTCTTGGGCTCGAGGTCGAGGGGCACCTCTGCGCGTAGCGCCGCTTGCCGCTCGCGGCTCATGAGCATCAATTGCCGCCACACCGATTCGATGCTCCCGGTCGGGAGGCCGAGCTCTTTGGCGCGGGCGCAGCGGTCATCCAGAACCCGTCGCTCTCGGGCGAGATCACGAATCCGAACCCGCTGCTCTCGCTTGCGTGCCGCAATGTCCGCCACGACCTCCATTCGCCGAACCAAAAGCTCCAACAGCTCGTGATCAAGCGTGTCGAGCGCTCCGCGCAGCTCCAAAAGCGGGCCTTCGTCGGGATTCATATCGGTCATGGGTTGGTTTTACATCGAAGAGGGGCGTCCGCATAATGCGCGCCAGTGAAACGACTGCAACTCCATCATTGGATACTGATCGCGATGGCTCTAGGCGCCGCCCTGGGGCTGGGGCTCAATTGGGCCGGCGGCCAGGGCATGGTCGATACGGATATCGTCGGCGAAGTGGCCATGATCGGCAAGGAGGTGGGGGACCTCTTCCTGAGGCTGCTGCAAATGCTCGTCGTGCCGTTGATCATCTCGTCGCTGATCACGGGCATCACCGGCATGGGCGACCTCCGGAGCTTGGGGTCGATCGGGGGACGCGCGATTGTCTTCTATCTAACGACGAGCTTGATCGCCATCATGACCGGCATTGCGGTGGTGAACCTCATCCGCCCCGGCGACGGCGCGGAGCTCGCCCTACTCGAAGAAGGCTCGGC
>CAXMRM010000250.1:0-10053 GCA_964196015.1 uncultured Myxococcota bacterium
CATCCGCACGCTGGATGTGACGGGCAAGATCGAGCTTCCAGACGACGTGAAGATGGTCATGCCGGGCGACAACGTGAAGATGAAGGTCAACCTCATCACGCCGGCCGCGATGGAAGAAAAGCAGCGCTTCGCGATTCGCGAGGGCGGCCGCACCATCGGCGCAGGCGTCATTTCCAAGATCATTGAGTAGAACCATGGCAGCGAACAAGATCCGGATTCGACTCAAGGCTTACGATCACCGATTGTTAGACCAATCGGCGACTGAAATCGTCGACACGGCGAAGCGCACGGGTGCGCGGGTTGCGGGTCCGATTCCGCTGCCTACACGCATCAACAAATACACCGTGTTGCGCGGGCCCCACGTGGACAAGAAGTCGCGAGAGCAGTTCGAGATTCGGACTCACAAGCGGCTCTTGGACATTCTGGACCCCACGCAGCAAACGCTCGACGCCCTCATGAAGCTGGATCTTTCAGCCGGCGTTGATGTCGAGATTAAGTCGTAAGGCGGTAGGTCGATGCCAAAGGTACAGGTCTACAACTTGAGTAAGAAGGGCGTCGGAGAGATTGATCTCTCGGACAGCGTCTTCGATGCGACGGTCAATGAGAGCCTTCTCTATGATGTGCTCAAAGCCCAGCTCGCCAGTAAGCGCAAGGGCGCCGCTTCGTCCCAGACACGGGCGGAGGTCAGCGCGACCGGGGCCAAGCTCTACAAGCAGAAGGGCACCGGCAACGCTCGTCATGGCTCGAGGCGCGCGCCGATCTTCGTCGGTGGCGGCACCGTTCATGGCCCGAAGCCGCGTGACTTCGGCTACAGGCCACCGCGCAAGATGCGGATCGGAGCGCTCAAGAGCGCGTTGAGCCTCAAGCTTCGCGAGGGTCACTTGCTGATCGTCGAAGACTTCGAGCTTGCCGAGGTCAAGACGAAGAAGCTCGCTGACGTCCTCGACAAGCTCGAGGTGAACGGCGGCGCCCTCATCGTCGACGGCAAGGAGAACGAGAAGCTGCGTCTCAGCGCTCGCAACCTACAGAAGTACTCGGTTCTGCCACCCGA
This sequence comes from uncultured Myxococcota bacterium, assembly GCA_964196015.1. GTDB lineage: Bacteria > Myxococcota_A > Polyangia > Polyangiales > Houyiibacteriaceae > SG8-38. Next base: position 1,052 of record CAXMRM010000250.1, read on the forward strand.
GGGAGTGAACCTGTACGACCTGCTCCGTCACGAACATCTGGTGCTCACGCAAACTGCGGTGCAAGCCCTGGAAGCAAGGTGTCAGTGATGCACGTTGAGCAAGTCATCAAGCGCCCACTGTACCTCACCGAAAAGGGCTCCAGGCTGCGTGAAGAGGAGAACAAGTACACGTTCGAGGTTGACCTCGGCGCGAACAAGCTCCAGATCAAGGCCGCCGTCGAGACTCTGTTCAAAGTCACGGTCCGTGACGTCCGCACGCTGGTCATGCGTGGTCACATGCGTCGCATGGGCAAGGGCTACGGGAAAACCCATAACTGGAAAAAGGCCATCGTCACGCTCCGCGAGGGTGAGACGATCGACTTCTTCGAGGGTGTCTAAAGATGGCAATTCGTAAATTCAAACCTACGTCGCCGTCCCGCCGCTTTTACGAAGCGCCGGACTTCGACATGATCACGCACGGGAAGCCCGAAAAGAAGCTTCTCGACTCGAAGAAGCAAACCGCAGGTCGCAACAACCAGGGGCGCATCACGTCGCGCTTCCGTGGAGGCGGCCACAAGCAGCGCTACCGCAAGATCGACTTCAAGCGGAACAAAATTGGCGTTCCAGCGACCGTGAAGACCATCGAGTACGATCCAAACCGCTCGGCTCGCATCGCACTCGTGCACTACGCGGACGGCGAGAAGACCTACATCCTCGCGCCCGACGGGCTCGAGGTTGGTCAGCAGGTGATTTCATCGCGCCACGCCGACGTGAAGCCCGGCAATGCGATGCCGCTTCGCCACATGCCGCTGGGCACGATGATTCACAACATCGAGCTGAAGATAGGCAAAGGCGCGCAGCTCGTGCGTTCGGCCGGCACAGCAGCCCAGCTGATGGCCAAGGATGGCAACTATGCTCAGATTCGCCTTCCTTCCGGAGAGGTCCGGTTGATACACCTCAATTGCCGCGCGACGGTCGGGCACGTCAGTAACTCGCTTCACGCACGTATGACCCTCGGCAAGGCCGGCCGTAGCCGTTGGCTGGGCCGTCGCCCGCACAACCGAGGCACCACCATGAATCCGGTCGACCACCCGATGGGTGGTGGTGAGGGTCGCACTTCGGGCGGACGGCATCCCTGTTCACCGTGGGGCCAGCTTGCCAAGGGCCTGAAGACCAGAAAGAACAAGGCGACCGACAAGCACATCGTTCGCAGGCGGAAGAAGAAGTAATGGCGCGTTCAGTCAAAAAGGGACCGTTCATCGACCAGCATCTGGAAGACAAGGTCGAGGCGGCAAACAAAGTCGGCGACAAGAAGATGATCCGCACTTGGTCGCGCCGTTCTACCGTGACGCCCGATTTCGTCGGGCACACCTTCGCCGTTCACAACGGCCGGAAGTTCATCACGGTCTTCGTCACCGAGAACATGGTCGGGCACAAGCTCGGCGAGTTCGCGCCCACTCGGACGTTTGGCGGTCACTCGTCGGACAAGAAGGGCGGACGCAAGATCAACCCACAGACGGGTAAGAGCTGATCATGGAAGCGATTGCAAAAGCGCGATTTCAACGGATTTCACCTCGTAAAGCGCGCGTCGTGCTCAACATGGTGCGCGGCAAGAACGTCGCCGAGGCGCTCAACGAGCTCCGCTTCACCTCGAGGTCGGCGGCGCCCATCGTCGCGAAGGCCATTGGCAGCGCCATCGCCAATGCCAAACAGAAGAACGAAGAGATCAACCTCGACGCGCTGTTCGTAAAGACGGCGTTCGCGGACATGGCGCCGAACCAACACATGCGCCGTTGGCGCCCTCGCGCGCAGGGTCGCGCTACGCGCGTCGTCAAGGGAATGAGTCATATCACCGTCGTCGTGAGCGACGGGGAAGAGAGCTGAACCGTGGGTCAGAAAGTACATCCTTTTGGTTTCCGTCTCGGCGTCGTGAAGACGTGGAAGTCCAAGTGGTACGAGGACAAGAACTACGCCAAGTGGCTTCATGAAGACCTGAAGCTGAAGGCCACGATCCGGAAGAACTTCGCGCACGCGGGCATTGCCGATATCGAAATGGAGCGTGCGGCCAACAAGGCCAAGGTGGTCATCTACACCTCACGACCCGGCATCATCATCGGAAAGCGCGGGGCCGGCGTAGAGCAGCTCAAGGCAGATCTCCAGAAGCTTACCGAGAACGAGCTGTTCCTCGACATCCAAGAGGTTCGTAAGGCCGAGACCAACGCCCAGCTCGTTGCGGAGAACATCGCGACGCAACTCGAGCGACGAGTCGCTTTCCGCCGCGCCATGAAGAAGGCAGTGCAGACCGCGATGAAGTTCGGCGTGAAGGGCATTCGAGTGACAGCCGGCGGGCGCCTCGGCGGGTCCGAGATCGCACGCACCGAGTGGTATCGGGAGGGCCGGGTACCGCTGCACACGCTTCGCGCCGACATCGACTATGGCGAAGTGACTGCGCATACGAAGGCGGGCACGGTCGGCATCAAGTGCTGGATCTTCAAGGGTGAGCAGCTTCCGCCGCGCCCGGGTGCCGGGGCCCTAGGAGCCCGAGTCTAAGGACGAGCCATGCTTCAACCAAAGAAAACCAAGTTCCGGAAACAGATGAAGGGCCGCATGCGCGGCAAGGCCTACCGAGGCGGCAAGGTCTCGTTCGGCGACTTCGGGTTGCAGGCGCTCGAGCCTGGCCGGATTAGCCAGCGACAGATCGAAGCGGCTCGTATGACGATTCAGCGGAAGGTGAGTCGTCAAGGGCAGCTCTTTATTCGCATCTTCCCGGACAAGCCCATCACCAAAAAGCCTCTCGAAACTCGTATGGGCAAGGGTAAAGGCAGCGTCGAAGGCTGGGTGGCCGTGATCAAGGCCGGGCGTATGCTCTACGAAATTCAGGGCGTGCCAGAGAACCTCGCGCGGGAAGCGTTCGCACTCGCCGCCCACAAGCTCCCGATCAAGACGACCTTCCGGTCGAGGGAGGCCGAGCTATGAAGCCCGAAGACATTCGTGGAAATACGGCCGAAGAGCTCGCGGTTATCGAGGGCGATCTGCGCCGCCAACTTTGGAAGGCGCGCTTCGACAATCACACCAACCAGCTCGATGACACGAGCTCGGTTCACAAACTTCGCCGGGATCTCGCCCGCGTGAAAACCATTCTAACCGAGCGTCGCGCCGAAGCGGCGAACAAGGAGTGACCGGCCATGACTGCTGCTGAACCAGGACAACCGACCCCGAAAGCCGCCAAAGAGCGCGGTATTCGTCGTCGCTTGGTTGGACGCGTCGTGAACGAGACGCAGACCGAGGGGCGAGCCCAACAAACCATCGTGGTGGAGGTGATCCGCCGCGCCCGTGACCCGTTCTATGGCAAGTACGTCAAGCGCAAGAAGAAGTTCCACGTGCATGACGAAGGCAACGAGTACCGCAAGAACGACGTGGTCGAGATCCGCGCCTGCCGCCCGCACTCCAAGACGAAGCGATGGGAAGTCGTCCGCCTGGTCGAAAGACAGCCGGAGGTATAACGATGATTCAGACAGAAACACAACTGGATGTGGCCGACAACAGCGGCGCAAAGCGAGTTGCTTGCATCAAGGTGCTCGGCGGGTCGCGTCGTCGGTATGCCGGTCTCGGCGACGTCATCGTCGTTTCGGTGAAAGAAGCACTTCCGACCGCGCGCGTGAAGAAGGGCGAGGTCGCTCGCGCCGTCGTGGTCCGCACCAAGCGTGAGTACCAGCGGCCGGACGGCACGTACATCAAGTTCGACACGAACAGTGCCGTGCTGATCACTAAGGAGAACGAGCCCATCGGCACTCGCATCTTCGGACCCGTAGCACGTGAGCTCCGCGCGAAGCGTTTCATGAAGATCGTTTCTCTCGCGCCGGAGGTGGTGTGATGACCGCACGTATCAAAAAGGGTGACCTTGTACAGCTCATCGCCGGCAAGGATCGGGGCGAAAAAGGCCGTGTCCTTCAGGTCGTTCGGGCAGACTTGATCCTCGTTGAAGGCGTCAACCGCGTGAAGCGCCACCAGAGCCCGCGTCGTTTCGCCGAGGCCGGCATCATCGAAAAAGAGATGCCGATTCACGCGTCCAACGTGATGCTGGTCGACCCCAAGACCGAAGAACGCACCCGCGTCCGCATCGAAGCCGACAAGAAAGACCCTGACAAGCGGGTCCGCGTAGCCGTGAAGAGCGGTTCGGTCCTGGATTGAGGTCGTCATGAGTGAATACGAACCCAGACTCAGAAACAAGTACAAGAGCGAGATCGTCCCTCAGTTGATGAAGGACTTCAGCTTCAAGAACGTCATGCAGGTTCCGAAGCTGGAACGGATCGTCATCAACATGGGCCTCGGCGAGGCTGTGCAGAATGCCAAGCTGATCGAGTCCGCCGTCGAAGAGCTCACCGCAATCACCGGCCAAAAGCCGATCGTCACCCGCGCGAAGAAGTCCATCGCTAGCTTCAAGCTCCGCGAGGGGATGCCGATTGGCGTCATGGTGACGCTTCGCGGCAAGCAGATGTACGATTTCCTCGACCGTCTGGTCTCGATCGTGTTGCCGCGAACCCGTGACTTCAAGGGCATCAGCCCGAAGGCGTTCGACGGCCGCGGCAATTACACGCTCGGCATTCGCGAGCAGATCGTCTTCCCAGAGATCAACTATGACAAAATCGATCGTATCAAGGGCATGAACGTGACCCTTGTTACTACAGCAGAAACTGACGAACAGGGACGTGCCTTGCTGAAGTCGCTCGGCATGCCGTTCAGGAACTAGAGGACGCAGATGGCTAGTAGGCGCGCATTTGCCAAGATGGAAAAGACACTGAAGTTCTCCGTACGACAGCGAAACCGCTGTAAAATCTGCGGACGCCCGCGGGGTTACTACCGCAAGTTCGAGATGTGCCGCATTTGTCTCCGCAAATACGGGCTTGCGGGTGAAGTCCCGGGGCTCACGAAATCGAGCTGGTAAGGAGGTGCTATCATGATGACCGATCCAATCGCTGACATGCTGACGCGCATCCGTAACGCCGCACAGGCTCAGCACCAACACACCGTTCTTCCTTCTTCGAAGCTCAAGGCGCAGCTAGCCGAGATTCTCAAGCAGGAAGGCTTCATCGACGATTACCGCGTGGACGACGGGGTCCAGAATAGCCTCACGGTCTTTCTCAAGTACAGCCGCGATCGCCAGAGCGCGTTCGTCGGAATGCGTCGCGCGAGCCGTCCAGGGCGACGTTTTTACGTGGGCCACCATGAGATTCCTCGTGTCTACAACGGCATGGGCGTTGCGATTCTCTCGACGTCCGCCGGCGTCATGACCGACCGCGATGCTCGCCATAAGCGAGTGGGCGGCGAGGTGCTGTGCGAGGTTTGGTAATGACCGAAATACAAACAGGCAAGCAGTCCAGAAACGGCAAGAAGCCGGTTGAGATCGCCAAGGGCGTGCAGATTTCGGTCAGCGGCCGGGACATCACGATCAAGGGACCTAAGGGAGAGCTCACGTATACGCTCCGTCCAGAGGTCGTGGTCGCCGAGAACGAGGGAAAGCTCACGGTTAGCCCGCTTGCAGGCGCCGGCAACGCGGGCGTTCAGTACCAGGGTCTGACACGCGCGATTCTTCGCAACATGGTTGAGGGCGTCGCGGACGGCTACAAGCGTTCGCTCGACTTCCGTGGTGTTGGTTACCGTGCGGAGTTCAACAACAATCGGCTCAAGATGACCGTCGGTCTCTCACATCAGCCGATTCTCGATATCCCGACGACGGTCGCCGTCAAGATCGAGACGATCGACGAGGCGGGTACCAAGTTCCCCCGCGTTCACCTCGAGTCGCCCGACAAAGAAATAATCGGCCGGGTTGCTGCGCGGATTCGTCAGATGCGACCCCCGGAGCCCTACAACGGCAAAGGGATCCGTTACACCGGCGAGCGTATTCGCGAGAAGGCGGGCAAGGCCGGAAAGGCCGGAGGCTGATCATGCACAAGAAACTCACAGGACGGACTCGACGCAGGCTGCGGATTCGCAAGAAGGTGCAGGGCACCCCGCAACGTCCTCGGCTTTGCGTTTTTCGCAGTTCGAAGCACATCTACGCGCAGGTCATCGACGACACGCAGGGCACCACGATTGCCCATGCGTCGAGCGCCGCCGAGCCTGCCGCAGGAAGCAAGGTCGACCTCGCCAAGTCGGTTGGCATCGCCGTGGCTAAGGCGTGCATGGAAAAAGGGGTCGAGCAGGTCGTGTTCGACCGTGGCGGTTATCAATATCACGGACGCGTTCGCGCAGTGGCCGAATCGGCTCGCGAAGCCGGTCTGAAGTTCTGAGGACGAGATGGCATACAAAGACGAAATCATCGATCCAGGTTCACTCGAGGATCTCACCGATCGCGTGATCTTCATCAACCGCGTTGCCAAGGTAGTGAAGGGCGGCCGGAGGTTCAGCTTCAGCGCGCTCGTCGTCGTCGGAGACGGCAACGGTCACGTGGGTGTCGGCATGGGTAAGGCCAAGGAGGTTCCCGAGTCGATTCGCAAGGGCACCGACGCTGCCAAGAAGAATCTCTTCCGGGTTCCGCTAACCGGTCGTACCATTTCCCACCGGATCGTCGGTCACTCGGGCGCAGGTCGCGTCGTTTTACGTCCCGCGTCCGAAGGTACTGGCGTCATCGCCGGCGGCGCGATGCGGCCGGTCCTCGAAGCAGCAGGCGTCAAAGACGTCCTGGCGAAGATCCTCGGCACGACGAACGCCTACAACGTGGTCAACGCCACGGTCGCGGCGCTCAAGGCGCTCGAGTCGCCGGCCGACGTGGCTCGCCGCCGCGGCCGTCGCAAGGGTGACGTTCAACAGTACGAGCATGGGCCCAAGGCCGAACGTCCCGCAGCGCCTGACGAAGCGCCTGCGGAGGCCAGCGCATCCTAAGAGAGGCAGTCATGAGCGAGAAAAAACTCAAAGTGACGCAGGTCAAAAGCGAAATTGGCCGGATGGACAAGCAGCGACGTGTCCTCCGGGGCCTTGGCCTACATGGGCTAAACACGGAAGTCGTGGTGGACAACACCCCTTCGTTCCGTGGGATGGTCAAGAAGGTGCTCCACCTCGTCCAAGTTGAGGAAGTCAATGAGTGAGCAGAAGCAAACGCCGATCCTCTCCCGGCTTCGCCCCGCACCGGGCGCGGTCCGCGGAAAGCGACGCAAGGGACGCGGCCCGGGTTCAGGCCTCGGCAAGACCGCTGGCCACGGCCAGAAGGGCCAGAAAGCCAGGCATCCTGGTGGCTTTAGTAAGCTCGGCTTCGAAGGCGGGCAGATGCCCCTCTATCGGCGCATCCCCAAGCGTGGCTTCACCAACCCCTTCACCAAGAGGGTCGAGACGGTCAACGTGAAGGACCTGGCTCGCTTCGATGCAGGGGCCACGGTCGACGAGGCGGCTCTGCGAGAAGCTGGCCTCATCAACCGTAAAGCAGACATCATTAAGGTTCTCGGCCATGGCGAATTGGAAATAGCTCTCACCGTCAAAGTCCACGCTGCTAGCGCGAGTGCCACGCAGAAGATCGAGAAAGCGGGCGGTACGGTCGAGCTAGTCACAACGGCCGCCTCTTAACCGAAAGCCCGTAGCAAGCCATGAGCACCGTCGCGAACATCTTTCGAATCCCTGAGCTCCGTCGCCGCATCCTCTTCACGCTGGGGATGCTGGCGGTCTATCGCATCGGGATTTTCGTCACGACCCCCGGCGTAGACCGGACGGCCATGCGCAAGTACGTGGCCGGTCAGTCGGGCGGCTTCCTGAGCCTCTTCAACCTGTTTTCAGGTGGGGCGCTAGAGCAGGCGTCGATTTTCGCACTCAACATCATGCCCTACGTTTCGGCGAGCATCATCTTGTCGTTAATGACGGTCGTGGTGCCCTCGCTCATGGAGCTTCGTAAGGAAGGCGAGGCGGGTCAACGCAAGATCAACCAGTACACCCGTTACGGCACCGTTGGGCTCAGTATCTTTCAAAGCATGGGGCTCGCGATGCTCTGGGAGGGCTGGAACGAGAGCTCCACGGCCGGCGACATCGTTGCCAATCCCGGTTGGAGCTTCCGCTTGATGACCGTGCTTGCGCTCACGACGGGCACTTCGTTCCTGATGTGGCTCGGCGAGCAGATTACCGAGCGCGGGCTCGGAAACGGGATTTCGCTCATCATTTTCGCGGGCATCGTGTCCAATCTTCCCGACGCCCTCTTCATGACCCTCGAGCAATTCAAGCTGGGGGAGCTCCAGCCGATCGACTTGATGTTGTTGATTGTCATCGCCCTCGCGACGACCGCTTTCATCGTGTTCTTCGAACGCGCGCAGAGGCGGCTGCCGATCACCTATGCCAAACGGATGATCGGGCGGAAGATGTACGGTGGACAGCAGTCTCACCTCCCGCTGCGCGTGAACATGGCCGGTGTCATCCCACCGATCTTCACCTCGTCGCTGTTGATGTTCCCCGTCACGCTGGCGGGCACCAACATCCCCTACCTCTCCGACGCTATGCGCTGGTTCAGTAACAACTTGGTTCCAGGCGGCTGGGTTTACATCGTCATGTTCGCGACCATGACGATCTTCTTTTGTTTCTTCTACACGGCGATCACCTTCCAACCGGTCGACGTGGCGGAGAACCTCAAGAAACAAAGCGCCTTCATTCCTGGCGTGCGGCCCGGCAAGGCCACGGCCGAGTATATTGACGCGGTTCTGACCCGAATCACGGTGGGCGGCGCTCTGTACGTTGCGGCTGTCGTCACGCTTCCGACCCTGCTGCAGGCGCGATGGAACGTGCCGTTCTATCTCGGCGGCACCTCGCTGATGATCGTCGTCGGCGTGGCCCTCGACTTCGCCCAGCAGGTCGAGAGCCATCTCATCACCCGTCACTACGAAGGCCTCACAGGGTCCAAGGGCTCCCGTATCCGCGGGAGGAACGCGTAATGGACCTGCTACTTTTCGGACCGCCCGGCGCTGGCAAAGGCACTCAGGCAAAGTTCCTCATCGACCTGCTGGGCATCCCCCAGATCTCGACGGGCGACATGATGCGCGCCGAGCGGAAGT
>CAXMRM010000251.1:0-4669 GCA_964196015.1 uncultured Myxococcota bacterium
GAGCCGGTCGATGGACCGATCGCGAGCCTGCAGTTCATGGACGGAGGCTTGGGCGAGCCTCATCGAGGGAGCGCGCGCCGAAGCTCGTTGCGAGAACTGCAAGGCCGACTGACGAAACTGGACGCGGACTTCGCCGTCGTCGACCTTGGGTCCGCGGCAAGCGATGCGGCGATTCGTTTTTGGTGCGGGGCGACCCATCGGCTCGCGTTGACGATGCCGGAGCCCAACGCAGTGAGCGGGTTATACCGGCTGGTGCGTAAAGCATTTGCGGCCATGGCCCTCGAACATGTTTCGGACGAACGCCAGCAGAGCGCGCTTCACGCTGCGTTCACGAAAGCCGGTCAGACACCCGCGCCCTCCGACATCACCGCATTGGTGCGACGCGACTGGCCGGAGCTTGGGCATGTGTTGCAGGACTGCATGAGCACGTTGCAGTTCCCCTTCATCGTCAACCAAGCACGCTTGCGCGCTGATCTCGAGCTCGGCGATCAAGTCACGGTTGCGGTGCGCCGACGCTACGGCGTTCATTTGAAGTACCTCGGTTATGTCGAGCACGACGATGCGGTTCGAGCGTGCTCGCGAAAGCGGCGACCGCTTCTTCTCGAGAGCCCCGGCAGCAGGGCGAGTCGCAATATCGAAAAAATTGCGCGACGGCTCTTCGCGTCGCAGGACGGTCGCAGGGACCGTGCGCCGTGGCGCGAGGTGCCGCCGAACTCGCATCACGACGTGCTCGAAGTCGAGCGTGGCGCCACGGACGAGGAGATCCGGCGCGCGTACAAGCGCATGTGCGCGGTGTTCGACTCCGAGAACCTGGTCACTTTCGGCCTGTTCGACGAGACGGGGCTGCAAGCCGCGCGCACCCGGATCGACGAGGCCTACGATGTGCTCCTCGACCCGGCTCGCCGCCGTCCGTACGAAATTTCCGTCTTCCCCGAGGCCGCGCAAACAAAGGCCGAAGCTGAACGAGAAGAGGTGCCGAGCGGCGAGTTGCCGCCGGCACCGAGTATTACACCGGACACGGAGTTTAGCGGGGCGCTTCTTCGCGCCGTCCGGGAGTCACAAGGTACCAGTCTCGACCAGATCAGCGAGCGAACAAAGGTCGGCATCTATTACCTCCGATGCCTCGAAGAGGACGGGTTCGAGAAGTTGCCGGCGGCCGTCTACGTGCGGGGCTTCGTCACTGAGTTCGCCAAGTGTCTGAGGCTCGATCCCGAGCAGGTGAGCCAGAGCTACCTCCGACGTTACAAAGCGGGCATGCAAGACGAGGGAGAGAGCGCGTGAGCGCGCCGCGGACTTCGCTCATCCTTGCGTCCGCGTCGCCGCGTCGCCGCGAGATATTGTCGTCACTCGGGGTCGCGATCCAGGTGCAACCGAGTCGCGCCGATGAAGACGCGCTTCGAATCGAAGATGACCTGGACTTCGTTCGTGCGGCGGCGCGAATGAAGTTAGAGGATGTGTTGGGCGCCAGCCAGCAAACCGGGGCCTACGTTCTTGCGGCGGACACCATCGTATGCATCGACAGTCAGCGATTGGGCAAGCCCGCGGACGACGAGGACGCTGTGCGCATGTTGGAGCTTCTAGCTGGACGTAACCACGTGGTTCGAACCGCCGTTGCGCTCGGCCGGGTCGGGGAGGGTGTGCTCGAATGCCGCGTCGTGGAGACCCGGGTGTGGTTCAGGTCAGCGTCCCGCGAGGAGCTACAGCGCTACGTCGCGGCCGGCGAGAGCCACGACAAAGCAGGCGCATATGGCGTCCAAGGGTTGGCAAGCGGCTTTGTGACTCGGATCGAAGGATCGTACACCAACGTGGTGGGCCTTCCGGCCGCCGAGGTGGTGGGTCTGCTCGTCGACCACGGTGCCTTGGATCAATGGCCATGAGTCACGACATTTCGGCTGCCATCGAACGTGTCCGTGAACGCATCGAGCGCGCGTGCGAACGCGCAGGGCGCGATCCGGGCTCCGTCCAATTGATAGCGGTGTCCAAGGGGCATCCCGAGGAGGCGATTCGAGCTGCCTACGATGTGGGCATGCGCGTGTTTGGTGAGAACTACGCCCAGGACCTCGCGGCCAAAGCTTCAGCGTTGAGCGATTTGCCCGACATCAGATGGCGCTTCATCGGCCACCTCCAGCGCAACAAGATCAGGCTCATCGAGCGCGCCCAGGCTAGCGTGGACACTGTCGATTCCGTGAGGTTGGCGGAGGCGCTTTGCGCGCGAGCGGCAGTCGCGGCGACGGATATCGAGGTGCTGCTTCAGGTCAATGTCGGTAACGAAGCGCAGAAGTCCGGCTGTGCGCCCGAAGACGTGCCAGGGCTCGTCGAAGCGGTCCGTGCCTTGTCGAACGTCACGTTGAGAGGGCTCATGACCGTTGCGCCGCACCTCGACGATGTCGAAGCCAGTCGACCGTTCTTCGCCGCGCTCCGCGATCTGGCCGAGGTGCACGGCTTGCCGGAGCTTTCGATGGGGATGACGCACGACCTCGAGCCGGCGGTCGAGGAGGGCGCGACGATGCTTCGAATCGGGACAGCAATTTTTGGGCCGCGTCCGGCGGTCGAGCGTTAGCTCTCAGCGCCTTCGGCTATCTTCCCGAGCTCCACGGATCGCCGGGTTGCGGCACGCACGGCCCCGAGGATCGCGTCGGCGAAGCCTGTGGCTGCAAGCGCGTCCAATCCGGCGCGCGTGGTTCCGCCTGGGCTCGTCACTCGTTCCCGCAGTACCTCGGGCGCTTCTTTTTGGTCAAGCAGCAGTCGCGCGGCGCCGAACACGGTTTGCGAAGCGAGCCGAAGCGATGTTTCTTCGGGCAAGCCTTCGCGCACGCCGGCGTCGCGAAGGGCCTCGATCATGGCGAACACGTACGCCGGTCCAGAGCCGCTGAGGCCGGTCACCGCGTCGATCTGCTCCTCGGGCACACGGACGGAGATGCCGACGCTTCCGAAGAGGGTTTCGGCGAGTTCGAGGTCGTCGTCTGTAGCGTGGCTGCCCGCTGCAATGGCGGTCGCCCCCGCACCGACGAGCGCGGGCGTGTTCGGCATGCTGCGCACGACCCGTGAGCCGGCGGAAAATGCCCGTTCAATCATGCCCGTCGAGATGCCAGCGGCGATCGACACCAAGAGCGTGTCCGGGCCCAGCGCGGCGGCGATACCGGGAAGCACCTGCGCGAACACCTGGGGTTTCGTCGCCAACACGACGACAGTCGCTTCTCGCACGGCTTCCGCATTGTCACAGCTGACGCGGATTGCGAACTCCGCTTCGAGCAAGTTGAGCCGGGCCTCGTCGGGATCGGCGGCAATGATCCTGTCGGCGGGTACGGTGGCCGTGCCGATCAGGCCGCGGATGAGGGCGGACGCCATGTTGCCGGCGCCGACGAAAGCGATCGTATGGTCCACTGACATGCCGCGCGGCATACCACACAACCCGTGCCGACGATACGCAGCCAAGATGCGTTACGCGCAGGCCGCTTCGAGGTCGTCGATCTCTTTGGGAATCTGGTCGGTCAGGACGTCCCGTCCGGCTTTGGTGACGACGACGTCGTCTTCGATGCGAATGCCGATGCCGCGCCATCGCTCGTCCACGTCCTCAGCGTTGCTGGCGATGTAAATGCCCGGCTCGACCGTCAGCACGAAGCCTGACTCGAGGGGCCGGTGCTCACCGTCGACGTAGTAACGGCCAACGTCGTGCACATCCATCCCCAGCCAGTGCGAGGTTCGATGCATGTAGAACGGCTCGTATTTCTTTTCCTCGACCAGCGAGTCCACCTGGCCCTTCAGCACACCGATGCCGACCAAGCCCTCGGTGATCGAGCGCACCGCGCCCTCGTGGATGTCCTTGAGCGTGACCCCTGGCTCTACAGCCTCGATGCTCACCTGCTGCGCCTGGAGCACCACCTCGTAGACCGCACGTTGCTCATCGGAGAACTTGCCATTGACGGGGAACGTGCGCGTGACGTCACTCGCGTAGTAGCCGTACTCGCAACCCGCATCGATCAGCAGCAACTCTCCGTCGTTCAAGACGCGGGTGCCTGCCCGGTAGTGCAGGATCGTTGCGTTGGGCCCGGAGCCTACGATGCTCTCGTAGGCCGGACGCTCGCTTCCGTGTTTGCGAAAGACGTGGAGGAGCTCGGCATCGATTTCGTATTCATGCATGCCAGCGCGGGTGATTTGCATCGCGCGCAGGTGGGCCTCTTTGCTGATTGCTGCCGCCCGTCGCATCGTCGCGAGTTCGCCGTCGCTCTTGCGCATGCGCATCTCGTGCAGGTGCACCGAGGAATCGATGATCGCTTCGGGCGCCGTGACTCCACGCCGGCTGCCGCGGCGAAGTAGGTTCAGGCAGTCGAAGAGCTTGGCGTCGGCTTCGTCGTTTTGCGCGAGCCGGTAGTGAATGCGCTCGACGTTGCCGAGATAGTCGGGAAGCCTCTTAGACAGCTCGTCGATCGGAAACGCGACGTCAGCCCCGAACTCCTCCACCGCGCCTTCGACGCCGGCTCGCGGACCGTCCCAAATCTCTCGCTCGCGTTTCTTCGGGCGAACGAAGAGGATCACCTGATGTTCGTCATGCTGATTGGTCAACACGAGCACGCTGTCGGGCTCGTCGAAGCCGGTGAGGTAGTAGAGGTCGCTGTCCTGACGGTACGGGTGCTCGACGTCGCCGTTCCGCAAGGCGAGCGGGGCCGAC
>CAXMRM010000252.1:0-5193 GCA_964196015.1 uncultured Myxococcota bacterium
TTCACGCTTCGCGAGATTCCGAAGCGGCCTGTGTTCGCTTCGCTGGTCACCTCTCTCGATTCTCGCGCGTCGGGCAATCTGTTGCTCGGTTCGACCGGACTCATCCAGATCGGCGTCAACGTCTTGCGCCCGATGTTCGTCAACGCGAAGGAGCAGGGCCTACTCCGCGACCAGATCGACCCCGACATGCTCATCGAGTGGTTGCTCCGCGTGCTGTGGACTTATCTCAACGCTCCGAGCCAAGTCGCCACCGACGAAGAAGGCATGCGCAAGCTTTTCCGCATGATTCTCATTCCTGCCGTCCTCAAAGACAGCGCCACCTGAATCCCCAGAGAAGCCGTCAAAGGAACCTCAGCATGTCAGACGTAGACGCAATCGTAATCGGTGCCGGACACAACGGTCTCACTGCGGGCACGATTCTCGCGCGCGACGGCCGCAAGGTGCTCTGCCTCGAGAAGACCAACTGGGCCGGCGGCATGGCTGCTACGAAGGAGCTCTTCAAGGGCTACAAACACAGCGTCGGCGCCTGGGCGATGATCGTGCTCCACCAGGAGATGATCGACCTTCTCGACGTGGAGAAATTCGGCTTCGAGACCATCGTCCCGGACACCTCGTACTGCGTGTACGGCGAGCCCGAAGACAAGTGTTTCATCGCCTACAACGACCCGATCACCATGGCGAACAAGCTCGCCGAGGACCACGGGCCGGACGCGATGCGCGGGCTGTTCGACTTGTTTCAGTACCTCCGCGTCTACGGCAAGGTCGCCGACAAGGAGCGGTTCAAGGCACCGGACGCAATCGAGAAGCTCATCGCCGAAGCCGAAGACATCGAAACGCGTGAAACCCTCCAGCGCCTTTGCCACGCCAGTGCGATGGACATCATCCGCCAGTTCTTCCCCGATCCCAACAAGCATCGCACGATCCAGGGGTCGCTTGCTGCGATGTCGATCGACGGCACGCACATGGGTCCATACACGCCGGGCGGAGCCACCTCGATGGCCTTCCACTACACCGCGTCCGACGCGATGAACGTGTTCAAGCTTCCGGTCGGCGGTATTGGCGCGCTCTCGGAGGCGCTGGTTCGCGCGCTCGAAGCGGAGGGCGGCGAAGTTCGTTACAAGGCTCAGGTCAAGCGCTTGCTCATCGAAGACGGCAAGGCCGTTGGCGTCGAGCTTCGTAGCGGCGAGAAGATCACGGCCAAGGTCGTGCTTTCGAGCATCGACGCCAATACGACGTTCCTCAAGCTGGCGGGCGAAGAGAATCTCCCGTTCCCGTTCACCGAGAAGGTCAAAGAGATCGACTACCGCAACGGCTACATTCAGGTCCACATGACGCTGAAGGAGGAGCCGGAGTTCACCGGGCACCTCGCCTTCACGAACGAAAACAAGCTCAAGTGGCTCATGGCCTACATCCCGTCCGGCGACCACGTCTCCAAGTGCTGGAACGAGTACAAGAACGGCAAGATCCCCGAGGACCCGCTCGCGTACTGCTACTTCCCGAGCATGATCGACGCGACGGTGGCCCCTGCCGGCTACCACACGGCGACTCTGTTCTCGCACTACTTCCCGTACGACACACCGAAGGACCGGCTTCGCGAGGACGCCGCGATCATGGCTGACCGCGCGATCGAGCAAATCGCGAGGTACGCGCCGAACTTCCGCGACTCGATCGTCGACAAGCTCGTGCTGACGCACAACTACTTCGAGAAGACGTTTGGCATCACGGGTGGCGACTTCTGTCATGGCTTGATCGAGCCCGGCCAGATGTGGGCCAATCGCCCGGTGCCGGGATACGCGGACTACCGAACGCCCATCGGCAACCTCTACATGTGCGGCGCGGCGTGTCACCCAGGTCCGGGGGTCACCTGCGTCCCCGGCTATAACAGCGCGCGTGCCGTGCTTGCGGATCTCACAGCCAAGGAAGGCGAGCTCGTCGCCGCCCAGTAAAGGCGGGACGACAAGGACAATATGGAGCACCTCGCCAGCATCGAGTCGAACTGGCTCGTCTTATTGATTCCCTTGATCGCCGGACTGGTCGGCTGGGGCACGAACGTCCTCGCACTGCGGATGACGTTCTATCCCGTCGACTTCGTCGGAGTGCCTCCTTACCTTGGTTGGCGCGGCGTCATCCCGGCCAACGCCGAGCGGCTGTCGCAGTCGTTGATCCAGCTCCTCACCGAGAAGCTGCTAGACGTCAAAGAGCTCTTCATCGACTCGGAAGAAGAGCTCGAGAAAGACCTGGACCCGATGGTCGAGCGGATCACCAAGCAGGTGGTCCAGGAGATCTCGACGGAGATCGCGCCCGAGAAATGGGCGAGGTCGCACCAGGCGCTCCGCGACTACATGATCGAGATGATCGAGAAGAGCAGCCGCAAGGCGGTTCTGTCGATTCTCACCGACCTCAAGGAGAACGCGGACGAGATCATCGACCTCGAAGGCGTCGTCACCGATGCGATTCGCAAAGATGCGGGCCTGCTAGGACACGTCTTCACCGAGGTCGCCGGCCCCGAGCTCAAGTTCATCGAGCGCTCCGGTTTTTGGTTCGGGCTCCTTTTCGGCGTCATCCAGATGGCCGTGTGGATCTACTACCCGGCCTGGTGGGTTCTGCCCGCGGGCGGTTTAGCGGTCGGCTACATCACCAACTTCCTCGCACTGCGCTTGGTGTTCGAGCCGCACGAGCCGATCAACTTCGGCTTTTTCCAACTGCAGGGACTCCTGCACAAGCGTAAGAACGAAGTCGCCGAACGGTTTGCATCCGTCATGGCCGACGACGTCCTGAGCCCCGAGAATATGCTGGTGACCATCACCGAGGGCTCGTCGAGAGACAGGATGTTCGGCCTCGTCGAGAACCGCATCGGGATCGTCTTCGAGGAGTACAAGCGCGATCCGATGACGGCGATGCTCATGTCGCCCGAGCGCATCAGCCAAGCCAAAGACGATCTGCTCGAACAGATGCGGACCCGCAAGCCCGAGCCCGACGGCTTGATTCATTCGTTCGTCGACAAGGCGGTCGCCCTCCGCGGTCAGCTCAGCAGCAAGTTGCAGGCCCTCGACGCCCAGAGCTTTGAAGGCGTGCTGCGTCCCGCGTTCCGCGCCGACGAATGGAAGCTCTTCGTCACAGGTGCCGTGCTCGGCACCATCGCCGGCGTCCTTCAACTAATTTACCTCTTCGGAGGCTCATTGGGCTAGCGCCCGAGGAGAAGGTGACATGGCCACTACAATCACAGCAGACTGCACCTCCTGCGGGGCTTGCGAAGACGAGTGCCCGACCAACGCCATCTCCCTTGGCGAAGACATTTTCGTAATCAATTCAGATATCTGCACCGAGTGCGTGGGCTTCTTCGGCACCCAGCAGTGCGCCCTGGCTTGCCCGGTCGACTGCTGCCTCCCCGACCCGGACCGCGTCGAGACCGAAGACACCCTTTTTGTGCGGGCCAAGACCCTTGACGGTATCATCCCAGCCGCTGAGGAACTCTCCGCCGACACCTCGCGCTTCCGCGCAGGTGAGGCCGCCGAATAGCCATTCGCCGTGTGGGGGCTCCAAGAAGACGCTAGTTGTGCTCGATACCTATTAAGGGGAGGTTGCTATGGTTCGTAACTTGATGATGATTCTTGGGCTGTCTCTCGCGGTCGCGGCGTTCGGCTGCAGTGATGACGAGGCGACCGGCGGCACGGGTGGCACGGCTGGAACAGGCGGCACGGGTGGCACGGCTGGAACCGGTGGCTCGGGTGGCACGGCGCCCACGGGTGCCTGCACCAACACGGCGGACACGGCGATCGTGTGTGACGCCGGATTTGACGCGGCGGTCTCTACTTGCGCTCTTAACGCATTGGGACAAGGCCCGGCGACTTCTCAGTGCCTGCAGGACGACGCGGGTCTGACCCTGGAGTGCGCGGATTGCTACGGCGGTGTGACCCAGTGCGGTTTCGATAATTGCGTAATTGTTTGCGGCACCGATTCGGGAAGCCAGGCTTGTCGTGATTGTGTCTCTGAGAATTGCGACGCCGCATTTGAGGAATGCAAGGGCGCAGTCGATTGCGGTGCCGGTGGTGCTTAGAGCTAGCGCTCGTTCCTGAACGAAAAAGACCGGCGCTGGTGAATCACCGGCGCCGGTTTTGTTTAAGGATGACAGCCGAGCGCCGGGGTGTCCGGATGTGTCTTTGACGATCGAGACAGCTTGTGTAATTTGTCGCGTCTATGAAACATAACTGGGAGCCCATCCTAGCTTGCTGCGGCACGTTCTTCGGTCTTCAACGAATCAAACCATGAGCACCGCGACCGACTGGCTCAACGAGCTGAGGCCCGCAGGCGGCCGTGCAGCTCCGGCGGAACGAGAGGAACAATAGAATGGAAACCGCGGGACAAGACAAAGCAACGATCGAATACGATCCCATCTATGATCCGTTCAGCCCGGAGCTGATCGCCGACCCGTATCCGTTCTACGCGCGCCTGAGGGACGAGCATCCGCTCCACTACAACGAGCGGATGGATTTCTACGTGTTGTCCCGCTACGACGACATCTTCCATGCGCTCCGAAAGCCGCAGATCTTTTCCTCTGCGCAGGGGCTCACGCCGGTCAAGGACGAGATCAGCCAGCTCGGCCTTCCGCCGACGTTCATCATGATGGACCCGCCGGACCACACGCGGCTTCGGCGATTGATCACAAAAGCGTTCACTCCAGATACGGTGAAAGAGCTCGAGCCGACCATCAGACAGTTTGTCGTCGAGCACGTCGAGGCGATGAAGCAAAAGTCCGCCGATGGGGAAGAGGTCGATCTGATCCAGGCGATTGCGTCTCCGCTCCCGACGATGGTGGTCGCCGATATCCTCGGCGTGCCTCCCGAAGACCGCGAGAAGTTCGACCCTTGGTCGGATGCGATCACCTCGGCCTCCGCAGACTTTACCCTCGATGTTCAGCAGGCGATGGGCGCGGTGCAGGGCCTGGTCACGTACTTTAGCGGCATGTGCCAAGCGCGCCGAGCCAAGCCGACCGGCGACATGATTACCAAGCTCACCCAGGCTGAGGTCGACGGCGACAAACTGACCGATTGGGACATCGTGGGCTTTTGCTTCGTGATGATTGCCGGTGGCAACGACACCAGCACCAACCTGATCGGCAACTCGATGAAGTTCCTCCACGATTGCCCCGACCAGCACCGGGAAATGATCAAAAACCCTTCACTCATTCCAAAC
>CAXMRM010000253.1:0-9560 GCA_964196015.1 uncultured Myxococcota bacterium
GAGCTCGCACGCGCCGGGGCGCGTCACCTCTTCCTGTTCATCAACGGGCGGCCAATCGTAGACCGGGGACTCGCCCGCGCGATCGCGTTCGCGTACGGAGATCGACTGCCCCGAGGGCACTACCCGCGCGGGGTGGTCTCCCTTCGCCTCGCGCCTGAAGACGTCGACGTCAACGCACACCCGCAAAAGACAGAGGTGCGGTTCAAACGGACCGCCCAACTCGTGGATCTCGTGACCCGGATGATCGCCGCCCGGCTTCCTGCCGCGCCGGCGGGCGATGCCTATTGGGAGGCGCGCATCGGAGCGAACGGCCCGATGCGGGATGGGAACACCGACGCGCGCGAGGATTTTCTTTCGGAGGGAGCCGCAAGCGTTGCGCAGCCCCGTGGCAAGTACGAGGCGCGCAGCCCGAACGGACTTCGCTTCGTCGCTCAAGTCCGCGAATGCGTTTTGATCTGCGAGGCCGATGATCACATCCTGGTGTTGGACCGTGAGCGAGCCGATGCGCTCGTTCACTACGACGCGCTGCGCGAAGCGGCCATGAGTGGGCCGCTCGCGCGTCAGAATCTTCTCTTTCCGGATCGACTCGAACTCGCACCGCCTGCGGAAGCCGAGCTCGAACGGCACGCGACGCTCTTGCATTCCCTCGGATTCGATTGGTCGGAGCTCGGCGGTGGATCCTATGTCGTGCGCGCAATCCCCGCTCTCGTCGCCGACGCGCGCGCGACCACTATCTTCGGAGAGGCGCTCTGCGCCCTCGGACGCGGCGGCGACGATCTGACGAGCACGGCGCTTCGCGCGATTGCAGACCGAGCCGCCATCGCGAACGGCGAGCCCCTCGACGACCGATCTGCGGAGCGAATCGCCGCCCACCTCTGGCCGACCCGAGACGCCCATCAATCCTGCATCGTCGCGCGCGTTCGGATCCCGTCTGGAAACGCCGAGATCGCCGATGACTGACACGCTGCAGCCGCTTCTGGTTATCGCGGGCCCAACCGCCACCGGCAAGACCGCCGCGGCGCTCCATCTGGCGCGTCACTTCGACGGCGAGCTCGTCGGCGCCGACAGCGTGCAGGTCTACCGAGGATTCGACATCGGGTCAGCAAAGCCGACCGCCACTGAGCTTGGAGGCACAGCGCACCAGATGCTCGATGTCTTCGACCCCGACCAAGACGTGGACGCCGTCGCCTACGCGAAGCTGGCAGACGCCGCAATTAGAGACATTCGCGACCGCGGGCGTCTTCCCATCGTCGTTGGCGGAACGGGGCTGTGGATCCGCGCGCTGGTCAGCGGGCTCGTCGACGTCCCGCCCGTCGATCACGAAATCCGGCAACGCCTCGAAGCCGCCGCGGCAACGCAAGGCGCTCCTCAGCTGCATGCGAGGCTCGTGGCGGTCGATCCGATCTCCGCCGATGCCATTCATCCAAACGACACCCTTCGAATCGTCCGCGCCCTCGAAGTCTACGAGCAGACCGGCACGCCGCTCGGCGCCCTTCGCGCGGAGCACGCGCTCGGCAAGCCGCGGTACCGCGCGGTGTTCGTCGTACTCGACATGGACCGCGAGCAACATGCGAGCGTCACCGAAAAGCGTGCGAAGCAGATGCTCGACGCAGGCTGGGTCAACGAGGTGCGCGCGCTCCGAGCTCGATGGGGTGACGACATCCGCCCGTTCGGAAGCGTCGGGTACCGCGAGGTTCTGGCCCACGTTCGCGATGCAGTTCCTCTCGAAGAAACACTGCGCCGGATTCGGAAGTCGACCCGAATCTATGCGCGTCGGCAACGAACGTGGTTCAAAGGCGAGCCCAGTGTAAACTGGTGGAGCGAGAGCGCCGAACTCCGTGGGCCACCCGGCCTCGACCGCATCGCGAAGGAACTGAGGGTTTGAACTTCTTCGGACATGCAGTCGTTGCCAGCTGGTCCGACAACCGAGCAGGACACCTGCTGGGTAGCATGCTGCCGGACTTCGAGTCCATGATCCGGATCCCCCTGATCGAGGTTCGCGATCCCGACATTCAGCGCGGCATCGATCTGCACCACCGAACCGACGAGGCGTTCCACCGAGCACCCGGCTTCCTGGCCTTTTGCGCGCACGCGCTCGACGAGTTGACCCATGCCGGGGTGCGGCGTGGGACGGCCCGCGCCGTCGGCCACGTCGGAAGCGAGATGTTCCTCGATGGCTGGCTGGCCAGTAAGCAAGACCACGTCGATGACTACATCTCCGCGCTCGAGCTCGAAGTGGACGATCGCCTGCAGTGGCAAGACGACGGGCGCGCGTTCTCGAAGCTGCGAGCTCGGCTGACGATATGGGGCGCGCCGCGTGACTATGCCGATCCGCCCTTCGTGTCGGCGAGGCTCACCGACGCCCTTCGCCACCGGCCGACATTGGTGGTGCTCGATGATCAGTTGGCCCAAGTTGCGGAGTTCCTCCCTTCCCTTCAACAGATGGTGGAGCGTGATGCCCCAGAACTGCTCAGCGAGCTTCGGGGCGCGCTAAGCTTGGAAGACTGAGATGCTCGAGGACGGGGGACGACGCGGCGCAAGCGGCGAGAAGCGGCGGCGATACCTGAGGTGGGGCCGAATCGCCGTGACGATCACGGCCGTCGCCTATCTCGCAAGCCGCGTCGAGCCACGGGACGTTCTGAGCGCCTTTCAACGGCTCTCTTTGGGCGCTGCCGTGACCGCGATCATCGTCGTCTCGTTCGGACTGTTATTCGGGATGGTTCGGTGGCGGCTCTTGCTCCGAGCCTATGGGGCCATCGACATCCCCCCCTGGACGCGCATCGCGCACCTCTATTTCGTCGGCCACTTCTACAACACCTACGCCCCAGGCGCTGTGGGCGGCGACATCATTCGCGGCGTGGCGAGCCGCAAGGCCTTTGGGGACCTCGACTGGGCCAGTGCCACGAGCGGCGTGGCGGTCGTGTTCATCGAGCGCGTCGTCGGGGTGACGGCTTTGCTCGTCCTCGCGGCGAGCGCCTATCTGATTCGCCCGATCCCGGGAATCGAGAACCTGGGCCTCTGGGCGGCGCTCGGCCTCGCAGCAGCAGCCGCCACCTTGGTCGGTATCGCCATCGCACCGCGGCTAGCCCCGTTCCTTCCTGAGAGGCTCGGCAAGCCTCTGCGCGCGCTCCCACGGCTGTATTCGATCTGGCCGTTCCTCGGCGCCGTCTTCCTCTCGTTGCTCATCCACGCGGTCAACATCATCGCGGGTCACGCGATCATGCATTCGCTGGAGCCATCGGTGACGCTCGCACAGTCGGCGGTCGTGATGCCTTTGATCGGCGCGTCTGCCTTTTTCCCGTTCACGGTCGGAGGCGCAGGCGTCCGCGAGGCGGCGTTTGCAGCGCTTTATGGGACGGTCGGCGTCCCCGAAGCGAGCGCCTATGCCGCGTCGCTCAGCTTCTGGGCCATGCAGTTGATCTCCGCCGGAGTGGGCGGCGTGATCAACCTCCTGGTTCCCCTTTCGGGAAGAGAACGTGACTGAGCGAATCCTCTCCTGGTAACCTGCGGGCGATGCGCCACCGCAGCCACGGCGACGGCTCCTTTCGCGCCGAGCAGTTCGCGCGTTGCGGCCCTGACTGCGTCTTCGAACCAGGCGTATTGGTCTTTCACCCCGAGAACATCGAGCTCGGCACGAACATATACATTGGGCACAACGCGATTCTCAAGGGCTACTACAAGAGCACGCTGCGAATCGGCGACGAGACCTGGATCGGTCAACAGGCGTTCCTGCATAGCGCCGGTGGGATCGACATCGGCGCCCGCGTGGGCATTGGGCCCTGTGTTCGGATCATCACTTCGTTCCACGGCGAGGCGGGTCGCGACGTCCCAATCTTGAGCTCACCCGTCGAGTTTGCGCCGGTCGTCATCGAAGATGATTGTGACCTCGGTGTTGGCGCGATCGTGCTTCCCGGGGTGCGCATCGGCAAAGGCGCGCAGATCGGAGCCGGCGCCGTGGTCACCGAAGATGTCCCCCCGTACTGCGTGGCGGTCGGCGTGCCGGCCAAGGTCACCAGGGAACGGCCACGATGAGCCATCCCGACCTGAGCGTCATCATCTTCGCCTTCAACGAAGAGGCCAACATAGGGCCGGTGTTGCTCGAGCTTCGACGATGGCTGTCGGTCAATGAACCATCGACCGAGATCGTATTCGTCGACGACGGGTCCTCCGATGGCACGTCCGCCGAAGCTGCTAAAGCGCTATCCGGAACGCCCCATCAGCTGCTTCGCCACGAGGACAACCGCGGCATTGGTGCAGCGCTCAAGACCGGGGTTCGCTCAGCCAAAGGCGCATGGGTGACCTTCCTGCCGGCAGACGGGCAAATCGCGCCCGATGCGATTGGAACGCTTCGCGGAGCGGCGGCCCGGGAACGAACCGAGCTGGTGTTCAGCGTCTATGATCACCGGGACGACGGCCTGCATCGCAAGATTCTATCCGCCGGCGTCCGTGCGCTCATCCTGGTGGTCCATGGCGTACGCATGCGGAGCGACGGCCCCTACCTCTTCCGTCACTCGCTCTTCGACGCCGACCGGCTCGTTCCCGACACGTTCTTTCTGAACTTCGAGTTTCCGATCCGAATGTTGGGTGCGGGGGTCCCTGCGACGGTGGCGACCATCGAATGCAGACCCCGCCGGTCTGGACACTCCAAGTCGACAGGCTTCAAGCAAATCTATGGGGTCGCGCACGACCTCCTCGAGCTTCGCGTTCGGCGCGTCAAAGAATCGCTCGGCCGAAACGCCTAACCTTCGAGCTCGGGCGCACTGTTCAGCCGGTCGCGAAGCGTCGACCTCGGAATACCCAACGCGCGAGCGGCCGCGGACATGTTGCCGCCGTACTGCTCGAGCGCCTCTCGAAGAGAGTCGGCCGAAGCCCGGATGACAAAGGGCTCGGAAAGCCGCCGAAGCGACCGGTCGACGGCTGCAAGGTCGATGACGGCCCCGTCGCAGTCAACCGCCGCAAGCTCGAGCACGTTTCGAAGCTCACGGACGTTTCCCGGCCAGCTATAACCGTAGAGGCGCTCGAGCGCCTGGGCCCCGAGGCAACGCTCACCAACCTCTGACTCCATGAGGTGAAGGAAATGCTGCGCCAAGGGCGCGATGTCGTCGGGACGGGCCCGCAGTGGCGGGACCTCGAGGACGAGGCGATGGATTCTATAGTAGAGGTCCGATCGGAAAAGCCCCTCCTGCACCATGGTCCGCAAGTCCTTGTGCGTCGCGCACACCAATCGAACGTCGACTCGGCGCGCCGCCTCGCTGCCAACGCGCCGGACCTGCCAAGTTTCCAACACGCGAAGCAGTCGAGTTTGAACATCCGGCGGCAGCTCAGCCACTTCGTCCAAGAACAGCGTCCCGCCGTGCGCCTGCTCGAACGCGCCGCGATGCGCTTGAACCGCACCCGTGAACGCGCCGCGCTCGTGCCCAAAGAGCTCGCTCTCGATGAGCTCACGCGGAAGCCCGCCGCCGTTGAGAGGTACAAACGGGCCTTTTTGACGCCGCCCTCGTTCGTGCAGTGCCCGCGCGATGTGCTCTTTGCCAACGCCCGTCTCGCCTCGAATCAGGGCAGGCCATGACAAGCCCGCGAACCGATCGACCTCGGCCATCACAGAAAGCATCGCGTTGGATTCGACGACGAGCTCCGAAGACGGTTTGCTTCCAGCGCTCCGGCCGACCACGCGAAGCTCCGTTCGGCCCATGCGGATCGTCGCCCCAGCTCGAAGGTCGTGCCGACGGACGCGGACGCCGTCGACCCATGTGCCGTTGGTGCTGCCGAGGTCGCGGATCGACACTCCTCGCGAAGAAGGCTCGATACGGCAGTGGTACTGGCTCACCGCTCGGTCCGACAGCGCGATCGCGTTGTCAGCGGCACCACCCACCGAAGCCGGCTCCTCGCCTACGTGAAACGCGCGCGCGCCTGCACCATGACCGCCCATGAGCGAAAGCAAACGTGGCTCCGCGCCACGCCCGTCCAAGATCTCGGTGCAGCCGCGCTCGACCGAGACGGATTCTGCCTTGAGGCGCGTCACCGAATAGCCCGCGCCCGCCGCCACCCGTTCGCCGATTGGCATGAGCGAACGCACCCCGAGCGCTGGACCCTGGGCTAAGTCGTAGACATAAACCGTGCCCCCATGGGACTGAAAAAGCAGGGCTCGCGCTGGCACCCCCGCCGCGTGAATCACGATGTCGCAATCGGGATGCGAGCCGACCTCGAGCCAGGCAGCCCCCAACGGAAATGAGCGAATTCGCCGCCCGGCGCGGCACAGACAAAGAGTATCGCCCAAGACCATGGAGCAGATATCGACCGGTACCGCCGGCGGTTGCGTAGAGGCCTCTGGTCCTTAAGCTCCGGGCACCGTGTCCGAAGCACTCCGTGAAACCTCTCTCACCGACGAGCACCGAGCCCTTGGCGCGCGGCTCGTTCCCTTTGCGGGTTGGCGCATGCCCGTTCAGTACGAAGGCATCAAGAAGGAGCACGAGGCGGTGCGTAGCCGCGCAGGGCTCTTCGACGTTTCCCACATGGGCGAGATCCTCGTTGAAGGCCCGCAGGCTGTCGCGGCGATCGACCGGCTCGTCACCAATGACCTGTCGACGCTCGATGTCGGCAGAGCGCTCTACACGGTGTGCTGTAACGAGGCCGGATACGTCCTGGACGACCTCATCGTGTACCGCTTGGAAGACGAGAAGGTTCTGGTCGTCTGCAATGCATCGAACCGCGGCAAAATCGTCGCTCACTTTGCGAAGAACCTGAGTCTCGAGACGTCTTGGAACGATGTGTCGGACGCCTGGGCACTGCTCGCGCTGCAGGGGCCCAACGCGGTGGCGATCATGAACGACTTGGGCGCGCCGCAGAGCCTGCTCGAGCTTCCGTACTTTCATGTGACCCGGGCGCGCTTGGCGGGGATCGATCTCTGGGCTGCTCGAACGGGCTACACCGGCGAAGACGGCTTCGAACTCTTCTGTGCGAGCGAGGACGCGGTAACCCTGTGGAGAGCGTTGCTCGAAGCCGGCCAGTCCCACGGCCTCCAAGCCGTCGGCCTCGGCGCGCGCGACACCCTGCGACTCGAAGCGCGGCTCATGCTCTACGGCAACGATATTACCGAGGAGACCCACCCCTTTGAGGCGGGCCTCGGCTGGGTCGTGAAACTCGATGCCGGAGACTTCGTGGGACGGGATGCGCTGCGAGCGATCAAAACGGCAGGCCTCGAACGGAAGCTCGTCGGCTTCGAGATGACCGGGCGCGGAATCGCCCGTCATGGCTACCCGATTATAGCCAACGGAGCCCCTGTCGGAGAGGTCACGAGTGGCTCGCCAGGGCCGACGGTTGGACGGAACATTGGTCTCGGCTATGTGCCCCTGGCTCTCGGCAAGGCAGGGACCACCTTGGGCATCGAGATCCGTGGCAAGGTAGTCGACGCCGTGGTAGTGAGGACCCCGTTTTACAAGAGGTGACAATGTCGACGTACCCAAGGGACCTGCAGTACACGCGAGAGCACGAATGGGCGCGCATCGAGGACGACGTCATCCGCGTCGGAATCACCGCGTACGCCGTCGAGCAACTTGGCGACGTGACCTTGGTCGACATGCCAGCTCCAGGCGAAGACGTTCAGGCACACGAGCGCTTCGGCGATATCGAGTCGGTCAAGACCGTGAGCGAGCTGTTCGCGCCAGTGAGTGGAGAGGTCGTGGATGTCAACACCGATCTCGAGTCCAGCCCGGAACTCGTGAACGAAGGCCCCTACAAAGAGGGCTGGCTGGTCACCATCCGCCCCTCCGACCAAGCGGAGCTCGACGGACTGATGGATGCGGCCAAGTATGAGGAGTACCTCGGAACCCTCGACGGCTGAGCCACCGGCGCGAACGTGAGATACCTTCCGCACACCGACGAAGAGATTCGAGCCATGCTCGCGCGCGTCGGGGTCGAGCACATCGACGACCTCTTCGAAGCGATCCCCGCGGAGTATCTCTTGGACCGGGCCCTCGACCTCGAGCCAGCGCTCGACGAGCCGAGGCTCATGCAACACCTCACGGCCCTCGCCAACGCGAGCAAGGGCGCGAACATGCTGTCGTTCCTCGGCGGAGGGATGTATCGGCACCATCTGCCACCGGCCGTCGACCAGCTCTTGCAACGAAGCGAATTCTACACCGCGTACACGCCCTACCAGGCGGAACTCTCGCAAGGGACGCTGCAAGCGATCTTCGAGTTTCAGACCATCGTATGCGAGCTCTTCGGCACTGAGGTGGCCAACGCATCGATGTACGACGGCGCGAGTGGGGTAGCGGAGGCGGCGCTGATGGCACGCCGGATCAAGCGACGCACACATGTCGTGGTCAGCGAGGCGCTGCATCCGGAGTACATCGATACCCTTCGCACGTACGTGCAGGGCCTGGATACGGAGGGAACGATCACGCTGGCGCCCTTCGCCGCCGATGGCCGGACCGACTGGGATGCAGCCAAGGGGCTCTTGACCGAGAAAACCGCCGCGCTCGTGGTGGGTTATCCGAATTTCTTCGGCTGCGTCGAGGACCTCGACGCGGCCCGGGCCGTCGCCAACTCCCAGGATGCGCTCTTGATCACCGCGACGGCGGAACCCTATGCGCTGTCGGTGCTTCGGGCTCCCGGAGCATGTGGCGCGGACATCTGCGTTGGCGAGGGGCAGGCGCTGGCGGTGCCACCTCAGTACGGTGGGCCGGGGGTGGGTCTGTTTGGGGCATCGCAGGCCCTCGTCCGGCAAATGCCTGGCCGACTCGTCGGACGCACCGTCGATTCGGAAGGCCACCCCGGGTACGTACTCACTCTGTCGACTCGTGAGCAGCACATCCGCCGCGAGAAGGCCACCTCCAACATCTGCACCAACCACGGCCTGATCGCACTCGCCATGGCGATGCGAACCGCAATGCTCGGGCGCCAAGGGTTCCAGGAGGCCGGGCAACGCTGCCTAAACGCCGCGCACTACCTGCGGGCGGGCATCGAAAAACTCGAAGGCTTCGAGGTTCCGTACGCAGCGCCAGTGTTCAACGAGCTGCTCGTCCGGAGCCGCGGCCCAGATGCAAGTGAGGTCCTCAGCCGCTTGCTCGAACGCCAGATCATCGCGGGCGTCGACCTGGGCCGCTTCCGAGACGAGTGGCGCAAGGACCTCTTGGTCGCCGTGACCGAGCTCCACACCCGCCCGGACCTCGACCGCCTCCTCGACGCTCTAGCGGACTGACGGCTCAGCCCAGACCGCAGGCCGCGAGTCGCAACCCATACCCGATCGCGCGCTGGCCAACCCACGTGCACTGCAAAGATCCGCCAAGCATGCACTAAAGCGGCACGTACCCACATGTCGACACGGCCATAACCCGTCGACTTCACTTATCTTTTGACGTTAAGCCTTGACCCCGCAGCTCTCCGAACACAACCATTAATTCAGCTTGCGCGTACGTAAAACGCGATGGAGACTCGCCCCGCTTCGAGAGGTTTGCTGCTGATACAGATGAAGCTCCGAAGGCCGCAACATGAGTGAACAACGACGAACATCCTCCATCAACTTCCGAGGTCCAACGGAGTCCGATCCGATGGCTTGG
>CAXMRM010000254.1:0-11762 GCA_964196015.1 uncultured Myxococcota bacterium
CCAGGAACGGGAGCCCCGAAGGAGCCCTTTAGTAGAGGTGGGCGGGTGTTACTGGTGGAGCTGAGGGGGCTCGAACCCCTGACCCCCGGCTTGCAAAGCCGGTGCTCTCCCAGCTGAGCTACAGCCCCAAGGCTTTCGTCCCAGTTCCGGCGCCTGGCCGGCTTATTGCCATCGTCGCTTCGCTGCGAGGTACTTATGTACCTCTCACTTCGCTCCTCAGGCAAACGCTCGCCCATGCACCGAATCTGGAACGAAATCCATTTGTTAGTGCATGTCCAGCGCAGGACTTGTTCGTCAGGTCCGAGCGCCCCCGCAGGCCCGAAGTGAGAGCTACGAATGTAGCTCGCAGCGTAGGGTCGAGGAGGTAAGCCGGAGCTGGCGGAAAAGGACAAGTTGGTGGGGCACGCTAGACTCGAACTAGCGACCTCACCCTTATCAGGGGTGCGCTCTAACCAACTGAGCTAGTGCCCCGTGTGAATCTCGCAAACTGTCAAAGAGCGTCAGAACTGGTTTCAGCGAACCGTTTTCGAAGCTTGCCTGGGCCTAAACCCTGAAAACTACTCCGCTTTATTGGCTCCCGTCCCTAGCTTCCTCGGTAAACGGACGCCTTCTTTAGCGGCCTTCCCAAAACGGGTCAAGCACTTTCAATCAACTAGTTTCAAAAAGACCAGAAGCACGTTTTCGCCAGGGTTAATGGATCGCTGTAGCCCAGTTGATCCGGCGGGCCGGGGCTCGGCCTGGGCCCGCCGTCCCCTTTCAGGGAATCAGCCCTAAAGAGCCAGAATTATGGGGGAAACTGCTCGACAACGCGCTAAGCGCCAAAGATAGCTATCTGGGCGGCGCAAGGGCTCGAACAATGGTGAGTCGTTCGCGATAGTGGGCCACGCAGCGCGCCATAGCTTCGTCCGGGCTCAGGACCGGTCGGTAGCCGAAGTCCCGCTCGGCTTCTGCGCTGGTCGCGCAATGGGAAATCGCGAGCTTTCGGATCTCATGCGGGCTGAAGAAGGGCGCCGGGAAGCCGATCCGGAAGTGCAGGAACTGCCACAGGCGCAGAAATGCGACCACCGGTCGGTACGGGATGTTGAGCTTCGGGATCTTGTAACCGAGGCCCTCGATGACCGGACGCATGAACTCGAACAAATGCAGCGGATGGTTGTCGGTGACGAAATAGGCCTTGCCGCAGACAGGGCTTCCGGGAACCAAGTGCTTGGCCACGAGGATCTCGGCATGCACCAGGTTGTCGACGTAGATGTGGTCGTGGAGCGCGCCGGGGAAACCGATCGTTGCGACGAGCCGCCCCTTGGTTACCTGCTCGAACGTCTCGTCCATCATGAGGTTGTTGCCAGGGCCGTAGATGCCGTCAGGTCTCAGAGACGTCGTCAATAGACCCTGTCGGCCATTCGCCGCGAGGGCGAGCTTCTCCCCTTCGATCTTGGTCTCGGTGTAGAGACAGCTCATGTTGGTAGCGTATGGGGTGTTGCCATCCATCTCGGTGTTTACTTCGGAGTTGAAGCAAACATCGATCGAGCTGGTGTGCACGAAACGGCTGACACCGTGCGCCCGGCACGCGCGGATGAGGTTCTCGACGCCACCGACGTTGGTGTCGTAAGCAGCCTGCCGATAAGCCGCCGAGGCGGCGCTGCCCCCCAGAAGCGCAAGGCGCGCAGCAGTATGGAACACCGTGTCGATGCCTTCGCAAAGCTCCAGCATTCGCGCCGCATTTTCGATTTCGCCTTTGACGATCTCGAGGTTCGGGTGCTCGAGCTCGAGGGGCGTGTTGCGGATGACGGCCCGGACCGAATAGCCCTCGTCGAGCAGGCCTCGAACCAAATGGCTACCTAGGAAACCGGCCGCGCCGGTGACCAGGCAGGTTCCGAGGTCGTCGAGCGGCTCGGCGCGTGACACCTATGCTCCCGGCTGAAGCACGGGTTTGCCGAGGACCAAGTCGGCGGCCCGATCGGCAACCGCCACCACCGGCGCATGCGTGTTGCCCGAAGGAATGAGAGGGAAAATCGACGCGTCTACGACGCGCAGGCCTTCAATGCCGTGCACGCGAAGTTGACTGTCGACGACCGCCTCGGGATCGTCCGCCGGACCCATCTTGGCGGTTCCGACCGGATGATAAGTGCTCATGGCGTCGCTCCTCCAGAACTCGAGGATCTCCTCGTCGGTTTGGACGGAAGGGCCGGGCAGCAGCTCTTCGGTAGCCGCTTCGCGGAAAGGCGCCGCAGCGTAAATGCTCCGCTGGAGCTTGAAACCTTCGATGCTGAGCTCGCGGTCGTGCTCGGTCGACAGGTAGTTGTGCACGATCCTAGGGGCGTCTTTGGGGTCGCAGCTCCGCGCATGCACGCTGCCCTGCGACGTTGGGCGGATGACGCACACGGTAGAGTTCACGCCGGACTCCTTGCTGGCAACCATCTTGCCGTCTTCATCCATCCCTCCGGCACCGGGTGTGAAATGGAGCTGAAAGATCGGTCGGCCTCCGGTCTTCGAGCCGACGAACGCACCCACATTCGCCGCGGGGAACGCGAGCGGGCCGGTCCTCGTGAAGAGGTAACGGAGAACGTTCAGCACGACGCGCGGGAACTTTCCGTCCTCCGAAAGAGTCTGCTTGGTTTTCACGCCGTGTTGGACCCACAGCTGAAGGTGGTCTTGAAGGTTCTCGCCCACACCGGGAAGCTCGTGAAGCACCTCGACGCCCAGCGCCGCGAGCACATCCCGTCGGCCGATCCCGGACATCTCGAGCAATGGTGGTGAGTTGTATGCACCCGCGCAGAGCACGACCTCGCGCTTCGCCTGGACTTGATGCACCCGGCCTTTGGAGTCTTCGTACTCGACGCCGACCGCTCGTTTGCCGTCCAGCAGTACGCGCCTCGCTGACGCTTTCAAGGTCACAGTGAGATTGGTCCGCTTGCGCACCACGGGGCTGAGAAACGCGTCGGCCGAGCTCCAGCGGCGGCCGTTCTTCATGGTGACCTGCATGTATCCAATGCCGCACTGGGTCTGGCCATTGATGTCGTCGAGGCGCTGAATTCCAATGCTCTGCGCCGCCTTCATGTACGCTTCGCTGATCGGGTATTTCATGGCGACGTTGGTGACGTTCAACTCGCCGTCGTTGCCGTGATAGGGGTTGCCCGACTCGACTTCGAAGTGTTCGGGTCGCTTGAAATAGGGAAGAAGCTCGTCGTAGGACCAGCCCCCGCAGCCCGGAAGCGCGGCCCAATCGTCGTAGTCCTGGCGCTGGCCACGCGTGTAGACCATTCCATTGATCGAGCTGCAGCCGCCGATGACGCGACCTCGCACGACGCTGACCTGGCGGTCGTTGAGCTCTGGCTCTGGCTCGGTCTTATACAGGTTGGTGACCTTCTCGTCGTACATCAGCTGAGTAAAGCCGATGGGCATTTTGATGAGCGGATTCTTGTCGTTACCGCCCGCCTCCAAGAGGAGAACGCAATGATTGGAATCGCTCGATAGTCGATTGGCCAGCAAACAGCCGGCGGACCCGCCGCCAACGACGATGTAGTCGAACTCGGTGTCAGACATGTGGCCTCAGTCGTTTCGGTACATGGTGACGACACAGGCGCCGCCGAGCCCTAGGTTGTGCTGAAGAGCAACGCGCGCGCCCTCTACCTGCCGTTGATCGGATTGACCTCGCAGTTGCGAGACGAGCTCCGTGCACTGAGCGAGACCCGTGGCGCCGAGCGGGTGACCCTTGGACAGTAGGCCGCCCGAGGGATTGGTCACGTACTTCCCGCCGTAGGTGTTGTCACCTTCCTCGATGAACTTCTCCGCGTCGCCGGGCGCGCACAGGCCCAGGGCTTCGTAGGTGAGAAGCTCGTTGACGGTGAAGCAATCGTGGAGCTCGACGACATCGACGTCTTCGGGGCCGATTCCAGCCTGCTCGTAGACCTGTTGCGCGGCGTTCTGCGCCATGTCGAAGCCAACCATCTTGATCATGCTTTGCGGCCCGAAGCTCGACGCGAAGTCGGTGGTCATCGCCTGTCCGACGATGTGCACGAGGCCGCTCTTGCCGTGCTTCTTCGCGAAGTCTTCAGAGCACAGGACGGCAGCGGCAGCGCCGCAGGTCGGCGGGCAACACTGATAGCGCGTCAACGGCCCGAACACCTGAGGGGCGCTCATCACGTCGTCGAGGGAAAGCTCGTCGGTGAAGATCGCGAACGGGTTCTTGGCGGCGTGTTTGCGAGCCTTGACCGAAATCTTTGCGAACGTCTCGGGCTTGGTGCCGTGTTCCTTCGCGTACTCGATGCCGGCGCCACCGAACATCTGTGCGGCCGGAGGCGCTGGAGCGAACCCCTGCACGTCGTTCATCACCTGCATGTGCTGCACGAGGGGAGTCACTCGGTCCGTGTACTTGGAGCCCAGCGCGCCCTTTTCCATTTTTTCGAAGCCTACCGCGATCACGCATTCCGAGAGGCCGCCCTCAATCGCCTGGCGAGCGAGCATGAGGGCCGTGGAACCGGTCGAGCAGTTGTTGTTGACGTTGTAGATGGGAATTCCGGTGACACCGACGCGGTACATGACCGCCTGTCCGCACGTGCTGTCGCCGAACACGTAGCCGGTGTACGCCTGCTCGACCTCTTCGTAGGGGATGTCCGCGTCCTGCAGTGCAGCCCGCACCGCGTTCGCGCCCATCACGTCGTACTCGTCACTCTTGCCCGGTTTCGCGAACTTGATCATCCCTACGCCGAGCACGTTGACTTTTCTCTTCATGATGCGGTTCTCCTAGTCCCAAACTTTGCGGCTGCGCCCGCCTGGCGGCCAGCAGACCGTGCTGCTTGACAGTGTATGTAACGTTCGTTATAGCCGTGCAACCCTAAAAACTCGACGGAGAAGGTCCATGACGGAACCCCACTTCCTCTATGAAAAGCGAGGTCACCTCGCGATCTGCACGTTCAACCGGCCCGCGAAGAAGAACGCGCTCAGCATCGAGATGCTGGTGCGCATGGCTGACGCCTGGGACGAAGCCGACGCCGACCACGACGTCCGCGCGATCATTCTCACGGGCGCGGGCGGTGTCTTTTGCGCCGGCAGCGATCTCGGCTCGATGAAGTCCGGAAAGTGGGATGCCGATGCGCAGTGGTTGAACCGAATGAAAGAGGATACTGACATCCATTGGAAGGCGCTCCTTCGTCACTACCTCACGAAGAAGCCCTTGATCGCCGCGGTGGAAGGATACGCGCTTGCGGGCGGCACCGAGGTCCTCCAAGGAACCGACATTCGCGTCGCGGGGGAAGGCGCGGTCTTTGGCGTCACGGAAGTGCAGCTTGGCTTGTTCCCCTTGGGCGGTTCGAGCGTGCGGCTTCGGAGGCAGATCCCTTACACCGTTGCGGCGGAGATGCTGCTCGCGGGCCGTCGGCTCACGGCACAGGAGGCACTGCACTACGGGCTCGTCGGTCACGTCGTCCCCGACGGGAAAGCTCTCGACAAAGCGATCGAGATCGGCGAGCGCGTCGCGGCCAACGGACCGGTTGCGGTTCAGGCGGTCAAGCAATCCCTGATCGAGAACGACGGCGTGCCGGCCAAGGAAGCGCTCGCGCGTTCACTCGAAATCGGCCAGCCGGTCTTCAAGACAAAGGACGCCATCGAAGGGCCGACGGCGTTCATGGAGAAGCGAAAGCCGGTCTTTCAGGGCGCCTGATGGCTGTAGCCGAACCAGCACCGCGCAACAGCGGCACGCGGGAGGTCATCCTGGCGACCGCGGAGCGCCTGTTTGCGGAGCGGGGGTTCGCCGCCACGAGCGTTCGTGACATCGTGGGGGAAGCGGGGACCTCGGCGCCGAGCCTCTACCACTTCTTCGGGAGCAAGGAGAAGCTCGTCGTCGAGCTCATCAACGATCGCCACACCGTCTATTGCGACGCGCTCGAGTCGAACCTGGCAGTGGCGAAAACACCGTTCGAGGTATGCCAGCGCTTCGTGAAGTTCATCCTGACGAACATGACCAAGAGGCCGACGACCACGAAGTTCCTCCTCGGAATCATGTTTGGGCCTCAGCAAAACGTCCCCAAGGAAGTGGTCGGCGAAACGCTGATGCGCTCGCAGCAGATTCTGCAGGCACGACTGCGGGAGGTATCCGAGGGTGTGTCGGAGTCCCGGATCGTTTTCGCGCGGGTGATGCTGCTCGGGATGGTGACGCCTGCCGTGTTGCTGTTTCTCACTTCGGGTGTGCATTCCTTCTCTGCCAAGCTGCCCGCATGCATCGCCTACCGAGTCGTCGAGATGCTGACCGACGCCCACCCCACCTGCGCCTGGCCCAGCCTAGAACCCGTTTGCTGAGATGATGATGACAAGCTCGTTCGTACCCCCTGCCCCCTCACTCCGCTTCGACTTACCGAACGGCATGTCGATCGCTGCCGATGTACACGGCGACCCCAGCCACCAACCGGTGCTGTTCCTTCACGGCGGAGGACAAACGCGACACGCTTGGGGCAACGCTGCCGAGGCCGTGGCGGAGCACGGGTTCTACACAATCTGCACGGATCATCGCGGACACGGCGAGAGCAGCTGGGCCGGCGAGGGGAAGTACCACGTCTTCCACTTCGTCGAGGACTTGCAACACCTCCTCGCACAGCTCGATCAGAAGCCCATCCTAGTAGGCGCATCCCTCGGCGGCATCGCGTCGCTCCTCGCGGAAACCGAGCAACAGGAGTCGGTCGCCAAGGGCGTAATTCTGGTGGACGTGACTCCCCGACTCGAGGCCGAGGGCGTGGACCGAATCATTGGGTTCATGAAGGGCGGCACATCCGGATTCGCCTCGTTGGATGAGGTCGCAGATTCGATCTCGGAGTACCTGCCTCACAGGCAACGCCCGAAAGACCTATCCGGGTTGTCGAAGAACCTGAGGCGTATGGAGGACGGTCGGTACTACTGGCACTGGGACCCCAAGATGTTGAAGACCATGGGACCGAACCCGTACACCAAAGAGGAGGATCGCGTGCTCGGAGAGCGGCTGCAGGACGTCCGCAACCTCGACATTCCGACCCTGCTGATCCGCGGCCGCTTGAGTGACTTGGTGTCTGCGGAAACCGCTGCCGAATTCCTCGAGATGGTGCCCCACGCGGAATACGTTGACCTCGCGGATGCGCATCACATGGTCGCCGGCGACCGCAACGACGTATTCACGGACACCGTCAAGGAATTCCTCCTTCGGCACTTCGCGCCCCGAGGACGCTAGAAACGAAGACAGAATACAAAGGAGCTCGCCATGACAAATGAACGACTTTCCGACATGCCCCTGCTGCCCCATCTGGTCATCGATGGGCTCAACCGCTACGATGACAGGCCCTTCTTGTTTCTCGGCGATACGATGCTCACCTACGCGCAGGTTCGGGCGCCTGCGAGCCGCTTTGCGCAGGCGTATGCGGCGAAGGGCATCGAGAAAGGGTCACTCACGGCGGTCCTGTCGGCGAACCGTCCGGAAGTGCTGTACAATCTCTGCGCAAACATGCTGATTGGATCGTGCAACACGCCGCTTCACCCGCTCGGCTCGGCGGAGGACCAGGCGTACGTGCTCGAAGACGCGCAGATCGAAACCCTGGTCTACGACCCGACATTCTTCGGGCCCCGGGCGGCGGAGCTCAAAGAGCGCGTTCCCGGACTGAAGCACCTTCTCGCCTTCGGGCCCACCCAAACCGGCGAAGACTTGAACGCGCTCGCGGCAACCTTCGACCCGAAACCCCTGGTCGCGCCCGATATCGGGCCTGAGGACCTCAACACGATCATCTACACCGGCGGCACAACGGGCCGGCCGAAGGGTGTGCGTCAGCCCTATCGTTCCGCGGCATACATGACGATGATCCAGATGGCTGAGTGGGAGTGGCCGGAGGAGGTTCGGTTCCTGATCGCGACGCCGCTTTCGCATGCGGCGGCCGCGTTTGTCGTCCCAACGTTGCAGCGTGGCGGCTCGTTCGTGGCTTTGCAGGGCTTCACTCCCGATTTGTTCTTCGACGCGATCGAGAAACACAAGATCACGGCGACGTTCTTGGTGCCGGTCATGATCTATCCGCTCCTCGACCATCCGCGCGCGACCACGGCGGACATCTCCAGCCTGGAGACGCTGTTCTACGGCGCGTCGCCGATGAGCCCGACCCGCCTCAAAGAGGGCGTGGAAAAATGGGGGCAGATCTTCTTCCAGTGCTTCGGTCAGTCGGAGGCCCCGATGGCATTGACGCATCTGAAAAAAGCGGACCACGATCTTTCGAAGCCCGAGCGTTTTGCTTCGTGCGGACGCCCGAGCCCCTGGGTCCATCTGGCGCTTCTCGACGATGACAACCAACCCGCGCCCGAAGGCGAAGCCGGCGAAATCTGTGTTCGCGCCCCTTTGGTGATGGAGGGCTACAACGGGCTGCCTGAGCAAACCGCCGAGGCGTTTGCCGGAGGTTGGTTGCACACCGGCGATGTGGGCCGCTACGACGACGAGGGCTTCCTTCACATCGTCGATCGTAAGAAGGACATGATCGTCACCGGCGGGTTCAACGTGTTCCCGCGCGAGATCGAAGACGTGATTTCCGCGCATCCCGCGGTGGCGCAGGTCGCGGTCGTCGGCGTGCCCGATGAGCGCTGGGGCGAGGCGGTCAAAGCGGTCGTCATTGTCCGACCTGGCCACGAGGGCACCGAAGAGCTCGCTGGCGAGCTCCAAGCCGCGGTCAAGAAAGCGAAGGGCTCCGTTCAGTCACCGAAGTCGGTGGACTTCGTCGCGTCGATTCCGCTCTCGGCGCTTGGCAAGCCGGACAAGAAGGCTCTGCGCAAGCAATTCTGGGGCGACCAGGCGCGCAGCGTGAACTGAGCGATGGAGCGCACGACGACGGACGTGGGACCGAAAAGGAGCGTAGGGACCTTATGACCAAGAGAACGGCACTCATTACTGGCGCAGGAGGCGGCCTCGGCCACGCGACCATCGAACGCCTCGTTGCGAAGGACTGGAAAGTGTTCGCTGCAGACATCGACACCGACTTGCTTGGAAGCTCGATGCACGACTCGGACGTCGTTCCCATCGTGATGGATGTCACCGACCGTGAAAGCATCCAGAGCGCGTACGAGGCCGTGGCGAGCCAGACCAATCGCCTCGACGGGATCGTGAACTTCGCCGGTATCATGGGTGTTGGCTCGTTGACCGACATCCCCGAAGAGCGACTCGCGCGCATCCTCGACGTCAACGTGATGGGCACGTACCGAGTGAACAAGAAGTTCTTCCCGCTGGTGGAAGCCGCCAAGGGCCGCATCGTGAACCTCAGCTCCGAGACGGGTTGGCAGAGCGCGGCGCCGTTCAACGGCCCCTACGCCATGAGCAAACACGCCATCGAGGCCTACTCGACCGCGCTGCGCCGCGAGCTTGCGCTCCTGGACGTCAAGGTCATCACAATTCAACCTGGAGCCTTCCGTACCAACATGGTCGCCGGGATCGAGAGAGCCTTCACCGCGGCGGAAGCCGAAACGCAGAGATTCGCTCGGGTCCTTCGCAAGCTCAAAATGCTCGCCGGCAAGGAGATCGAGTCCGCGCGCGACCCCGACATCCTGGCTCAAGTCATCGAAACCGCACTTACTGCGAAACGGCCGAAACCGGTCTACTCCGTAAAACCGGATCGCCTGCGATCGACTCTCGAAAAGCTGCCGCTGCGGACGCTCGATCAGCTGTACGTGACGGTCCTGCGGCGAGCAAATAAGGGATAGGCTGCCGTGACCAGCGACATCGCGAATATCAAACCCAGGCCCTCAGGGCTCGATAAGCCCTTCATCGGCTTCTTTGCGCTGCTGCTCGTCTCGAGCTCGGCGCAGGCCGGGAACAGTGATGACGTTGTCGCAGGGAACGACGTTGCGTTGACCGGTGGCGCAGTCGTCGCCAACGTGCACACCGGCGGGGCGATGTGGTTCAACCCGGCCGGCGTGGCGCGGCTCGACAGCCGCTCGGTCGACCTGACGGGCTCGGTGCTCTCGTACAGCCTTGCAAGCGCCCCGGGCTCGCTTTCACTCGAGAGCGGGGAGCAAAGCGAAGGTAGCTACTCCGCGCTTCAGGCAATCCCGCGCGCTCTCACGTTCGTTGCATCGCCGCGACCGGCGCTGCGCTGGGGGATAGGTTTCTTCTTTTCGCGGTCGAACAGTCGGTTCTTGCAGGATACCGTCTCGACGGCAGACGGCTCCACCGAGCCCTCGGAGTTCTTTGCCACCGCGGACGAGACGAAGTCGGTCTACCACGCAAGCTCGGCGGTTGCCTGGAAGAAGAGTGAGAAGTTTCTCTTGGGTGGCGGGCTCGACATCGTCATCGCCTCCAGGCGGTCCACCCGGATCGTCTCCGGGGCGTACGACGAAGGACAGGGAGGCACCTTCGATCGGAATTTCAACCAGAGCATCTCGGGTGCCGGCTTGCAGATGAAAGCCGGGCTCCAGTGGGCTCCGATCAAGGAGGTCCGGATCGGCTGGTCCGTCGCCACGCCGAGCTACCTAGTCTACCTCGACAACGAGAGCACAGCGACGCAGAGCTTGTCGCCGCCGACCGGACCTCCAGCGTTTCGTGGGACTCAAATCGACGACCTCAGCGGCGCATGGGCGGGCG
The DNA here is from genome assembly GCA_964196015.1 of uncultured Myxococcota bacterium. Lineage (GTDB taxonomy): Bacteria > Myxococcota_A > Polyangia > Polyangiales > Houyiibacteriaceae > SG8-38. Next base: position 10,568 of record CAXMRM010000254.1, read on the forward strand.
TTGAAACGGGGCTGACTCGATTGGGAGTGGCGTACTTGCGCCCGTGGGGTTGGATTGAGACTGATCTCATCGTGGACTTCCCGCTCGAAACACCCGCGTTCGGGATCGATTGGAAGACCACCGCCAATGTACGCATAGGCGGCATCTTCAGGATCACGGAGCGCCTCAAGCTCGGTGGCGGTCTCTTCACCGATTTCAGCCCCGAGTCCGCGCCGAGCGAGTTCGCGGACAGTAAGATCAACTTCTACGGCTTCACGCTGGGCGTCGACTTCGCAAACCGCGCCGCGCCTCCCAAAAGAGGCGAGGACGGCTTCTACCTCGCCTTCGCCGCGGCGTTTCGATATTCACACGGCAACGGCAGCCTGGCAGGGATCGCATTCCCATCGACGTTCCCCGACCCCCCAGCCCAACCAGGCCAGCTCAACATCGTCGGCATCAAGGTCAACGAGTTCGGCGTCAACCTCGCCGTCAAAGCCGCCTTCTAAACAAGGGGGCAGTCCCCTTCTTAGTCGTCGCAGACTTTGAGGGTGACTTGCGTGGCAGGGCCGTCGATTAGTTTTGCTTGGCAGCACAAGCGCACTTCGTCGGGCGTGTCGCCGAAGATGTCGAGGACTTCGAGCTCGAACTCGTCGGCCGTCGAGAGGGCGTCGCCACCCTCCAACACCTCTACCCTGCACGTGCCACAGGTGGCGGCACGGCAGGAGTATGGGACCTCGGCCGCCGGGTTCGCATCCGTGATGTCCATGATCGCTTCGCCGGGATCGGCATCGATCTCGAAACCGGAGGGCTCGAATCGTACTCGGATCATGCTCACGCTTTGATGTGAATCGGGATCTTCGTGAAGCCACGCGTAAAGGCGGAATGACGACGCTCGGCGCGGTCCCAGTCGATCTCGAAGTTCTCGCCGATGCGGGAACCCATCTCTTCGAAATAGGTGCGCACCATTAATCGCGCCACGTGCGCGCCGATGCAGAAGTGCGGCCCTTGCGCAAACGAGAGATGCCGGTCGATCTCGCGGTGAATGTCGAGCGCGTCGGCGTTGTCTCCCCAGTGCCGGGGGTCACGGTTGCCTGATGCGTAGAGGTTGTGAACCTTGCTGCCCGCCGCAATCGTGGTGCCGTAGTACTCGACGTCCTCGGTCGTGGTGCGCGAAAGCCCCTGCACCACCGACTCGATGCGAAGGAACTCTTCGATC
>CAXMRM010000255.1:0-10097 GCA_964196015.1 uncultured Myxococcota bacterium
GGTAGGACCTCGCGCAGCGTGTCTTCGACGGTACGCCGGCGAACCTCCTCGATCTCTTTGCGCGATCGCTTGCGAAAATTGTCGAAGTCGGCGGCGATGCGCAGGAGCTGCTCGCGCATACGATCGCGCTCCGCACGGGCCTTCTCGAGGTCAGTAGGCTCGGCTTCCTCCTCTTCCCCCGGCTCGTCCTCCGGGAAGATCACCTCCTCGTCTTGACTGGCGCCGTTGGCCTGCTCGTCCTCCGGCTTTTCCCCCTCGTGTTCGCTCATTCTTTCCGTCCGTCCTTCTGCCTCTAGGAGCCTTTGGATGTGCCAGGAGGCCGCCCGTCCAGGACGTCGCTTAGCACATCGGCTGCAAATCCTACCAAGGGTATGTACTTCTCGTAGTCCATGCGAGTCGGTCCCACGATCCCGAAGGAGCCAACGCGGGCGCCGTCCCGATGGTACGGGCTTGAGATGACGCTGATGTCGCCGACGGGGTCGAGCGCCGCCTCGGAGCCGATGAAGACTTGGACCCCATCGGCCAGCAAGGTCTGCTCCAGCAGTTCCAGGAGCTTCTGCTTCTCTTCGAAAGCGCTGAGATACCGGCGGATCTTCTCTGCGTCGCCAAACTCTGGCCGATCGAAGAGGGTGCCCTGCCCTTCGATGACCACCTGGGCCTGCTCCATCTGGCCTTCGACCGTGGCCTCGACCATCTGCTGTGCCTGTTTGCGCAGGACCCGATACTGGCCCTGCTCGGTCGCGAGGCGGACGGCGAGCACGTCGCGAACCGCTCGAAGGGTTCGTCCTCCGACTAGCTCGGCGAGGTAGTTGTTCACCCGCTCGAGCGTCCGAGCGTCCACCTCGAGCTCCGCCACGACCAGCCGGTTTTCGACCGCACCGGAGCGCGTGACCAAGACTGCGAGCGTCCGCCCACTGGAGAGCCGCATGAACCGAATCTGATCGAGCGTGGCCTCCGCGACGGGCGGCCGGGCGATGATCGAGGCCGTCCCCGTCAAGCGGCTCAGAAGCTGACCGGTTTCACGCACGGCGTCGGCGCCTGGCTCCAGGTCTTGGAGGCGCCGGATCAACGCGGTCCGGTGAGCGTCGGAGATCTCCCCGGCAGTGGACATCGCATCGACGAAGCATCGGAAACCGGCGTCGGTGGGGACGCGGCCGGCACTGGTGTGCGGTTGGTGCAGCAGTTCCGCGTCTTCGAGATCAGCGAGCACGTTCCTAATCGTTGCAGGCGACAGCTTCAGCGCGTAGCGCTTCGAGATTCGTCGCGAGCTCACTGCCTTTCCTGAGGCGATGTACTCGGTCACTACCGCGAACAGAATCCGCCGATGGCGCTCGTCCAATGTCACTGTCACGCTCCCAAGAAAGTAGAAGCTCAGGGGGTTCTGTCAAGTCTGCGAAAGCGGACAGAAAATTGCGCTCGGGAACCAGGGTGCGGCAAGCTCTGCATGTGAGACCAAGTGCCGCGCTTCTTCCGTTTTCATTGATGGTAATGGGCATCATGACGGTTCCGACCTTGGTTCTCGACGAGCAGGGCCTGCCCCGTTACCGCCACCTCCGGGAGGAGCTTCAGGAGCTCCGCGGGTCCAACGAGGAGCTGGTCCGGGAGATCGCCACGTTCAAGGGCGAGATCGAAGCCCTCCGTAGCGATCCCGTGTATGTCGAGCGGATCGCGCGGGACGAGCTCGGGATGGTTCGCGCCGAGGAGTTCGTCTTCCAGTTCCCTCCGCTCTAGGTGGGCGGGTTGCATACATTCGAACGGATTTCTTGCTGAACGAATGGCAGCAGGCGTAACACCGTTTTCATATGACGGCCCTCGTCCAGGCAGCGCTTCGCGTCAGGCGCTCAGCGCGGTCGGCATTGGGATTGGCGGCTGCGTTCCTGCTCGCTGCGTTCTTGCTCGCGGGCTTCTTTCTTCCGGCGAGCCGCGCGTTCGGGTGGGAGCATCTGGCGTGGGTCGCCAGCTGGTCCGCGCTCTTTGCCCATCGCCTGCACAATGCGTATCGGCACGGTACCGATCCGAGGTCCGCGTTCGAGCTCGGCGTGCTGCTGCTCGTCGGCGTGCATGCCCTGGTCCAGTTTCGTGGGGGCGTCGGTAGCGACCTCTATCCGTTGACGTACGTCGCCGTTGCGCTCGTCGCGTCGTGTGCAGCGGGCCGGGCCGGCATCGGCGTCGTCGTCTTCGCGCTCGTGTTCGGTTTCGCCATTGCGTTCCTCGGCGAGCAGATCACCGATCCATCGCTCCTCGGTTTGAACGCGTTCTTCATCCTCGGCTTTGGCGCACTCAGCCACGTATTCACGCGCGCGGAGATCGTCCGCGTACGCCGGAACTCGGAACTTGCACTCGCTGCCCAAAAGGAACAGGTGCGGGATGATACGCGACTCTTTCGTTTGGTCGCGCCCTCGTCGGATGGGGTGAGGGACGAAGACCGCCTGTATCAAACCAGCGTCCAAGAAGTTCGCCAGGCGCTCTACCACGCGCTTCAGCTCCTCCATCAGACCCTGGACCTCCACACCTGCGTGCTCCTGATGCCCGACGACGACGCCGAGCAACTCCGCATCACCGAGCTGGTGACGAAAAGTGACGACATTGCCGATGGCCCGTTTTCCCTGGGTGCAGGGGCGATCGGGGCGGCCGTGCGGCGGAAGCTGACCACCAGTCTCCAGCGGGTTCGCCCTGGGTATCGCGGGATTTGCTACTATCGCGGGCCGGCGGCCGTGCGGTCGTTCATTGCCGTTCCGGTCCTCGAGCGGGGTCATCTCCGGGCGGTGCTGTGCGCGGACCGCATCGTCGACCGCTCCTTCAGCCCGCAAGAAGAAGAGCTGCTCCGCGACAGCACGTCACACATCCTCCGCGCGTTCGAGAACGAACGCGTGTTCGTCCAGCTCGAAAGTTCCAAGCGCGAGCAAGAGACCCTTTATCGCCTGTCCCAGGCTCTCAGCATCGCGCTTACGCAAGACGCAGTCATGGAGGTCGGTCTGGGCGCGGCGAAAGACATCGCGCCACACGATTTTGCCGCGATCACGGAGTACCAACCTGAGGGCCGGCGGCACATCGTGCAGCGCGCGACGGGCGAGCGAGCGCTCGACTTCCAAGGGCTGAGCTTCCGCGACAACACGTCGCTCACCGCCATGGTCGTCAAGAACCGCCACTACCTCCCGTACCGCGGCGAGTTCGATCCGAAGCAGCAGGTGCTCTTCACCAAGAAAGCCAAGCTCAAAGGGATGGAGTCGCTTCTCGTGCTGCCGCTGGTGGCGCGTGAGGAGCCGATCGGGACCTTGATCGTCGCGGCCAGGGCTCCGTCGGCGTTCGGAACTTCGGCGCGCGAGACGCTGCAAGCGCTTACCAATCAGCTCGCCGTCGCCATGGCGAATGCGCGCGCTGTTCATCAACTGGAGGAGATGGCCACGACGGACGGCCTGACAGGCTGCTTGAACAAGCGCGCGTTCCTCGACGAGTTCGAGCAGAAGCTGTTGGCAGCAGAGCGATTCGGCCGCAAATTATCTCTGATTGTGACGGACCTCGACCATTTCAAGGCCGTCAACGACACCTACGGCCACGCTGCGGGCGATCGGGTGTTGAAGGAGCTCGGCCGGGTGCTCAAGCGAGTGAAGCGAGAGACCGACCTCGTCGCGCGGTTCGGCGGCGAGGAGTTCTGCGTGCTGTGTGAAGAGACCGACGCACGTGGCGCGCGCCTGCTCGCGGAGCGCGTGCGTGAGGAACTCGAAAACACCGAACTGCTGACCGAGCTTGGGCCGTTGAAGGTCACGGCGTCGCTTGGTGTCGCGACGTTCCCGGATCACGCCTCGACTGCGACCGACCTATTCGCGCAAAGCGACAAGGCGCTTTACGAAGCGAAGAACCGTGGACGCAATCAGGTCTGCACGGTGTAAGCCATCGGCTTTTAGGGGCGCTTGAGCCGGAGTGTCTCGGGGTCGAGCATCCACTGGAAGCGGCCCTTCCCGCCTTCGATGTTCAACAAGCAGGTCGAGGAAGTGCCGAACGACGGAAACGTGGCGAGCTGGCAGAGATGGCCGGCGAGCACGCCGATCTTTGGCATGTGTGTCACCATGACGATCAGATCATCGTCGGCCGCATGCTCGAGCGGTTCGAGGGCCTCAGCGGTGCTTCCCCCCTCGCTCGACAGGGCGGACTGCACTTCAAGGGGGCCGCGGAAATCGGGATGAGTCGCCGCCAAGATCTCTGCGGTTTGGACCGAGCGCACCAGCGGGCTCGTGTAGATGCACGAGTACTGCAGATCCAGCCTCGCGAGTGCCTTGCCGACCTTGCTGACCGTCTGACGCCCAATGTCGGTCAGCCAACGATCGTGGTCAGTAGGGGCGGAACGCATGTCGACCGCCTCCCCATGTCGCACCAGCAGAACGCGCATGGGGGGAGCTTTGCACGCCGGCTAGCGGTCGTCTCGTGAAGTGTGTGCCGAAAGCGCGAAAGATTCTTCGGGGGCCAGTACGAGCCTGCGCCGAGCGTAGACCGCGAACCACAGAAGCCCGAGCCCGTACCAAACAGCCGCTCCGAGCACGACCTTTTGATAGATCGGGTCGGTGACGAAGAGCGCAACCAACGTGACCACCGCGATGAGCAGCGCCACTACCGCACCCGGCACGCCAAGCGGGCTTCGGTAAGGTCGGTCGATGTTGGGCAAGCGAACGCGGAGCAGAATGTACGAGAGCATCTGAAGGGCGTAGGAGATGACCGCGCCGAAGACTGCCATGTTCAGCAGGACGGCGCCGACCGGGTGCTCGGGGCCGAGCGAGTGGATGCCGTACGCGACCGCGTAGCCGAGCAGGGCGCCGACGAAGAGCGCGATGTGCGGCGTCTGGCGGCGGCGGTGCGTGCGCGACAGCCACCGCGGGAAGTAGCCCGCGCGCGACATGGAGAAGATCTGCCGGCCGTAAGCGAAGATGATGCTGTGGAAGCTGGCGATGAGGCCGGTCACCGCTACGAGGGCCAGCACTTTGGAGCCGAGCCCCGCGCCGAAGATCGTCTTGAAGCCTTCGAACAGTGGCTCGGCGGAAGACCCGAGCGCTTCGGAGCCCGGCGCGATGCCCGCGTTCAGGAATAACGTGAGAAAGGCCGCCACGACGAGCGTGAGCAGGCCGTAGAGCAGGCCGCGCGGTAAGTCGCGCGCCGGGGTATGCGCTTCTTCGGCGGCAAGGGGGAGTTGCTCGATCGCGAGGAAAAACCAGATCGCGAATGGGAGCGCCGACAGGATGCCGGCGGAGCCGTGGGGGAGCCACCGGCTCTGGCCGGGCTCGGGCCGGACGTTGAGCGCCCATTCGAGATCGAAGTGCGGAATCGCTGCAACCCAAAACACGACTAGCACCCCGAGGGCCAACGCCGTGATCAATACGGTGAAGCGGAAGGTGGTCTCGACGCCGGCAACGTTGAGGCCGACGAAGACTGCGTAGGCGGCGAGCCACCACAAGGGCTCGACGCTCGGGGGGGTGCCGAAGATCGCGCCGAGGTAACCGCCGATGCCGACGACGATCACGGCGGGCGTGAGGATGTACTCCATGTTCTCGGCGAGGCCTGTGATGTAGGCGCCCCAGGGACCCATCGCCGACCGCGCAAACGAATACGCACCGCCGGTGTGCGGGAGGGCGGCAGCCATTTCGGCGATGCTGAAGCAGAGGCCGGCGTACATTACCGTGATAATGAGGGTGGCGATGAGAAGACCGCCGAAGCCACCTGAGGCGAGGCCGAAGTTCCAGCCGAAGAAGTCCCCGGAAATCACCGCGCCGACGCCGAGTGCCCACAGCGACCACACACCCGCATAACGCCGCAAACCACGGTCCTCGAAGTAGCGGTCGGCGACACGGCTGTACTCGACCCCCTGTCCTTTCTTCTTCATGGCGCGGAGTGTAGCGGTTTGTCGGGACTGGCGATAAGGTTGCGCGCATGTTGCCGATCGATCTTTCGGGGAAGCGAGCGTTTGTTGCAGGCGTGGCCGACGATGCTGGGTTTGGGTTTGCGATCGCCAAGGCGCTCGCGATGGCCGGTGCTTCCGTTTGCGTGGGCACGTGGCCTCCGGCGCTTGGTGTCTTCGAGACGCTGCTACGGCGTGGAAAGCTCGATGGGTCTCTGCAGATGCCCGACGGGGGCAAGCTCGAGCTCGAAAAGATCTATCCGCTCGACGCCGAGTACGACTCGCTGCAAGACGCGCCACAGGAGCTTCGCGATCAGAAGCGCTACCGCGATCGGGGCGACTTCAGCATCGATGGAGTGGCCAGTAAGCTCCGCGAGGACTTCGGCGACTCGTGCCTCGACATCGTGGTACACAGCCTTGCCAACGGGCCGGAAGTCACCAAGCCGCTGATGCAAACGAGCCGCGGCGGTTACCTCGCGGCGGTGGGTGCGAGCGCGTACTCGTTCGTCTCGCTCGCGCAGCGATTGCAGCCCTTGATGCGCCGGGAGGGCGCGTTGCTGGCGCTCTCGTACCTGGCGAGCCAAGGGGTCGTGGCCGACTACGGGGGCGGGATGGCCTCGGCGAAGGCTGCGCTCGAAAACGATGCCCGGATGTTGGCGTTCGAGATGGGCCGCCAGTGGGGTCACCGGGTCAACGTGATTTCAGCTGGGCCCTATGCGTCGCGTGCGGCATCCGCGATCGGGTTCATCCATAAGATGATCAAGTACTACGAGATGAACGCCCCGTTGCCCGATGCGCTTCGGGCAGAAGAGGTCGGGAACGCTGCGGCCTTCCTGTGCAGCCCGCTTGCGAGCGGCATCACCGGTACGGTCCTCTATGTCGACAAGGGCTACCACGCGATGGCAGCGCCCGCGGACGTTGCGGGCTTGGTCGACTCCCTCAGTGGAGACTAAGCCGCGACCATTTCGTGCTGCGCCGTCGGCTGGATGCTGCTCGTGTCCTGCACGACCTGCAACGTGGCGGTGAGCATGCGCTCCGTTTCGACGCGCGCTTTGAGCCAGGGGTCGAGGGCCCGCATGAGAGCGCGAGCGGAAGGATGACGGGCAGCCGGGCTGCGGCTCAGGAGCTTGGCGAGGAGACCGTCCATCTCGTCGTCGACCTGCGGTGACAGGTACTTCGCGCGCGGAGCGTCTTCTCGGATGATGCGGCGGAGAAGCGCGGTCACGTCCGCGCCGGTGAACGGCAGCTTGCCGGTGAGCGCTTCGAACATCGTGATGCCGACGCTAAAGAGGTCGGCGCGCGCGTCGACGAAGGGGTTGCCGCTGGCCTGCTCGGGCGAGGCGTAGCTGGGGGTGCCATAGACACGTCCGCGCTCTCTTGAGCGCTCGTCGTCGGGTGCCGTGTCGGCCGCACACACGCCGAAGTCCAGAAGATGAACGTCGAGCTCGCCGTAGCCGCCGCGGTTGAGCAGAATGTGCTCGGGCTTGATGTCCCGGTGGACATAACCATGCCGATGCACGCTGTGGAGGATCGACGAGAGCCGCGCCACGATGACCGCAATCTGCTGTGCGTTGAGCGGACCGCACCGCCGCAAATACGACGAGAGGCTCTCGGAGCGCATGTACTTCATGACGAGATATGGCGAGCCGTCCGGGAGCGTGCCGTGGTCGATCACCGGAACGATGCCGGGGTGGAAGACGCGGCGGGCTACCTCGACCTCGCGCCGCATCCGGCTCATCAGATCGGGATTGCCGGCGTGGGTCGGCCGGAGCATCTTGAGCACGACCCGCTCGAGCGTGGCCAAGCGCTCCGCCTCGAAGACGATGCCCGTGCCTCCCATGCCGATCGCATTCCCGATGCGATAGCGACCGTCCAGGAGCTGCCCCCGAAGCTCACTCCGCTCGCGCGATACCGACATGCGCCGAACATCCGATAGCGGGGCTGGTTCAGTCAAGAAAGGTGCGACTCGGAGCCCCGGTCGGCCCGTGCTCAAGATCCCTCGCGGGTATCCATTGGGAGCCCACACGCGGATCGCGTTCTCGAAGAAGGGGTCTACGGCTAGCCGACGACTCAGGTAAATTGACCCTTTTAAAAAGGGGTCAGACCCCTTTTCTACCCTGCGGTGCGGAAGCTGTTGATCGTTTCGCGCTCGTCGTATTCGTAGGTGTAGCGCGTTGCGCGGCGGAAGGCGTCGCTGTCCACTACGATGGGGTACTTGAGGTGATCGATAGCGCCGGACGGAAGGTGCGGGAGGCCCAGGCGGCCCAGGCCGAGCTTGAATAACGTTGCCGGAACCGCGACGGGTCGGCGGCCCGCCGCGCGGACGATCGTCGAGAGCGGCACCGGTGACGGGCCGGAGACGTTGTAGATGCCGTGGAGCTTGTGGGCTAGGGCGGTGACGATCGCTTCGGCGGCGTCTTCTTCGTGGATGAAGTGGAAAAGCGGGTCGAAGCCCATGACCAGCGGCACGCGGGGGCCGCGCAAGAAGGTGGCGAGCGTTCCGTGCTTGCTAGGGCCGAGCGTGTACACGATGCGCAGGACGGACGTCGCGATCTCCGGGTAGCGCCACAACGCCGACGCAGCGTACAGGTCCGCTGCGACCAAGTCGGCGAGCTCGGGGAAGGTGTGGGACGCCATCGGAGGCTCGTCTTCGGTGTGGTAGAGCGGCGAGTCTACGGCCGCGCCGTAAAATGTGTGACGTCCGGCAAAAACCGCCTGTTTCACGCCGTAGCTATGGCAGTGATGGATGAAGGCGCGGGTGCCGTAGAGGTTCACCCGCATCCTGTCCGGGCTTTGGTGCACGAGGTGCGTCACCGTGGCCATGTGGATGGCGGCGTCCGGCCGGTGTGTTCGGAACACGTCCTCGGCGGGCCGTTTACGGATGTCGGCCTGGAACAGCTCGATCGCTTCGGGCGCCTCGGGCCACGGCCGGAGATCGACCCCGAGCACCTCGTACCCATGCTGGAGAAGCTTCAGCGCGGTCAAACGCCCGAGCGTCCCACTGATACCTGTCACTAAGACTTTCATTACAGCACGAGATCTTCTTCCGAGATCTCCTTCTCTCTGAGCTGACGTCCTTGACGAATCAAGTCGCGAATCCGTTCTTTCACCTGATCGACCATCGCACCCACCACTTCGTCACGTTCATGACCCGTGCCTTCGAAGTACATCGGCTTGCCGTAGAGCAGCTGAAACCGGGTGGGCTTGGGCACGAGCAGGATCCACTTGGTGACAGGTACGTAAGGCACGCCCAATAGTCGCCCGAGCCGCTTGAGGTTTGCGATCGTCGGCAGCGCGTCCCCGCCGCCGACGAAGCCGAACGGCACGATCGGGCTCTTGGTTTCGAGCGCCAGCCGCATGAACCCCGATCCGAATGAAACCAGTGAGTCCGCGTCTTTTGCAAGCTTTGCGGTGCCGCGGGCGCCTTCGGGAAAGACCAGGATCAGACGTTCGGCTCGCAACAACCGCATCGCCTGGTCGGGATTTCCGGTGAACTGGCCGGTGCGGCTCATCAACCGCGATGCCCCCGGAAACTGGTGAATGAATTTGTCGATCATCGCGTGGGGGAGACGAGGCGGCTCGGCGTCGAGCAACATCGACCCCATCACCATCGCGCCGTCGATCGCGACGCCACCCGAATGGTTGCCGACCAGGACCCCCCTCCCCTGCGACGGCACGTTGTCGAGTCCGTACACGTCGACCTTGAAGTAGTACCGATAGATCCAGGCGAACGCCGAGACGAATCGGGTCAACTCATTCTTGTCGATCCCGTATGGATCGACCCCGAACTTGTTGAACTCGAGGTCGAGCGCCTCGATGCGGGCTGCGACTTCGGGATCGACTGGGAGCAGTTTATCGAGCAAGGTCGCCTCGGCTAGTCCCGTGATCTCTAGGTTGGTGCGGCGAAGAACGCAATCTCACCCTGAGCCAGGCTTGCGGATGCCCAGAGCACGCATCTTCTTGTAGAGGTGGCTGCGCTCGAGGCCGAGGTCGGCGGCGGTCTTGGTCACGTGCCCATCCCGAAACCCGAGGGCCCGCGTGATCAGGTCCCGCTCCACGGCTTCGAGCATCTCTCGAAGGGGCATTTTCGCCTGAAAATAGGCGCTAGAGGCCGCTGCCGAGTCGATGGGTAGAAGGGCTCGGGCCTGGGCTTCGGTGATGGTCTGCGCCGGGGTCAGGATCACGAGACGCTCAACCAAGTTCCGCAGCTCCC
>CAXMRM010000256.1:0-4088 GCA_964196015.1 uncultured Myxococcota bacterium
CGACGCGGCCGAACGGCTGTTCGCCAACCACGGGTATGAGGGCGCCAAAATCCAAGATATCGCGGCCGGGTCAGGACTCTCCTTGGGCACCCTGTATTCGGTCTTCGACGGCAAGTCCGACATCTATGAAGCCGTTCAGGACGAGCGGCTGGGACAGCTGTTTCTCCTAGCCGGGCGCACGATGGCAAGTGACGACAAAGCGTCTGAACGTTTGGTACGAGGCAATCGCGTGTTCATCGGGTGGTTGACGGAGCACCCGGCCTTTCTTCGGATTCACCTCAACAACAACGGTGCTTGGGCATCGAACCCGCAAGATGTTGGTGAGGGGCTCGTCAACGCCTGGCGACGCGGCATCGACTTGATCGCGCTGGTGATCGATGAGGCGATGCGTGAAGGAGACGCCTTTCAAGGAGATCCCGTGATTGCAGCGCGCACGATGGTGGCGATCCAGCAGGTTCACATGTCGGCATGGGTCGAGTCGGGGATGCCAGGTGACGCTGAGGACCTCGCCGACCAGATCGAGGAACAACTTCGACGCACGCTATTCAGGAGCAAGTGATGACGACAGCAGCAAGCATAGGTACGGCGCCTGCCACGGGCACCCGCCTCAAGAAACCGCCTCGGATGAAAGGTGGCTTCCCATTGATCGGCCACACCATCGACTTTGCACGGGATCCCGTCGGCCTCTTGCAAAGGGCGTACGACGAATGCGGCCGGGTCGCCCAGTTCAAGCTGGCCGGCAAGAACGTCACCCTTTTCACCGGGCCCGAGGCCCACGAATCGCTCTTTCGGCTCCCAGACGAGGTGCTGAGCCCGACCGAGGCGTACAAGATGATGATCCCGGTTTTCGGCAAGGGCGTCGTTTACGACACCACGCCAGAGCGGATGTTCGAGCAGTTGCACATGCTGCACCCGGCGCTTCGCAACAAGCGCATGCGGACCTACACGGAGATCATCGCGGACGAAACCCACAAGATCATCAGTGGCTGGGGCGACGAAGGACAGATCGAGGTCTGTGAGTTCTTCGCCACCCTGACGAGCTTCACCTCGAGTCGCTGTCTGCTCGGCGAAGAGTTCCGCAACGACATGAGCGAGGAATTCGCGAGGGTGTATGAAGACCTCGAGGCGGGTATCGTTCCCTTGGCGTACATCAATGCGTACCTTCCCATTCCAGCGTTCCGGAAGCGCGACCGCGCGAGGGCGCGTCTTGGGGAAATGGTGTCGACGATCATCGAGCGACGCCGGCGTAAGGGCATCCACTCGGAGGACTTCACGGAGACTCTCATGGAATCCCAGTACGCCGATGGCACTTCCCTCACCGATCACGAGATCGCCGGCATTCTCATCGCCGTGATGTTTGCCGGACACCACACCAGCTCGGTGACCACCGCTTGGTCCCTGCTCGAGCTCCTGCGAACGCCTGACTACTACGCGAAAGTTTGCACCGAGATTCGCGAGCGCTTCCCGGATGACGAGGGCTACAGCTTCCAAGCGATGCGCGATCTCGAGAGAACCGAGTGGGCCATCAAGGAGGCCCTGCGCATTCACCCGCCGCTCTTCATGTTGTTCCGCGCCGCCCTGGAGGACTGCGAGATCTACGGCTACCAGGTCAAGAAGGGCGACTGGGTCTCCGTCTCGCCGCTCATTGCCCATCGCGAGAACGAGGTCTTCGAGAATGCCCTCGAGTACGATCCAGACCGCTACGGGCCCGGACGTGAGGAAGACAAGCGGCCCTTCGCGTACGTTTCGTTTGGCGGCGGCCGGCACAAATGCCTCGGCAACGCCTTCGCCATCCTACAGATGAAAACCATCTTCAGCGTCTTGCTCAACAACTACGACTTCGAGCTCGTGGGCGATCCGATGGATACCGACTTTGGACGGATCGTGCTCGGTCCGAAGCCCCCAATCAACGTTCGCTACCGCAAGAGAGGAACAAGCGATGCCCGCATTTCCGCGTGAAGAACTAGAAGAGATGATGGAGAGGTGGCTCGAGGCCAATCGCAACGCCGAGCGGGAAGGTGACTGGAGCACCTACCTTGGCGCGCACTACACCGATGACGCTGTGTATCGCTGGAACGTCGGCCCGAACGAAGAGTTCTGGGCGCGCGGGCTGAAGGAGATCAAGGAAGTCGCGCTCGGGTACCACATGGAGGGCTTCGAAGACTGGGCGTACCCGTACGACACCGTGCTCATCGACGAGAAGCAGGGCCAGGTGGTCGGGTTCTGGCGGCAAGTAGCGCCGTTCAAGCGTGCCGATGGGAGCAACTACGAAATCGCTGGGGTTGGCGGTTCGTGGTTCAAGTACGCAGGCGACTTCAAGTGGAGCTGGCAGCGCGATTTCTTCGACTTTGGCAACGCCAAGTCGATATTCATCGAGCTCGCGGGCGGTGGCCATCTGAACCCGACGGTTCGCGAGAAGATCCATCGCCAAGCCAAGGCGGGAGCCGAGCTCTTACCAGGTCACGAGACGCTTCGGCCGGAACCCGGCAAGCTCGAGAAGCTCAAGAACCTTCAAGCGATGGTTCGTATCGCCCTCTTTGGATGAGCGGCATGACGACCGACTGCGCCCCACGCTGGTTCTCCGAGAACCCCAGCAAAGCGTGGGGCGAGAAGTTCTTTCTGATCTACTCGCCGATCTGGATGACCATGATGGGGCTGGTGATGGGTCTCGGCGTCACCGCTCGTGTAGGCGAGTGGGGCTTCCTGGCCATCGGTGTAGCCGTTGCGCTCCCGTTGGTGGCGGTGCCCGCCCTGATCCGTGACGAGAGGCCGCTCGGCCGGCGTTGGTATCAAACGTATTGGTTCAAAGCGAACCTCTACATCGCGATTTTCAACTTCGCCGCAAACTACTTTGGCACGGAGTACTTCTTCGACATCCTCGGGATGGTCTACGACTACCCGATGATCGAGCTCAACTTCGATGCGACGCTCGTCGGATCGGGCGAGCAGCGCGTCCCGGTCATGATGTACTTGCTCACCCAGGCGTACTTCCTCACCTACCATACGACCGCGGTCATCGTGCTGCGCCGCATTCGCACCTCCCGGCTTCCGATCGGACCCATGCTTTGGCCCCTCTTGCTCTTCGCCGTCGCCTACTTCTGGGCTTGGATGGAAACCAAGGCGATGGCAAACCCGTGGATCGAGAACCAGTTCTACTATAAGGATATGGAGCGCATGCTCACGTATGGCTCGCTCTTCTATTCGCTCTATTTCGTTGCGAGCTTCCCGATCTTCTACCACCTCGACGAAGAGCGGGGCGCGAACTGGACCTTGACGATCACCGCCGCCGCCGCGTGCACAGCAAGCATGATCATGGTGTTCCTGTTGGACTTTGCGGCGGCGATCTTCGGACCCATCTGAATCACGGGAGAACATGAGATGAGAACGACGCCCCTGAAAGTATTTCAGTTCGCCACTGGTAACGTGGGCAGCGAGATGGTGCACAAGACGGTCCAGCATCCGGACCTCGAGCTCATCGGGCTCTATTGCTACAGCGAGGACAAAGTCGGTCGCGATGCAGGTGAAATTGTCGGCATCGATCCCATTGGCGTACTGGCAACGAACAGTGTCGAAGACGTCATCGCGGCCAAGCCCGACTGCGTGACGTACTTCGGTGTGTGGCCGGACATCGATCTTTTCTGCCGGCTGCTCGAAAGCGGCATCAACGTCGTGACGACGTCGGATTGGATTACCGGGCATTCCCGCAACCAGAACCACCCGCATCCCTCGGGTCGAAAGCCGACCGCGCTCGTCGATGAGGCCGCCCAGCGCGGCAACGCAACGCTCTACGGTACCGGCATGAACCCGGGACTGGCGCAGATCCTGGCGATCGTAAACACCGCAGGACTGTCACGCATCGACCACATTCAGGTCATCGAAACGGTCGACGTCTCCTGCCATCACTCGGTCGACACCTGGAAGAAGCACGGCTACGGGCGCCCGGTGGACGATCCGGAGGTCCCGAAAATGTTGGAGGCGGGTGCCACGGTTTTCGCGGACTCGATTTACATGATCGCAGACTGTTGCGGTATCGAGATCGACGAGATTGCGTTTGAATGCGAGCTCGGGGCCTGTAAAGAAGAGGTTGA
>CAXMRM010000257.1:0-3462 GCA_964196015.1 uncultured Myxococcota bacterium
AGGGAAGGGCGGACGTGGGAGACGTGCCCACCGCCGAGACCTTAGACATGTTGGCGCGCAAGATTTTGTCGATCTCACGGCACGAGGACTCGCGCCGCTTGGCGCGTGCCGTGTTACGGCTACTGGCACTTTCAAAACCGCAAGCATGATCGGCGCCCAAGGTCGACTAGACGATCCCCCAGGCCGGGTTTAGACCCACGGACATGGGAACCCGGTCCGACATTCATGCGTTGATCGACGCTCTGCGTGACGAGGAGCTCGGCGCGCTCGAGCTGCTCGACGGCTTCTGAGTACTTCTCTGCGCTTTCCCGGTTGACGCTGCTCCAGAGCTTCGTGAGCGCATCGTCGTGCCAATCGATCGCATCGCGACCCTGGCTTGCAAGATCGATACGCCCGAACCCCGTGTAGTGCAGTTGGCAGTACAAAGCCAAGAGACGGTTGTAGATGTACTCCTCCGGTGAATCTTGATAGCTGTTCACCTGGGGAATGAGCAGCTTCGTCATCAGATACGGGAAATCACCGTAGTGAGAAACAAACGCCAGATTCCAGGTCGTATACAGATCGGCCCATCTGCGCGGCAGCGCGAAGCTCAGCAAAATCGCCTTCCTGTCGTCGGACCAACGCGCCGCGACCTCGCCCGTCTTCGCCTCGCGAGCCCATGACCCGGGGCGGTCTCTTACCAGCGGCCACGCGCTCGCTGCGTTGTCTCGATTGCCGAGCCTGATGTCTTCGAACATCGCCTCGATGATGTTCATGGGCAGCAGCACTCTCGTGAACTCCGGAGCCACGCTACCCGACTCGTGAAACCCAAGAACCCGGTTGATCGTGATGTCAATCGAACGGACCTTCGCGTGCTCGAAGACTGTCCAGTGGCTTTTCATATCCTCCGCGTCTCGGGCTCTCAGCCAAATCTCTCTGCAGGCTTCGATGAGCCTCCAGTCGTTGCGCATGGCTTGGGTCAGGCGTTCGAGCAGCAGCCCATACGTCACCACCGAGGGCAGAACCGTCGCTCCCTCTAGTTGAACCTTGCGGTACAGGCGATCGAGAGGCTCGCCTTTCGCCCGATCCAGAAACTCGGCCAGGTACGGGTTGGCCCCAGCGCTGTGAGCCACTTCGTCGACGAACTCGAGCGCGTCGTCCGTGTCCAGGTCCTCGCCCAGGAGCCAGTCGCCGAGTGCCGCCAATTCCTCCGCTTGCCACCTGCCCGTGCCGTCGATCAAGCGAAACTGCAACAGATGTTGCCCGATCAATTCGGTGATGCGATCACGGCGCAGCCCGGCGATGATCTCCTTGATGCGCTCGGCAATGCTCATTGCCACTGAAAGGTCGTTTCGCTCTGCATCACTCATGTCCGCTCCTGATCAGGGGGAGCCTAGGCCTCGATGGCGGGCGCGTTCTTCACCACGAATTGGACGAAGCGCGACCTCACCTGATCGGAAGCGAGCGCCCGCTGGGCGGGAGGCAGCTTGGTGATCGCTTGCACCGCGTGGTTGAGGAACGCCGCGCCACGGCTCTCGCTCTCGTCGAAGAGAAGGTCCGCCAGGCGACCGTGCTCGACCATCTGGCGCACGACACGCTCGATCGTGTTTTCGGGCACGTGGGTCGGGTTCTCTCGGCGCTCCATGCTGATAGCGTCCTGCTTGCAGGTCGTGGCGCAAACGCCACAGCCGATGCAGAGCTCCGAATCGAAAACGGCTCGTAGTTCGTTCTTGCGTTGCCCTCCGGCGCGCGCCGGTGCCATCGTGATCGCCGCGACCGGACACGCGCGAGAGCATCGCGAGCAGCCTTTGCAGTCGTCGGGGTGGTATGCCGGCTCGAAGCCGCTCGGGTTGACGGCCTTGAGCCCGAAGTCGTTGATGCTCGAAAGCTGCCCGCAGCAACACGCGCAGCAATTGCACACATAGGCAGGCTCGTTCTTCACGTTGTCGGCGATTTGGACCA
The DNA here is from genome assembly GCA_964196015.1 of uncultured Myxococcota bacterium. Classification (GTDB taxonomy): domain Bacteria; phylum Myxococcota_A; class Polyangia; order Polyangiales; family Houyiibacteriaceae; genus SG8-38. The sequence continues at coordinate 1,942 of CAXMRM010000257.1, forward strand.
GACCGAGCTTCCGCGCCTTCTTCACGATGCTCAGCGCCTCCTGCTTGTCGATGGGACGGCCGAAACCACGGCGAATGACGAAGTTCGCGCCGCCGTTGATCGACAGACAGATTTCCTGAGGAACGTCGCACGCCTTGCCCAAATGCTCGGCCTTGTGCCGGCAGTAGCAGTGCGAGACGGCAAGCTCATCGGATTCTTCGATGAGCCTGGTCGTGCGTTCCCAGTCGAGCACTTCGGGAATGCCTTCGGCGAGTACGTCCTCGTGCACCATGGCGCGCCCGATGACGGTGTCATTGCCGAACACTTCTCGCGCGAAAGTGTCGTCGCCGTGCATGTAGGCGTCCATGGCCTTTGCGACGGCCAACTTGTCGAACATGTCATGCGCCCGCATCATCGAGAACTCAAAGAAGCCAACGACGGGCGGAGCGAGGAGGTACTTGGCGTCGCCGGTCTTTGGGCTGACGAGGTCCATGATCAATCCCTTGTCACACAGCGGCTCCAGCTTCTGCTTCAGCTCCTTTTCGGGCATGTCGTAGCGTCGGGCCAAGCGGCGGAGCGACGTGGGTACCATCGGCATCCGCGACGCCAGCTCAGCCTCTTCCGGCGTGTACATGACCTCGAGTAGCTCGCGCCAGCCTTCGAGGGCGCGCTGATCCTCCGGCCTCGGCATGGCGACCGCGTGGTGGTCGAGGCGGTCCATCAGCGCCCGATACTCCTGCTTGAGTTGGCTCATATGTCCCATGGCGGACCTCCACCCACGGATGCATGCGATCCTCGTACCATCGTTCGGCGTCGCTGGATCTGCGCACAACGCAGCAAAATGAGGCTTTCGCGCGCCCGACATCCCCCGCGAGCGCGAATAGTCTGCGCTGCACGCCCCAAGACACGCAGGCCATTCGTCGACTCACGCGCCCAACCCCGTGGAATGCTAGATTCTCTCGATGGCAAAGAAGATCCGACCGAGGTTGAGCAGAAAGTCGAAACGCAAGAAGATCCGACCGAGGTTGAGCAGAAAGTCGAAACGCCACGCAACCGGGACGCTCGGCTGGCCGATAAAGAGCGCCCCCGCGCGCCAGCCAATTCACCAAAGTAGTTTGCGCGAGCGACCGACACGGCCACGCTTCACTGGCACTAGTGGAGGCGGTGGGAATCGAACCGTCGTCAGAGCACCCGGTTTCGCCTGATTCAATAGCGATTACGTGGAACGGTCTCGATGCTGAGGCCCCGCCAGAACCCAGTGAATCCAAGTTGGCGGATCAACTCGGGACACGTGTCCCGAACATCGAACGTGCGCTAACAGCGTATCGTGCGACGTCTCACGATCAGAGGGTGTCATCAATTCTCGGCGGCGCTACCCTCTGCTCTGGAGACGCGATGAGACCGGACTACCTGATCGTCGGAAGTGGGCTGTCTGCGCTCGCCTTTGGTGCTCTCATGGCGCGAGCAGGCAAACGAGTGACGGTGCTCGAGGCCCACTCCGCGCCCGGCGGTTACGGCCACACGTTCAGCTTCGGTCACGCC
>CAXMRM010000258.1:0-8618 GCA_964196015.1 uncultured Myxococcota bacterium
CCAGAACATCGCGATGTCGCGGGTCGCCACCGGCGCGGGTGAGGCGCGGGAGTTCGGTTACTTCCGCAAGTCGGACGGCATCTCCTTCGACAAGGCGCGGCTACTGACCGAAGCCAAGGCGCGCGTGATCGGCATGGCCGACGCGGGCTACCACCCACCCCCCCGGCGCGCGTACCGCCTACCGGGTGAAAGCGGCATGGCAACGCTCGACATGATGATCGACACGCTGGTCGCCGGCAGCTACGCGAGCGAGCACGATGCGCTCATCGCGCGCAAGGTCGCGGCGGTCCTTTGTGGCGGCCCATCGGGCAATGCGCACGAGGTTACCGAGGAGCAGATGCTCGAACTCGAGCGCGAGGCGTTCATCAGCCTCTGCGGCGAGCCAAAGAGCCAGGAGCGCATGCAGCACATGCTCACCACCAACAAGCCCTTGAGGAACTAGGCTAACCCGGAACGCACGAGCCAACAGGAAATCAGGAGTAGAAACATGGGTAAGATTGTTGTCGTAGATGCGGTTCGAAGCGCGGTTGGTCGCGCGAAGAAGGGTTCGCTCGCCAATCGGCGTCCGGATGAGCTCGCGGGCGAGGTCGTCCGGGGCTTGATGGCACGCAATCCTCAGGTGAGCCCCGAGATGGTCGAGGACTTCATTCTCGGCTGTGCGTTCCCCGAGGGTGAGCAAGGCATGAACGTGGCGCGCATGGTCGGCATGCTCGGCGGTCTCCCTCAGGAGACGTCGGCGATGACGATCAATCGCTTCTGCTCGAGCGGGCTTCAAGCGATCGCGCTCGCCGCAGGGTCGGTCAAAGCGGGATATAACGACGTCGTCATTGCCGGTGGCATGGAGTCGATGACGATGGTGCCGATGACGGGCAACAAGCCCAGCGCATCGCCGGAGGTCATGGCGGAGTATCCGGCGACCTACACACCGATGGGCATCACGGCCGAGAATGTCGCCAAGCGGTTCAACATCAGCCGCGAGCAGCAGGACGCGTTCGCCGCGCGAAGCCACGAAAGGGCTCTGGCTGCAATCGAGAAAGGTGCCTTCGAGGAAGAAATCGTCCCCGTGCACGGCATCAAGTACGACTCCAAGGGCGAACGACAAATGTTCGAGTTCAAGGTCGACGAAATGCCTCGCCCAGGCACGACCGTCGAGGCGCTCTCGAAGCTGCGACCTGTGTTTTCGGCCAAGGGCAGTGTGACGGCCGGCAACTCGTCGCCGCTCTCGGACGGGGCTGCAGCGGCCATCGTGATGAAGCAAAAGAGGGCCAAAGAGCTGGGCATCGTGCCACTGGCGATCTTCAAGTCATTCGCAACGGTAGGCGTTGACCCGTCGATCATGGGTATCGGCCCCATCCCGGCGGTGCAAAAGCTGCTGGCGAAGAACGACCTCACGATCGACGACATCGACCTCTTCGAGGTCAACGAGGCGTTCGGCAGCCAAGCGGTCTATGTCCAACAGCAGCTCGGTATCCCCGACGAAAAACTGAACATCAACGGCGGCGCCATCTCCCTGGGCCACCCCCTCGGCTGCACCGGCGCAAAACTCACAGCAACAGCGCTCTACGAGCTCAGGCGCCGAGGCGGCAAACGAGCTATCGTCACGATGTGCATCGGTGGGGGCATGGGCGCAGCCGGGCTCTTCGAAGCCCTCGACTAGGGGACACGCTACCAGCTGCCGGTGTTCTCCATCGACGGCCACGGCTCCTTCGGCTCTAGTGCGTCGCCCTTCTGCAACAACTCAATCGAAATGCCATCGGGTGATCTCACGAACGCCATGTGGCCGTCGCGTGGCGGGCGGTTGATCGTGACGCCCGCATCCATCAGTCGCTGACACAGCGCGTAGATGTCCTCGGTCTCGAATGCGAGATGACCGAAGTTCCGACCGCCGGTGTATTCCTCCGGGTCCCAGTTGTAGGTGAGCTCGACCAAGGGAGACGCCTCGTTCACAGCACGGTCGCGGTCCCCCGGCGCGGACAAGAACACGAGCGTGTACCGCCCGGCTTCACTCTCCTTCCGCGTCCGCTCGACGAGCCCGAGCTTGTTGCAGAAAAAGTCGAGCGATTCGTCGAGGTCGCTGACGCGGATCATCGTGTGGAGGTAACGCATAGGCTGGCCAGCATAACACTGACACCGCCGCTGACGCCGAAGCCCCGTGGGCGATGCGCCGCATCGACTCTCCGGGGTGGCGCTGGCGCTGCCACTGATTCAGACTCCCACGCAATGGCCAACGACTACGAAGCAATCGTCATCGGCGGCGGCCCTGGGGGGTACGTCGCTGCCATTCGGCTCGGACAGCTCGGCGTGAAGACGCTGTGCGTCGAAAAGGAAGCCATGGGTGGTGTGTGTCTCAACTGGGGCTGCATCCCTTCGAAGGCCTTGATCGCCGCTGCGAACCTCGCCGACAAGGTTCGCAACGCGGGACACATGGGCATCACGATCAAAGACCTCGAGGTCGACGTGGCCAAGATGCAAGAGTGGAAGGAAGGCATCGTCAAGAAGCTCGTTGGCGGCGTGACGAGCCTCGTGAAGGGTAACGGTGGCACCATCGCCATGGGCAGTGCGACGATCACGGGCCCCAACTCCGTCGAGGTGACGAGCGCGGACGGGAACAAAGAGAGCTACACGGCAAGCAAGGGCATCATCGTGGCGACCGGCACGCAGATGATTCAGATCCCCGGCTTCGAGCCGGACAGCGAGGTAGTGATCACCGCCCGCGAGGCCGTGAGCCTTCAGAGTGCGCCGCAAAGCATGGTGATCATCGGCGGCGGCGTCATCGGACTCGAGCTCGGCATGGTGTATCAGAAACTCGGAACGAAGATCACGGTCGTCGAGCTGATGGACCAGCTCCTTCCCGGGACCGACCCAGACCTGGTTCGCGTCGTGCAAAAGCGTCTCAAGAAAGATGGCGCCGACATTCATCTCAAGAGCAAGGCCCTGAAACTCGATAAGAGCAGTGGCCGGGCCAAGGTTACCATCGACACCGAGGGCAAGGAGCAGGTCGTCGAAGCGGAGAAGGTTCTCGTCGCGGTGGGTTTCAAGCCCAACTCGGCAGGCATTGGCCTCGAAGGGGTTGGGGTGAAGCTCGACGAGCGCGGTCACATCGCGATCGATGACCAGACGCGCACCAGCGTGCCTTCGATCTTCGCGATTGGTGACGTCGCTGGCATGCCCTACCTAGCGCACAAGGCATCGAAGGAAGGCGAGATCGCCGCAGAGGTCATCGCCGGACACAAGTCGGCGCGCGACTATCGCGGGATGCCGGCCGCGATCTTTACCGACCCGGAGATCGCAACCGTTGGCATGACGGAAGCCCAAGCAAAGGCTCAAGGTAAGAACGTCAAGATCGGCAAGTTCCCCTTCGCGGCTTCCGGTCGCGCGATGGCAGTCAGCGAGACGGACGGGTTCATCAAAGTGATCATCGACGAGGCCGACCATCAGTTGCTCGGCGTCGCGATTGTCGGACCTGAAGCGAGCGACCTGATCAGCGAGTCGGCACTCGCCCTCGAGATGTGCGCGTTCGCGGAAGACGTCGCCCTCACCGTGCACCCTCACCCCACGCTCGGCGAAGGTGTCATGGAAGCCTTCAAGCATGCCTTGGGCGAGGCGGTCCACATCATGAATCGTTAGGGGCCCCGTGCTGTTTTTCCGCCTCGGATCCGTCGACTACGCTGAAGCGCATCGTCTCCAGAAGGAGCTGCAGGCCAAGCGTATCGCAGGCGAGATCGGCGACACGGTGTTGTTGCTGGAACACCCGGCGGTCTTGACGTTGGGACGTGCGGCGAAGGAGCAACACGTCATCGCACCGCGAGAAATGCTCGGCGCGTGGGGCATCTCGGTGCACGAAGTAGGGCGTGGCGGGGACGTGACCTATCACGGGCCAGGTCAGCTCGTCGCGTATCCGATCATCGACCTCAGCCCGAACCGGCGTGACGTTCGCAAGTACATGTGGTCGCTCGAAGAGACGATGATTCGCACCTGCGCGGACTTCGGTTTATCGGCGACACGGGTCGAGGGCTTGAACGGCGCGTGGATCGATGACCGCAAGGTCGGCGCGGTCGGCGTACGGATCAGCAGGTGGGTCACCATGCACGGCCTCGCGCTCAACGCGAACACTGATCTGACCCACTTTGACCTGATCGTCCCGTGCGGCATTCGAGACAAAGCGGTGACGTCGCTTTCGGCGGAGCTCGGCCGAACAGTCGATGTCGCAGACGTGATCGATCCCCTCGCACGACACTTCGCCGAGCTGTACGACACCGAGATCGAGTGGCAGGACGCCCTCCCCGACGGGCTCAGCTTCTAGCCCCGTTGTCGCCGCGAAGTGGCGATTTTTTCGCGCTAAGGAAGTACTTGATGGCGCTCTGACCCATCGCGGTCGTCCCGGCGCCGGCGACGCCAGCCGAGACCACGTTACCCGCGCCAGGCACGAGCTTGGCGATGGTTTGGGCCGAGAACCGCAAGCCCATCCCGAGACCGCTGACCAACCCGAGACTGCCGAGCCACTCGGCCACCGTCTTCTTGCCCCAGCTGCGGCCACTCAGATACGCCAACGAGCTCACCATCATGGCTTGTAACGGCGCGAGTAACACCAGGTCGGAGAATGGAATTGGCGTGAGCCCGACCGTGACTGAGACCGCCGTGCACGCTTGAACGATCTCGTTACCGATTCGCACACGGGCTTGCTGCGCCCGCGTCAGCGCTCGGGCCGCTTCGAGCCGCGCTTCTGCGGGCAGAGTCAGGATGATCGCCTCGGAAAGCCCCCCGAGGCCGTGGCCGCTGATCGCCGACACCGCGCGCGGCGGCTCCGCGCTTAGGCCGGAATCACGGAGCTTTGCCTCCAGCTTGTTGCGCGCCGCCTCGACATCGGGATCTCCTCGACCGATCAAGTCCGAGTGGGTCAACAGCGGCAAGACCCGCAGGGGCCCGCTTGCTTCCGGCACATCAGGGAGCAGGCTCTTGGCACGCTCGATGATGCGTCCGATATCCTCGACGCTGTTGGGCTCAAAGGTGAGCAACACGAGGTCGGGCGCTTGCTTGTCGAGCGCGGCCTTCCATTGCGATCGCGCAGCCGGATCGTCCATGTCGATCTCGAGCCAATCGACCTTCGCTCCTTCGTGCTGCAGGTGCACCCACTGACCGTGATCGGCATGCAAGGGATCTTGCGCCGACCGTCGTTCGATCAGTGAGCGCAGCAACGTCGACCTGCCACTGCTCCCGAGCCCCAACGCCACAATGCGAGGCGGGCGGCGTCGGTAGAGCAACGAACGAAGCCCGCTCAGATCGTTCTTAATGCTCGACACCAATGGCACCTGATCGAGAACCCGAACGAGCTGGTCTAACCCCAGCTCTTTGGCGCGATCGCTCATCGATCAAGTCATTCGTCCTGCGGTCTATGCGTGCAAGCCGAGCCGTGTTAACGTCGCTGCCGGGTAGCTGGTGGGGGCGGATTGGCTCAATGCGTTGGATGACGTCGGCGGCCGTCTCGTGCCCACGGCACGCGCTTTCGTGGATTCTCAGCGCCCTCCGCTGCCAGGAACAGGGGCGCCGGGCATTCGCTGGCTTGCAGCCCAGCTCGAGGACTTCGTCGATCGGGACAGCGATGGAGCCGATGATGATCGCTTCGTCGAGGGTGCCGGAGCGCTTCTCGGGCTCTTGTTGATCGACCATCTGGGCGGCCGGACGCGTGAGCGGGGCGGGTGCCATCGGGTCCAGCTCGGGCGCTTCGGCTGGTTCGATCCCTTCGGCGCGATTCAAGAGGCCTTGGACGCGGAGGACCCGCGGGGATGCCTCTCCGAGTATCTATCGGTCGCGGAACGCGAGGCCGCCGAGAATGGTCCCGTCTCTCGGGTGGTGCGTGTGTTCGCCGACGCGCTCGGCCGCGCGCGACCCGACCTCGACATCGAGTCCCAGTTCGAGCTGACGGTCGACCTCAACAACGGCGCAAGCGTCGACTTGGCCCGCCTCGAGCGCGTCGCGCGCGATCAGAACGACGATGCGGCCACCGAGGCGGCCCGGCGCATCATCAGCATGCTACCGGGGGCCCACGCGCAAGAAGAGACCCCTTGGAACGAAGCCGCAACACGGCTGCTCCCACGGCTCGTCTCCGAGAAGTTTCTGGCGTCTCTGCCGAGCGAGCAGACCTTGTACGTCGACTTCATCGGGGACGACGTGCATCTGGCGCTTCAGCTCCAGTACGGAACGCGTGCCCGCTATGTACGTTGCGCCGAGGTCGACTCATGGGCGCTCGAGCGGGCCGCTGCCCGACAGCAGGCGCTCGAAAACCTCACCGCGAAGTCGCGCTCGTTGCGCCTCGAACGAGTCACAGACGAGATCCTGCGCGTCCGACAGGGCGACGGCTTGGACGGCGCGCGCCTGCTTCTTCCCGACTTGGCCGCCCGGCTCGCACGGCTCGGGCCGGACACCTGGATTGCTGCGGCGCCCCACCGCGACGTGCTGCTCTTGGCCCGCAGACCGGCGCTCGAAGAACTCTCCAATTGTGCCAAAGACGCCGTCCAGCGCGCACCGCACCCGATTTCCGCGTCGCTCTTCGCGATCACGCCGCAAGGGCCGCGCCCCTTGCGGCGTTAGAACTTGGCACCAAACTAGGCTCATCCCCAAGCCGCGCATCATGCGAGAACACCCCTACGCGCCGTTCATCGAGCGAGTCAACAAGCCAGCCCAGTATCTGGGCGGTGAGCTGGGAGAGGTGCGCAAAGCCTGGGACGAGGTGAGCTGCCGCATCTGTCTCGCATTCCCCGATCTGTACGAAATCGGGATGAGCCACCTCGGCTACAAGATCCTCTACGACATCGTCAATAAACGCTCCGATTTCCTGGCCGAGCGAACCTACGCGGTATCGGCCGACATGGAGCGAGAGCTGCGCTCGCACGACCAGTCTCTATGCTCGCTCGAAAGCGCGCGGCCACTTCGCGACTTCGACATCCTGGGATTCTCGCTTCAGTACGAGTTGACCTACACCAATATCCTGCAGGTCCTCGACCTGGGAAAGATTCCCCTGCGCGCCGACGAGCGGACGAATGCAGACCCGCTAGTCGTCGCCGGAGGTCCAACGGCGACCCACGCGGAGCCGATGGCGCCCTTCATCGACGCGTTTCTGATCGGCGACGGCGAGGCCAAGCTGCCGGACCTCATGCAGGTGTGGGCCAACATGAAGGACGAGGGGCTCCCCCGGTCCGAACGCCTGCTCCGCGTCGCAAAACTCGGCGGCTTCTACGTGCCCTCGCTTTATAAGAGCGTGCCGACGGACGAAACGAAGATCCACGTCGTCGAACCGGACCACCCCGAGGCGCCCTTCCCCATCCGCCGGTCGATCGTCGAGAACTTGAACGACTACCCCTTCCCGGTCGACGGCCCGATCGCCAACTGCCAGACGGTGTTCGACCGCGCATCGATCGAAGTCGCCCGCGGGTGCACCGAGGGTTGCCGCTTTTGTCAGGCCGGCATGATCTACCGCCCCGTCCGCGAGCGGGAGCCCAAGGCGATCATCGAGGCGATCGTTCGCTCGGTTTCGGAAGCCGGGTACGACGAAGCGTCGCTGACGTCCCTCTCGACTGCAGACTACAGTGCGATCGCACCCCTCGTGCACGAGTCGATCGAAGCGCTCGCGCCGCATCAGGTGTCCCTGAGTGTCTCGTCGCTTCGCGCGTACGGGCTCAGCGAGGACATTCTGGACGACATGAAGCGGCAACGGGCTGGCGGCCTGACATTCGCCCCCGAGGCGGGCAGCCAGCGCATGCGCGACGTTGTGAACAAGAACGTCACCGACGACCAGCTGATGGAGACCGCCCAGCGCGTGTTCTCGCGAGGATGGAGCAAGATGAAGCTCTACTTCATGATCGGGCTGCCGACCGAAGAGGACGACGACGTTCGAGACATCGTGCGGACGGGCACCCGGGCACTCGATGTGGCGCGCCGGGTTCAGCGCAACAAGCGCGCTCGCGTGACGGTCAGCGTGTCGACCCACGTTCCGAAGCCGCACACTCCGTTTCAGTGGTGCGCGATGGACTCGCACGACGAAATCCTCCGCAAGCAATCCCTGCTTCGCCACGAAGCCGCGACCAGCCGTGTCCAGCTCAAGATGCACAACTCGGCTGGATCGTGGCTCGAAGGCATGCTGGCGCGCGGCGACCGTCGCTTGGGCGAAGTGATCCACGGCGCTTACACGCGAGGCGCGCGCTTCGATTCCTGGGACGAGCAACTCGACATCGACGCATGGAGGACCTCGATCGAAGAGGCTAACATCGAGCCGTCCTGGTTTCTCGGGACGATTCCCGTGTCGGCACGCCTGCCCTGGTCACACATCGACGTTGGGCTCGAGCAAGGCTTCCTCGCTCGTGAGTATCGCAAAGCGCTTCGCAATCGGTTGAGCCCGCCATGTGGCAAGACGGTTGGCAGCTTCGTTCATCACACGAATGTGAAAGATGCCGAAGCCGAGAAGCGGCGCCTGGTTTGCTACGACTGCGGCATCGCGTGCGACCTCACGCAGATGAAGGAGGAGCGCATCGGCTTCCTGCAGAGCATGAGCGCGCTCGAGCCCCGCGAAGCGCCCGCTCCGTCCGAGGAGGTTGCCGAGGACGTCACGGTCGATCGACGGCCGT
>CAXMRM010000259.1:0-11916 GCA_964196015.1 uncultured Myxococcota bacterium
CGAGATCGTACGCGAAGTGGGAGCCGTATACGAAGAGCTTCTTGGGGATACACCCGACATTGACGCACGTTCCGCCCATGCGATCCATCTCCCCAATCGCCACGCGTGCGCCGAGCTCACTCGCCACTCGGGCCGCCCTCACGCCGCCCGATCCTGCGCCCACGACGAAAAGGTCGTAATCGTATTCAGCCATCCTCGTTTACCTCGAAATCTCGGGCACACCTATGGCTGAACTGGGCCGTTGTTACCAGCTCGCGAACTCGCGAAGCGCCGCAACCGCCAAATGCTCGGTGCATCCGCCCTGCAGCAGCGTCATCGCGCCTTCCTCGGTAACACCGACGTAAAGCTCACGCGACTCGTCCGGCACGAGGGGAACGAGCCTCTCGCTCACTTCTGCTTTGGCCAAGAGCGCGTTCAAGGCGCGAACCAAAGCCCGTACGGCTACGGTTCCCTTTTCGGCATCCTCGTCGGCTTCGTCGGTGACTGCGCTGAAGTGTTCGCCCGCGCGTAGAACAAGCGGCCCACCGTCGGTGCCGATTCGCTGGAGCTGCACCTGTGATATCTCGCGATTGAGGTTAGCCAAGGAAGAGACGAGCTGATGCGCGTTCACGGAGAAGTAGTCGTTGTGCATGAAGAAGCGGTCGCTGTTGCGACGGCGCGACGCGATTGAAGCCTCGTCGCCGCCGCGATAATACAGCTCCAGGATGTCCATTCGGCGCGAGTCGATGCGTGACTCGTCGAGGTCCGACGTGATCGCCGAGAGCTGTCTCGTATCGAGCTCGCACGCGAGGCCAGCAGCGTTGAGGAGCCGCACGAAATCTTCATCGCGCTTCGAGTAAGTTACGCTCTCTTCGCGAGGATGTAGATCCTCGGCCGGCGGCTGAACCGACTCTTTCAACGACGCTGTCATAGCCCCCTTGCAATTCAGTGTTCAACAAATGGCGAAAAAGGTCGACCCTCTGGCATAAATCGCCACCCTCACGGTGCGAAAGCCCAGCATTTCACCTCTTCGCTGGCGCCGAACCGCACAGCTGTTCACCGGAACGGCTTACGATTCATCGTCGCGGCACAACACGAACCAGGCCGACATCGGCTTGCCACCCTTGGTCGCTCGACCGATCGTCACATGCTTCGAAACGCCACGCAGGATGTCCTGCGTCCCGTCGTAGACGACCTTCGAGAGACGAGCTGAATTCGGTAGGATCGCGGGCCAGTGCTCGGGCCGTTGCGGCGGCACGCGTAGGTAGTCGACGAGCACCTCCCCGTCGACCTCGGACGGGTAGGCGACGAAGTAGCCGGGCCCCACGACCGTTTCGATGAACCCGCCCGCGCGATTGTATCCCCACAGCTCCCGCCCGCCATTCGATGTGGGGCGCACGAGCACTTTCGCGAAGTGGTTGAACGTGGGCAGCGAGTTCTTTCCGTGGTGAACCACTTCCTGCATGGTGCCGCGGTCGTTACTCACGAGGTTGTCTAGAGAGATGGGTTTGTGCCCTTTCGCAGCCGCGAACAGTCGCGCCTGGTGCACTCGTCCCAACGTTCGGATCTCCACGACCCGTTCCGCCGAGTCGAGGCTGTCCAGATGCGACGCAACTGCCGACATGTCGGGTGTGTCTTCGCTAAGAAGCTCGCGCAGACCTCGCATGCAAAGCGTATGGCTGAAGGGCACCGTGCCGGCAACTAGCGGATCCTGCGATGTCCATGGATGCCGACGAGCCGCGTGGTATCCACCCGCAACGACAGCAGCAGCGTGAACAGTCGCCGCGACGTCTCCAGGTCGAAGCCGAAGTCGCGAAGCTCTCGCTTGAGCACACGCCCAGCGCGATCGTGCGTGACCTTCTTCGCCATGTCCAGCGCTTCCATTTGATTGACCCCGTCGGCGTCCGCGATTTGGCGGACGATATCGATGTACTCGGTGATGAGGTCGGACAGAACCTCATGCGGAATGGCGATCACTGCGAGCTCGCGCCCTTCGTGGGACCGAAAATCGAGGACGAATTGCTGCTCCGTGACGCTCACGTGAAGTGCCGCTACCTCCTCGACGGTGCTTTTGGCTTTGGACAGGAGCTCCCGGACGTTAGCGTCCCATTCGACGTGCTGTGCTTCGGAGCCGCGCTGCAACGTGCGCTCATCGATGATCACCACGTCGAGAGGCATCCGCCGACCATATCAGCTTCGACTGGGTCTGCATCCGTGGCCCGCGGGCTGCTATGGTCCGTCGGTGGCAGCCCATCTGAGCGAGCGCAGGGACCAGGTCGTCTATCGCTGGGACCTCGACAAGACCTACCTCCGAACGGAGTTCGACACCCTTCGCGACCTAGTGCGTACGGCCTTCGAGCCGGCTTCCCGCAAGCGCGCCTATCCGGGCGCGAGCACGCTGCTGCGCGAGATTCGCGCCACTGACCCCGCGGCGATATTCATATTGTCGGGGAGCCCCGAGCAGATGCGGAGCGTCCTCGAAGCCAAACTCCGGCTCGATGGGATTCGGTGGGACGGCTTCACCCTCAAACCCAGCCTGCGGAACCTGGTCCGTGGCAAGTTTCGATTCCTGCGAGACCAGCTCAGTTACAAGCTTACCGCGTTGCTCCGGTCGCGCACAAACGTCTCGCCGGAGACTGATGAGATCCTGTTCGGTGACGACGCCGAGGGTGATGCGTTCATCTATTCGCTTTACGCCGACATCGCAGGAGGCCGCGTGAATCAGGAGCTCTTGATGAAAGTGGCGGCAGCTGCGGACGTCTATCCCGAGGACATCCCGGAGATCGTCCGCATCGCCGCTCGGGTCCCTCGCTGCGACGCCGTTCGACGCATTTTCATCCACCTCGAGCGCGTCTCCTCGACGGCGGGCTTCAGCGACTTTGGGCGGCGTGTGTGCCCCTTCTACAACTACTTCCAGCCGGCGTTGGTCTTGCTAGAGGACGGAGCGCTCGACGCCCAGGCGGTTCTGCGGGTCGGCGCTGATCTGGTCGTTGCCCACGCGTTCAACCCGGAGGTGCTGGTGGCCAGCTTCGATGACCTGCGAAGACGGGGCTATCTGAGCAAAGAAGTAGTCGACCGCATTTGCGAGATTTCCGACACCATCGAGCCCGCCCTGTTTGGGCAGGCGGCGGGCCCCCTCCAATCGCTCGCTCGCGCAATGGAAGTGGCGCGCGCCGAGCTTCCCGACGAAGTCGAGGTCGATTCCGTGAAAGAGGACTACCTCACGCTTTTTGCGAAAGACCAAGCTCGGGCGCAGGCGGGCAAGCGCCGGGCGCGCTGGGCCCGAGAGAGCCCCTAGCCCTCGCCACTCGGCCGAAAGCCCAACATCTCGAGCGCGTCCTCCGCGAGCTCACCGAGGGTGGTCCTGGCTTCGTCTTCGAAGTCTTCGATGATCACGATTCGCGAGTCACCCACGAAGCGCTCCAGATCTGGCGCTGCCTCGGGGTCTTGTAGCTGGGCGAGGGCTTCGATGGCTGCGGCCGCCACGTCCGAGATCGGATGATCGAGAAACCGACGAATCAAGGGTAGGGCGCTCGGCTCTGCGATCTCAGCGAGCACCCAGGGGAGCTCGGACATCGCGGGCCCGCCGGCGTTGCGGTCGAGAGCCCGCTCGATGCCACGCGCGACCTCGGCGTAGCGTTCGTACCCCAAATCTCGTAGAGCCTCGCCGGCAGCGAGACGTACGCGCGGCTCCCCGTCGTTCAAGATGGCTATCAAGGCGTCGGTCATGCGGGGGCCCGGAACCTGCGCGCAGAGGTCGGCCAGGCGTTCGAGGCGCATGATGCCTTCCTTGCGGTCTTCCATGCGCAGTGCGTTTTCGGTTTCCCGTTCGAGCAGCGCGATGAGCTCCTCGGAGCCCTTCTTGCGAAGCAACACGGACTCGGATTCTTGCAATACGCGGTCGGCGTCGAATATCCGCTGAAGCTCATCGGGAAGTGACATCGTTTGAACCGTCCTTTGGGGGCTGCTCCCCTTTCGAGCGCAGCGGCTCGAGCTCTTGAAGTAGGGATCGTACACGATCCACCGCGTCGCCGGATTCCTCGTCTCGATAGCGCCGAGTCAGCTTCATGTCAGGTGAAAGGCTCCACCCAGCGCCCGGCGTGGCGACGAGCGGCATCAGCTTGGCGGGGTCGAGCGGGGTGTCCTCCCGGAGGTGCAGGGTCACCCGCTTGAGCTCGGCTTCGCAGCCGAGCGCGTGAAGGTCGCGGAGCAAAGGCTTGAGAGACATCACGCGCACGAAGTCACGCGCCGGAGGTGGAGGCGCTCCGAAACGCTCTTCCATCTCGGTTGCGAGGTCGTCGATGGCTTCCTCGTCCGCCGCCGTGGCGAAGCGGCGGTACAACGAGAGCCGCAGCCCGATGTCGTCGATGTACTCCTCGGGGATGTAGTGCTCGACTTCGATCGACAACTCGGGGTCGACTTCCTGTTGGACGTGCTCGCCCCTGAGCTCCGAGACCGCTTCGTTGAGCATCTGCACGAACATGTCGAAGCCCACGAGTGACGCGTTGCCGCTCTGCTCCGACCCGAGGAGATTGCCGGCGCCTCGGAGCTCCATGTCGAGAGTCGCGACGCGGAAGCCGGCCCCCAGGCCTGAAAAACGTTCCAGCGCTTCCAGGCGAATCCGAGATTCTTCGGACATCTGGTTAGGCGGCGGCGTAATGAGGTAACAGAACGCACGCTGGTTCGAGCGTCCGACGCGTCCTCGCAGTTGATAGAGCTGTGCGAGTCCCAGGGCATCCGCGCGATCAATGAGAATCGTGTTAGCGCGCGGGATGTCGAGTCCGCTTTCGACAATCGCCGTCGAGCACAAGACGTCGTAGGCGCCCTCGACGAAGTCGGTCATCGTCTGGTCGAGAAGCGCGGGTTTCATCTGGCCATGCGCCACCGCGATCCTCGCACTCGGAACGAGGTCTTGAAGGCGTTGCGCCCGCTCGTAGAGGCCTTCGATGCGGTTATAGACGAAGAACACTTGTCCACCGCGGCTCAGCTCCCGCTCGATCGCCTCTTTGATCAAATGGTCGTCCCAACGGCAGACGAACGTGCGAACTGCGCGCCGGTCCTGGGGCGCAGTCGTGATCAGCGAAAGGTTCCGCATCCCGCCCACCGCGAGCTGCAGGGTGCGCGGGATCGGCGTCGCGCTGAGCGTGACCACGTCGACGTTGGTCCGGAGCTTCTTGATGCGTTCTTTGTGGGTGACGCCAAAGCGCTGCTCCTCGTCGACGACCAGGAGCCCAAGCTTCGCGAAGTGCACGTCTTTTGAAAGAATCCGGTGAGTGCCGATTACGACGTCCGCCCTGCCGTCCTTCAGAGCGTTCAGGACCTCGATCTGTTTCGTGCGCGAGACGAATCGCGACAACACTTCGACGCGGAGCGGGTAGCCTTCCAAACGTGAGGAGAACGTGCGGTAGTGCTGCTGCGCCAATACCGTGGTCGGACACAGCACTGCGACTTGCCTCCCGCTCATCGCTACTCGAAACGCAGCACGAAGCGCGACTTCGGTCTTGCCGAAGCCCACGTCTCCACAGACCAGACGATCCGTCGGTTGGGGTTCCTCGAGGTCTGCCATCACCTCGTCGATCGCTTTCGCCTGGTCGCGTGTTTCCTCGAACGGGAACGTTGCCTCGAACTCCGCGTACGCCGTTCCCGCGGCTTCGATCGGCTCTCGGCGAGCGGCCGTCCGCTCCGCGTAGAGCTTGAGGAGCTCCTCTGCCATCTGCTGAACCGCTTTGCGGACGCGCCCCTTCTTCGTGCCGAACGTCGTACCGCCAAGTCGATCGAGCTTCGGCTGATTCCCTTCTCCGCCTTTGAATTTCTGGATGACCCCGAGACGCGTCACCGGGACGAAGAGTTTGTCGCCGCCAGCGTACTCGACGATCATAACCTCGACGATTTGAGCCGTGCGGCCGTGAAGCCGGTCCATCGCGGTGAGGCTCAGCGCTTTGTGCTTCAGGCCGAGGTACTTACCGACGCCATGGTCGACGTGGACTACGAAGTCACCGGGGCTCAGCTCGCGCAGGTCCTCGAGGAAGCGCTGTTGCTGCCGGCGCGTCTGGCGTTTGCCGCGATGCTGCCGGACGCGCGACCCGAAGATCTCTTCTTCGGTGATGTAAGCGACGCCTTCGCTCCACAACACGAATCCGTCCCGAAGCTCGCCCAACTTCACGTCGTCCAAGACGCGCGTCGCCACGCCGTAGCTTCGGAGTAGATCGATCAATCGGTCGGCTTGGTGCTGGGTCCTTCCGACCAGTGAGACTCGCAAGCCTTGCTCGGTCCATTCTTGGATCTGATCGGCGAGCGGTTGCAGAGCTCGGTCCCCGTGTCCCTTCTGCGCGCGGAGCTCCGAGATGAGCGCCTGCTGGTCGGAGGCGTTGATGCGGAGCAGCTCATCCTCCGGCGGCGCAAACACGGCCACGATCGGACCCTCGTCTTCGCCGGCGGCGCCGTGAATGGCCAAACGATGGGCCACCAACAGTGCGCGCGCCTGCAGGTGTTCGGCGAGCTCGTCCTCGGTCATGTAGTACGCCGACAGCTCAAAGGTTGGCCGGTCTCGGCGCGAGGAGTGTTCGTCCTTGGCGTGGTGCTGCTCGCCGCGAACCGATTCCGCGATGGCCATGGGGTCCGCCAGCACCAGGCGCGCGTCTTGCGGGATGTAGTCGAAGAGAGTGTCGAGCCCGTCGAAGTACGCGGGCAGTAGTGCGTTCGAGATCAATGCGCCGGAGCCGCGGTCTATCTCGGCGATGAGCTCTCGGGCTTGCAAGGTGGGCATGTTCATCTCGTCGCAGAGGTCGCGGACGACGGTGCTCGCTCGCGCGATGGCGGTTGGCGTGTCCGGAACCTCTCGCGCTGCCGCGAGTTGGACCACGTCGGTTTCGTCGGCAGTCTTCTGATCATCCGGATCAAAGAGGCGGATCCTCGCGATCAGGTCATCGTCGAGCTCGATTCGGAAGGGCAGTGCTGCATCGGGCCCGTAGACGTCGATCAGAGCCCCGCGCGCGGCAAATGTTCCGCGGTCCTCGACCAAGGGCACTCGGAGATAGCCGAGCTCCAACAGCCGTTGCACCAACTCGTCGCGCTCGATTCGCTCGCCGATCTCGATCGTCAATAGCCCCGCCTTCACGTGCTTCAGCGGCGGGACGCGGCGCAAGAGTGCGGACGCCGGCACGATGAGTACGCGCCAGGGCTGCTGTTCGGCGAGTTGTGCCAGTACGGCCATGCGCTGCATCTCGGCCCGTCGGTCCGGCACTACGTCCAACAGCGGGCTCGTGTCTGCGGCGGTGAAGAGCAGGACGTCGCCGTCGTCGTCCGCAAGGAGAAAGCGCAGGTTCGACTCGTGACGGTACGCCTCGTCGAGGTCCGCGGTTATGACGATGAATCGTTGTCGGGGCTGAGCCTTGGCGGCTTCCGCAATTGCCCAGCTGAGCGCGCCCAGCGGGATCGATGCGACGTCGATGCGCTCGTCCGAGCCGAGCGATGCGACCAGGTCACGCATCGATGCGTTCGCGTTTTCGAGTGCCGCCTCAAGCGACATCGGCGTGTTGGCGCACCACTTGCCGGATGCGCTGGGCCAGCCAGGGCGGCGTGATGATGGTGCTGGCCATCACCATGAGGACGATGGCTGCGTACACGCCGGCCGCGATGAGAGGCTTGCCCTCGAACTGAATGCCGGCGCCGACGTTGGCGAAGATCAGTCCAACCTCGCCGCGCGGGATCATCCCGATGCCGACGGTCAGTTTATCTGTCGTTCCGCCTCGGACGCCCAAGCCCGCTACTAGCTTGCCGACGATCGCTACGACCGTCAGCGCGAGAGCGAGAAACAGGGACTCGGTCCCGATCCCGCCGAACTGGACCATCATGCCCGTGCGTACGAAGAAGATGGGCGCCATGAGGCCGACGATAGGGGCGATGATCTCGCTGATGTCCTGCGCCGACTTCCGGCCGAACGGTCTGACGTGAACCTCATCCAAGATGAGGCCTGCGGCGAACGCGCCGACAATCGGGGCAAGGCCGGCGGCGCCGGAAAGGCCGGCGAGCAGTAGGCACAGGCCGATGGCCACGGCCGCGAGCACGTCCGGGGTGCGCAGCTTCGAAGCGACGCGGAAGACGCCGGGCATGACGTAGGCGCCGAGCAGGAGTGCGCCGACGAGGAAGCCTCCGGCGAGGCCGACGATGATCGAAAGGTCCTTCGCTCCGGGCACGGCGCCGAACTCCGCGATACTGGCGACCACGGCAAGCACGATTAGGCCCAGCACGTCGTCGATGACCGCGGCGCCGAGGATGACGCGGGTCTCAGGACGGGCCATCGCGTCGAGGTCCTTCAAGACGCGCGCGGTGATACCCACACTCGTCGCGGAAAGCGTTGCGCCGATGAAGAGATGGAGCGAAAAGGACGCGTCTGGGAGTAGCCAGAGACTGACTCCGTACCCCAGCGCCATGGGCGCTACCACGCCGATGATCGCGACCAGTCCGGAGGTGGGAGCGACCGCCCGCATCTCGGTGAGCGTCGACTCGAGCCCGACCTCGAAGAGTAGAAGCACCACGCCGAGCTCCGCGAGGAATTCGACCGGCACGAGCTCGGCCGCGCCCTCGAAGGCGTGAATGCCGAGCAGATACAGATTGCCGAGGAGGATTCCGACGCACAGCTCACCGAGCACAGAGGGCTGATTCAAACGCACCGCGATCTCGCCACCGAGCTTCGCGGCGAGGATCATCGCGGCGAGGATCAGCCAGACGTCGTAGCTGAGCCCGTGCCCATCGCCGCTTGCTAGCGCCGTGGCGGGAATTGCCGCGAACAAAGCCAGCAGCATGTAAAACCGAGCCGGTCGGCGGCGCATCGCGCGGGACCATAGATACGCGGGCATCGATGGGCAAGGGCGCGGCGACGATGCGGTCTTGCCAGAGCTCCAGCCCTCAGGTAAATGAATGGTCATTCAGTCAGGGGAGAACGATGGAACGAAGCCTGTTTTCAGAGGAACATGACATCTTTCGGCGCAACTTTCGGCAGTTCGTCGAGACCCGGGTCATCCCCCAGCAGCCAAAATGGCGGGAGCAGGGAGTCGTGGACCGAGAAATCTGGCTCGAAGCCGGTGACTCGGGCTTCCTGTGCCCGTGGATGGAAGAGGAGTACGGCGGTGCCGGTGGCGACTTTCTTCATTCGGTGATCGTGATGGAGGAGCTTTCGCGAGCCTATGAGTCGGGCTGGGCGGCGAGCCTCCACTCCGACATCATCATTCCCTACATCCACTCGTTCGGTAACCCCGAGCAGAAGGCGAAGTGGCTACCCGGTTGTGCGAGCGGCGAGACTATCACCGCACTCGCGATGACTGAGCCGGGGACCGGGTCCGATTTGGCTGGCATCGCGACCACCGCGAAGCGCGATGGTGACGAGTACGTGATCAACGGTGCCAAGACGTTCATCTCCAACGGCGTATCTTGCGACCTGGCCGTGGTGGCCGCCCGCACGGAGAATTCCGACGATCCCCACCGTAGCTTGTCGCTGTTCGTCATCGAGGCGGGCACGCCAGGTTTCATCAAGGGCCGTAAGCTCGAAAAGATGGGCATGGACAGCCAAGATACCGCCGAGCTTGCGTTCGACAATTGTCGGGTGCCTGTCGAAAACCTACTGGGTCAAGAAGGCGCCGGGTTCATGATGCTGATGCAGAAGCTTCAACAAGAGCGGCTGAGCGTCGCGATCATGTCGCAGGCGAGCGCGGAGAAAGTCCTCGAAGACGCCATCGCTTACACACAGGAACGCAAGGCGTTTGGGCGATCGATTTCCAAGTTCCAGAACACGCAGTTCACGCTGGCTCAATGCGCCACCGAGATCGAAGTTGGCCGTGCATTCCTCGACAATCTCGTCTCACAGCACGTTGCGGGCAAGTACCTCGTGAAGGAGTGCTCGATGGCCAAGCTATGGCAGAGCGAGATGCAGGGCCGCGTCGTCGATGCATGCCTGCAGCTCTACGGTGGCTACGGCTACATGCTCGAGTATCCGATCAGCCGCGCGTACATGGATGCGCGTGTTCAGCGAATCTACGCGGGGACCAACGAGATCATGAAAGTGATCATCGCGAAGCAGATGGGTCTGTAGTGAGCGTCGCTTGACCATTTCCACGTGAAATGGTTAGCTAGCGCCAGCGATGGCTGAGTCTGATCCTAAGGATGGTGATCCGAAGTCGGACCTGGAATCGGACATAGGGCCGCGCGTGAGCCGGATGCGTGTCGGGGGTGAGGACATCCTCGTGTTGAGCGTTCCACTGCCACAGTTGCGGTATCCGGAAGGCACTACCTCGGCCGAGCAGGAAATCATTGAGGCCGTGTTGCGGGGTTTCACGGTCAAGGAAATCGCCGAGCAACGCGGCGCTTCCCAGCGAACCGTGACGACGCAGCTCGGGACGATTTTTCGGAAAGCCGCGGTCAACTCGCAGGCCGAGCTAATCGCGATCATGACCCACGACGCCGACAACGAGTGATCAGTCGAACGCGCCAATAAAAAAACGACGCGGCCGGTCAGCCCGTTTCCGACCGGCCGCATCGGTGCTCAGCCCAAAGGCCGAGCAGATGACTGAGCGCACGATTTGGATCTCTGTCTGCTTAGTCCCTCTGATCCGTTAGTACGTCGTTTGGGCCCTGTGATCTATACGTAATTGTTCGCGTTCCATACGTAATTGTTCAGCCCTTTGCGGAAGATATTTGGAACACGTGTCGTCTGATCAGGCGCGACATTACACTCGGGCCAAGGCTGTAATGAAGGCCGCCATGCCGGGCCAGGGCATCCCCGGTGGCAGGTTGATGATCGGTTGTTCCATGCCGAGCTCGCGCCGTCGCGCGATCTCTCGCCGGCAATGGAGCGGATCCCCGGAGATGGTTAGGGCCTCAATCATGTCGTCGGTCACCGCATCGGGTGCCATCTTGCGCGTCGCTTTGTCGCTGTAGAGTCGTTCGATCTCCGTGCACTCATCCGCGTAGCCGAAACCGCTGAGGAGCTGTTTATAGTAGTCGCCCATTCCGCCGATGTAGAACGAGATAATCTCGCGCGCTTTGGACGAAGCACCCTTCCCTGGGATCGGAATGACTGTGGTGAATGGCGCGGTGGCGATGTCGCTCGGGTTGCGACCAGCTTTTGCGGCGCCCTCTGCGATCCATTCGCGGCCGTCTCCAAGACGGTTGTACGGCCAGAAGATCGGCATCCAGCCATCCGCCATCTCGCCAATGCTGGTGATCGATTTCTGCTTCAGGGCAGCGACGTAGATCGGGATACGTCGGCGTGTGGGCTCGAAGTCGAGGGTGAAAGGGCGGTAGCGGCGAAGCTTGGTCTCGGCTTCGCTGAGCGGACGGCCGTCGAGCAGCGTGCGCACGACGCGGATCACGTCCCGGGTCTGCGTGAGTGGCTTGTCGAAGTCACGGCCATGCAGCCCTTCGATGACGTTCTTGCCGCTCGTACCGATGCCTAAGATCAGGCGCCCGCCGCTAATCTCGTCGAGCGTCGCCGCCTGCATCGCAATCAGCGCTGGCGAACGGCTGAACACGTTGATGATGCCGGTTCCGATCTTGATCCGCTTGGTCTTGAGAGCAATCTCGGTCAGCAGCGAAAAGACCTCGTACCCCCAGACTTCGGGCAGCCAGAACGAGTCGTATCCCAAGCGGTCGGCCAGGACCGCGGCTTTGACGTAGGTCTTGCGATCATAGTCGCGCCAGAACGCGAGCAGGCCGGTGGATTGCTTGGTTAGCATGGGGGGCTCCGTGGGGGACTCTTAGGTCAGGGGCGGCGTCAGCGCCAGTCACAGGGGCAGGGTCAGCGGCAGTGGCAGTGGCAGTGGCAGCGGCAGGGCCAGTGGCAGCGTCAGCGTCAGTGTCGGCGGCAGTGTCCTTGTGACTCGACTTGGTCATCGTGATCTCCTTTTTCCGAGTGAGTGGGGGCGGGCTTTCGCCCTTTCGGGG
>CAXMRM010000260.1:0-20188 GCA_964196015.1 uncultured Myxococcota bacterium
CTCGTGGTAATCGATCGAGATCAGATCGAGGATCACTTCTGCGGCGGTCGGCCTGCTCGCGCGAAGGAACGATTCGGTGTTGCCCGCGCAATCTTGAAAGTTGAGCCACACCAACGTTGGCTTGGGTTTGTTCTCCAGCGCATCGGCGATCGCCGCCGTCGCGCCTTTCGGCAAACCAAACATCACTGCCATCGCCGAGCAGAAGCCCATGAACTCGCGGCGTGATACGCCGCGCGCTTCTAGCTCCCGACGAAAGTCGCTTCCCGGTTCATCCATCGCATCCTCCTGGCTGTTCGAAAGCAAAGGCCGCGGCAATCGTTTCATCAGCCGCCCGGTCGAGGTGACTCTAACTCCACGAATCTAACAACAACAAGGCGATCATCGCTGTTGAGAGCCGTTTTCTGGAAGGCGCGCGCTTCTTTCGCGCCCTGGCTTCGATACGCAAGATTTGCGCCGATCTTGGTGACCGAGAAGCGCTCGGGTAGCATCGTAGGAAGATGTCCGCTGCTTCAGAAAAGTTCGCCTTCTTCGAGGTCGTCCAGGGCTACATCGAGCAGGCTGCCGAGGTGGCTGGTCTTCCGGCTCATGTGAAGGAAATCCTCGCCGAGCCAAAGAATGAGCTGATCGTCCATTTCCCGGTGCGAATGGACGACGGCGAAACCCGCGTCTTCAAGGGCTACCGGGTTCAGCACAACAACGTGCTGGGCCCTTATAAGGGCGGGATCCGGTATCACGAACAAGTCAGCCTCGATGAGCTCAAAGCGCTCGCCACCCAAATGACCTGGAAGTGCGCACTGCTGGGTCTCCCCTTTGGCGGTGGCAAAGGCGGAATCAAGTTCAAGCCGCGCGAACACTCCCAGGACGAGCTGCAGCGCATCACCAGGCGGTTCACGCACGCGCTCGGCAGCAATATCGGGCCCTCACACGACATTCCGGCCCCGGACATGGGGACCAACGCCCAAACGATGGTTTGGATGATGGACACGTACCTCAACACCGGGCCGCCCAACGAGAAGAACGCCCAGCGTGCCGTGGTGACTGGAAAGACTATCAATTCGGGTGGCTCGGAGGGCCGCGAGATGGCGACCGGTCAGGGCGTGGTGCACTGCATCAAAGAGTGGGCGAGGGAGAGCCGCTTCGACCTCGAAGGTGCGACCGCCATCGTTCAGGGGTTCGGCAACGTGGGTTCGAACACGGCCGTCTTGCTCTCGAAGCTCGGAGTTTCGACGATCGCGACGGGAGACCACACGGGCTATCTGCGCAACGACGAAGGCTTCAACGCGCACAAGCTCCAGGACTACGTGCGGGTCCACGGGTCGATCGATGGTTACCCGCGCGGAGACAAGATCACGCGGGACGAGTTCTTCGAGGCCAAGGCCGACTTGTTCATCCCGGCCGCCCTCGAGAACCAAGTCGGTGACAAGGAAGCGATCAAGCTCGACGTGCGACTGATCGCAGAAGGTGCGAACGGACCCATCAATCCCGAAGGCGCGGCCGTTCTTGACGACCGCGGCATCCCGGTCATCCCCGACATCCTGGCCAACTCGGGCGGCGTGACCGTCAGCTACTACGAGTGGGTGCAGAATCGGAACAGCGAGCACTGGGACGCTGAAGAAGTGCAGCGACGGCTGCTCCACATGATGCGCCGTGCCTATCAACGCACAATGTTCTACGCAGCGGAAAAAAAGGTCAATCCACGCATCGCAGCGTACGCTCTGGCGCTCGAGAGCCTCGCCACCGCGTATGAAGAGCGCGGCATTTTTCCCTGAATTATCTGGAAATTCTGGACCTGCGTCTGCGCTCTGCCGGCTCGCAAACGACTTGACAATTCGAGCCAGCAGAACCACTCCCATCCGTCATGGTTGCAGAGGCGGTGTTTGAAGGAACCATTCCGGCCGAAGGCGTCGGGGACTTGCTCGGCGGTCTCGAAGAGATCGGCACGACCGGCGTACTTGCATTTCAAAGTACCTCTGGGTCGGGCGCGATCCGCCTCGTGCACGGTCAGGTCGCGGACGCCGCGGCCACCTCCGACGAAGAGCGTGCGCTCGAGGTGCTGCTCTCGCTCCGCGACGGCAAGTTCGCGGTGTATCCGAAGCTCCCGCATCTCCCCGTCTCGCGCGGCACCGATACGACACGGCGCGGCTCGCTCGCGGTACATCCCCCCGCCGACTTGATGCGCTACTGCGAGCATGCGGGCCTCAGCGGGCGGCTCCTGCTCGAGCTCCGCGGACGGCTTGCCATCGGGTACTACGAGAGGGGCGAGCTCGATGACGTCAGCATCGATGGCGGGACAGCGGCCGACTTCGTGGTTGCGCTCGAGTGGACCGAAGGCACGTTTCGCGTTGACGCGGTGTCTCCGCCCCGGGAGACCTTGCCGCCTTCGCTTCGCGACAAGACGTCCCAGGCGCCTCCGAAAAACCCGACCGCGCTTCCTCTTGTGCAGGCGTTCGAGGAAGGCCTCGTTGCCCTGGGTCGTGCCGACGCCACGCCGGTTTCGGGGCTCCGCCCGCGGATCGAGGAGCGCGACGAAGATGCCACGATCCGTATCATTCGCCGGCCCGGAGGGGAGGATCTCGACGGGCCGCGCGAGCTCTGGAACGCCCTCGACTATTCTCCCTCGTTCCCAACGGAATCTGCTACAACCATCCCCGTGAAGTCGAAGGACGACGGCAGGGCGATTGGTGGTTGGCGCACGCTCGGGTGGGTGGGCGCAGTCTTCGTGGTGGTGGCCGGGTGCCTTTGGCTTCTCGCGTCGCTCCCGCCACTGGAGTAGTCTGGCCGTCGTGGGCCTGCGCTTGCGATCGAGACGCTGGCTTCTGAGCCTGATCGCCTTGATGCTCTTGATCTTCTTGGGGCTTCTCGCGGCCCCCGCGATAGCGAACGCGCAAGGTTCCGATTCCAAAGGGGAGCCGTACCGCCCGGGCGACGTGGTCGCCGCTCCTGCGCAGGAAGACGAGCGTGTCGAGGACGCCGAGGACGAGGAATTTCGCGACCCGTACGGGGTGGCGAGCGATGGCCGCCACCCAGATCAAATCTCGTCACAGGTCCGCTACGTGCTCGAGGGCATCGTCGTCATCGGCAATGAGCGAACCACAGCGCGCACCGTTCGCAAGTTCGTCCCGTTGAAACAGGGTGATTTTCTGGACCCGGAGTCACCCGAGTTGGTCGAGACCGAGTGGCGGTTGATGGGGACCGGTTGGTTCGGCAGCGTCGAGATCCGTCTCGAGCGCGGTGCCCAGCGCGGCTACGTGGTGCTCGTTGTTCAAGTCAAAGAGCGCAACACGGTCGTGATCGAGCAATTGGTTGCGGGCCTGTCCGAAGGCGTTCGCAACACGACCGACAGCGGGCGCACGCTCTTCCCTTGGCTCGGCTTCAAAGTCACCGAAACCAATCTCGCGGGCGCGGGCATCCGACTCTCCGGGACCACGTTGCTCAGCGAGTTCCAGCAGGGCGGACGCGTGGACCTCCGGTACCCGAAGCTGATCAAGAGTGCATACGGACTACGGTTTGCGACGTTCTTTCTCAATGGGCGAGAGTTCTACGGAAACAATCCTTTGGTGAGCGTGCCCTGCGGGCTGCCGACCTGTCCGGGCACCTCGATCGTGGCAAACGCCGTGGTTCGCTATCGACGTGGCGGCTTCATGATCGGCACCGGCAGGGACATCACGCCCAAGCTCCGCTACAGCCTCGATTGGGTTGGCGACATCGTCAGCGTCCTGAACCGTCCCGAAGCGGCCAGTGAGCAGCGGGGCAACGACATCGCGCCAATCAACTTCGCGATTCAAGACGGCAGGAGCTTCGTCTCGTCGCTGCGGTTCGCGTTGACCTTCGACAAGCGCGACGACCCGGGCATTACTAAAGAGGGCGTGCTCTTTCGTGGCGTGATCACCGCCGGGACGCGCTTCCTAGGGAGTGACTACGACTTCCTGCAGCTCGAAGCGTGGGTGCGACGATGGTGGCGGCTTCCTTGGAAGCACACGATCCGCCTCGGTGCGTTCGGTGGCGCCGCATTTGGCAACACACCGTTCTTCTACCTTTTCCACGTCTCCGATCTCAGCGATCTAATTCCATCCCGGTTCCTCGAGATGCAGCTAGACGCGCGTCCGCCGCCGAATCTTTTGGGCACCTCGGTCGAGAACAACCAACTGGGTGAGCTCGCATGGAGGATCGACCTTGGTTACGACATCCCCGTCTATGAACGCGTGCGCGATCATGGTTTACGCGAGATCAACCTCTACACGCTGATCGGTATCTACGGGCTTGCCGATCTTCGAGACCCACGCACCGGACTGAACGGGTATAGCGGTTTTTCGCGCTTTCCGCTCGACTTGACCTTCGACTTTGGCTTCCGGTTCGACACGCGAGTCGGTGTTTTTCAAGTCGGTTTCTCGACGCTCGTGGGGTTCATACGGCTTTGAGGTACTGGCTTGCAGCGCTAGTCTTGCTGGCCGCCGCGATTGCGTACGCGCAGTCACATCTACCTCTTCGCGATGTGGGCGTCCTTTGGTCGCGCGGCGCGCCAAAGGTGTCTTTCTCTGCAAAGGACCTCGCCGACGAGCGCGTACGGCTGGAGCTCTCGAGTGGGTTACGCAAGCACTTCCGCGTGACCGTTGGATCGCACGTCAAAGGATCCAACAAGCGGATGGCCGTGCGCCAGTTTGGCTGCGACGTGACTCTCGATCTTTGGGATGACGACTATCTCGTTCGCATCGGCAGCCAAAGCGCGCGGCTCAAGTCGCTCGAGCAGGCGCTCAACCGCTGTCTGGTCGTCGAGGGGTTGTTCGTGGGCGAGCCGAAGAGCTACCAGTCACACGAGGGGAAGGAGATGTACTTCGTCGTAGAGGCGGAGTTCAATCCGATTTCGAAAAAGCAGTGCACCGAGCTGATCCGATCGACGTCCGGGGACGACGCCATAGGGCCGATCACAGTGAACATCGTCCGGCGCCGGATCTGCCGAGCCGAGCGTAGCATCGAGTTTCGCAGCGAGTATCTGAAGGTGCCCGAATGAGCCGGTTCGAGCGAAAGATCCTGGTCGCCATCGGCCTGTCGGCGTTTCTCACTCTCGGAGGCAGCGTTTTCCTGGCTCGAGGCGCGCTGCACGAGGTGTACCAGGTCGGCGTGAACGAACGATTCGGCGCCGAGCTGGTCCATGGTGTGGAGGCCCGCCGCGCGCAGTTGATGGCGCTTCGCTCGGGCTCCGAGCAAGTCGCCGACGCCGTCCAATCGGCCGTCGAGGCCGAGCTGACGAAGAGCCGAAGCCCTTCGAAGCTCGAGGCCCTGCTGCAGGGGCTCCTCGGGCGATACGATCTCGTCCAAGGGATTCGTGTCGTCGACGAGGCGGACCGAGAGGTCGCGAGCGTATCTCGGGAGACCGATCGGTCCGGGGAGGCGATGCGGACTACGACTCGTGATCGGGAGACCGACGCGGGAGGAAGCAAGCTACGTATCGCGGTCGAGGTGGCCGTTCCCGAGGTGTACTTCGAGCGCCTACAAGCAGCGGGTGAGGCGGCTGACGTGTACTCGCGACTGCAGCGCCAAAGCGCGTCGGTGTCGGATGTCTACGTATGGGTCTACGGCGTCATGGCATTTGTCGTGGTTGTGGTGGCGTTTTTGATCGGTGCGATCCTCTCGCGGCGGGTGACGCGGCGGGTGACCGCGCTGGCGGACGCCTCTCGCAAAGTCGGTGCGGGTGACCTCACCGTGGCGCTGCCCACGGGTGCGAGCGACGAGATCGCGGAGCTCACGCAGGCCTTCAACGACATGGTCCGCGGCCTGCGCGATTCCCGCACGCGCATCGAGTACCTGCAGCGTATCAGCGCTTGGCAGGACTTCGCGCGGCGCCTCGCCCACGAGATCAAGAACCCGCTCACCCCGATCCAGCTCGCCGCGCAGGAGATGGACGAGACCTACCATGGTGAGGACGAGGCCTACCGGAAGAAGCTCCAACATGCCCGCGCGATCATCGAGGAGGAGGTTGCTACCTTGCGCCGGCTCGTGGGAGAATTCAGCGCGTTTGCCAAGCTCCCGCGTGCCGATCTATCGCCGTCCGATCTCTGCGAACTCATGCAGAGCGTTCAAGATTCGGTTCCTGCCATCCTCGAAGACGTGGGCCGGGGCACCGCGGCTCCCGTGGAAGTCCGGGTGAGTTGTGCAACGGAACCCATCGGCGTGCATATGGACCCCATGATGCTCAAAGGCGGTGTTGACAACATCCTTCGAAACGCCATCCAGGCGGTATACGAGGCAAACCCCTCCGGCGGAGGCCGCGTCTTGGTGCGGTCCTATGCGACGGAGGCCGCCGGCTTCATCGAGGTCTCCGACAACGGCCCTGGGATTGCGGAGGAGAACTGGGATCGTGTGTTCGATCCATACTACACGAGCAAAGCCGAGGGCACTGGCCTGGGGTTGGCCATCGTGAAGAAAGTGGTCCTAGAGCACGGCGGGGAAGTCAGGCTCGATCGTGCGCCCGAGGGCGGGGCACGGTTTCGCATCGAGCTTCCGTTGATGGAGTCATGATGACCGAGCCCGCCAAGACCTCGCCGCGCAAGTGGATTCATTGGCTCGTGACCGCGATGGTCTTCGTGGCCCTCTACGCGTGGATGACTCGCGGCAATGCGTCGCCGCTGATGGGAGAGCCGGCGCCCGATTTGACGCTCGCCATCGCGGCTGGAGCAGCGCCGGGAGGTCCGACGAACGTCACGCTGTCGGAGATGGGCGGGCAAGTGGTGGTCCTCGACTTCTGGGCGAGCTGGTGCGGCGCGTGTCGCCGGACGACCCCGATCCTAAACGACCTCAAGCAGGAGTTCGCGGAGCGGGGCGTCTCGTTCTACGCGGTCAACGTCGAGCCGATCGACCGGCAGCGGTTGCAAGCCGCGCACGCGGCCTTCGGGACCGAGTTCCCGACCCTCCACGACCGGGCCGGGACGGTTCAAAGGAAATACGCCATCCAGATGCTCCCTACCGTCATCATCGTGGGTCAGGATGGCGTGGTTCGCTGGGCTTCTACGGGGGTTCCCAGCAAAATGCGGCTACGGGGGGCCATTTCCGAGGCTCTGAATTAGCCGAAATCGGTCATGGTTGACGCGCTAGGGCCCCGCTGGTAGTTTCGCCGGCCGCGCGGGACCGATGGTGTAGGGCCCCCGGAGGTGGAGGAAATTCCTTGGTTCAAGCGCTTCAGGGTCCAAGCTTAGAAGAGCGAGTCGCCCAGCTTCAGGAGCTGCTCGATTCGGCCAGCCCCCGGGTGCGCCAAGAGTATCAAGAGCGCTTCGACCTCGCTTGGATCTATCACGATAGCGCCCTTGAAGGCGTCGTCTACTCCATGGACGAGCTCAGGGCCGCCATCTACGACGACGCCGTTACCGATCCCGCCCTCATCCCGATCTACGACGAGGTCCGAAACCACATGGGCGCGATCGAGATGATCCGCGAGATGGCCTCGCGCCGGCGCTTTACGCTCAACCTCGACGTGATCAAAAAGCTCTTCGCCCAGCTCGCGCCTGAGGAGCTCGAAGGGAAGGGTCCGCCCAAGTACCGTAAGGACATGCCGCTTCACCGGCTTTACTTCCACGAGATCTCGAAGCCCGACAAGATCAGCTACGGCATGCGTCAGCTCGTCCAGTGGCTTTCGGATCCCGAGACCAAGAAGACGATGCACCCGGTTCGCATGGCGAGCAAAGCGCACTATCAGCTGCTGCACATCTATCCCTTCCCGCGACACAGCGGAAAGGTCGCGCGTCTGGTGATGAATCTCATCCTCATCCGTGGGGGCTACCCGCCGGTTGTCATCCATGCGACCGAGCGGCAGCGTTACTACGAGGCGCTTCGAAGCGGGGAAGACGCGACGGCGGCGCTGGTGAACCAAGCGTTCGGCGCGGCGATCGAAACTGCGATTCAGTACTTCGAAGAAGCGCGGTAACGGTCTAGGAACCGTTCCCAACAAAGCGCGGCAAGGCCGAGATCACGGCGACGTAGCGCGCTCCGGCCCGAAGTGTTTCATCCGCGTTTTCCGGTGTAATTCCTCCAATCGCCACCACCGGGCAAGCCACGGTTTGGCAGACCTGTTCGAGGGTATTCAGGCCTACGACGGGGTCCGGGTTCTCCTTGGTCTTGGTTTCGAAGACAGGGCCGAACGCGATGAGGTCTGCACCTTCGGTGTCCGCCCTTACCGCCTGCTCGAGGTTGTGTGTCGAAACGCCGATTTGCATGTCCCCGACGACACGTCGGGCATCTTCGATCGAGAGGTCGTCCTGCCCGAGGTGCAAGCCGTCGGCGCGAACGAGGCGCGCGATGTCGGCGCGATCGTTGACGACGAAAGGAACCTCGGCGTGTGCGCATGCCGACCGAACGCGCCTGGCTATCTTCAGGAAGGCGACGTCGTCGAGCCGCTTGGCTCGAAGCTGCACCATGGCGCAGCCTGCGTTCAAGGCTTGGAACGTCAGCTCCAACGGGCGGGCTGCGATCTCTGCGTCGACAATCGCGTAGAGCGAATCAATCAACGGGCTCATCTCCCGTCAGCTTGCCGTACAGATCCGGACGGCGATCGCGGAAGAACCCCCAGTTTGCCCGGTAGCGGCGGAGCGCCTCGCGGTCGAATGAAGCGGTGGCCACGCCTTCTTCTTCTCGTCCCAGCTCGACCTCGATGTCGCCGCGTTGATTGCAAACGAACGAGCTCCCGTAGAACGTCAGCGCATCTTCGGCACCGATACGGTTGGCTGCTGCGACAGGCATCGCGTTGGCCACGGCATGCCCGACCATCACGCGCTGCCAAGGGGCTTCGGTGTCGTCGGCCGGTGCATTTGGCTCGCTGCCGATGGCAGTTGGGTAGAGCAAGATCTCGGCGCCTTGAAGGGCCATGCTACGCGCCGCCTCGGGGAACCATTGGTCCCAGCAAATGCCCACGCCGATGCATGCGTAGCGGGTCTTCCAGACCTTAAAGCCCGTATTGCCGGGTCGAAAGTAGAACTTCTCCTCGTACCCGGGGCCGTCCGGGATGTGGCTCTTTCGGTAGACGCCGAGCTGCGTGCCGTCGGCGTCGATCGTCACGAGGCTGTTGTAATAGGCCTGGCCTGCGCGTTCGAAGAACGAGACCGGGAGCACGATACCGAGGTCCGAGGCAAGGGCTTGCATCCGCGCCACCGTGGGATGAGCGTCGAGCGGCGCGGCCAAATCGAACGCCCGCTCGTCTTGGGTCTGCGGGAAGTAGGGGCTCTCGAAGAGCTCCGGAGTGAGGACGATCTGCGCGCCGCGCTTCGCCGCCTCACGGACCCGCGCTTCGATGCGGGCGACGTTTGCTTCCCGGGTCCCGTCGAGGGGGCATTGAACGATGCCGATCGAAAATGAAGATGCGGTCATGGCGCGGTGGGCAGAGCTTGTGTCACGCAGTGAAACGCTCCGCCTCCCCATAGCAGGTCTGCGGCCGGCAAGCCGATCACCTTGCGGCCCGGAAACGCATTGGCGATTTCGCCGAGAGCGGCCTGGTCTTCCGGGATTTCGTAGATGGGGACGATTACCGCCTCGTTCGCGATGTAGAAGTTGCAGTAGCTGGCTGGCAGCGGGGCACCGTTGGGCGCCACGACCGCGCGGGGCGCCGGGAGCCCGAGCACGGTCAAGCCGCTCGCGCGCAGATCGTGTTCAATCGAGCGCAGTACCTCCTCGTTGGGCGCTCCCGGGGTTGCCTTCATACAGAGCACGGTATCGGGCGTCACGAAGCGTGCGATCATGTCGATGTGTCCGTCGGTGTGATCGTGCTCCAAGCCGCGGTCGAGCCAGACCAGACGCTCCATCGAGACCAGTGCGCCCAACGCCTCCTCGAAGGCCCCGCGCGTCAACCCCGGGTTTCGGTTCTCGTTCAGCACGCAAGAGGCGGTCGTCAGTAAAGTCCCCTGGCCGTTGGGTTCGAGCGCTCCTCCCTCCAAGATGACGGAGCACTCGAACCGTTTTGCGTCGAGCCGATTCGTCAGCCACTTGCTGACGCTGTCATCGAAGGCGACCTCGTACTTGCCGCCCCAGCCGTTGAAGTCGAAGCATAGCCCGCCGAGTCCGCCGTCCGCGGTGTGCCCGAAGAGCGGCGTGGTGTCGCGCATCCAGCAGTCGCCGTAATCGGCCGTCACGTACCGAACATTGCGTGACTCGCCGATCAAAGAACGCGCTCTCTCTTCGACTTGATCGTTCTTCACGAGGAGCCGCACCGGTTCGTTGCCAGCGTCGGCGATCGCGCGGGACAACGCCGCGATGCAACACTGCGCTTCGCGAAGATGGACCGGCCACTCTTCCTGCAAATAGGGAAACGCGAGCCAGCAGGCCGCGTGCCGCTCCCACTCAGCCGGAAGCCGAAGTCGTTCCGTCACCGACGGAACCTACCACGCGAACACCTGAGCCTCACCGAACCTGGCGACCATGGCGTCCACGTGCCGCAGGACGGCCCCGCGGCGCTGAGCGAGGCCATCCAGCTGCTTTTCATTCAGCACGGGAGCGAGGGGATCATCCTGCAAACGGGCCGCAAATCGTTCGATATCGAGCTTTCGCACGGCCTCGATCGTCGATCGCCGGAAGCGCTGGAGCGCCTTCAATCGCGCCTCCATCAGGCCCAGTCGCTGTTCCCCGAGCCAGAATCCGGCCCCGTTGTCCAAGTAGATCAAAGGCCCAGCTGGTCCGCGTGATCGCACGTTGGTGAAGTCACCGCCCCATCGGTCGACGTTCTGTGTGAGGTAGTCGAAGACGATCAGGTCGGAGAGCTCAGCCGGCCGCTCTTCGGTGTCCGGCGCCTTCGCGATTGGTCGGCTAAGATCGGTTGCTTCGCGCACACCGGGGCGGTGGTTGAGATCGGCTCGATAGTCCACCGGCCGTTGGTACGGTGTGATCGGGAGCGACTTCTGAACCCTCAGCCATCGCTCCCACTTGCGGCCCATCCGAATACGTTTCAGTGGCTCCGGGATCCACCAAATGAACGCGCCCTTCACGGTGCCATCCCGTGCGATCCCGAGCTCCGACACCCGCTTGTCGTAACTCGCCGCCTCTTGCAGCTCGCTCCATCGAAACGTGCGCCCCGTCATCGGCGGCACCCGGCCGAGACCGAGCTCGCGATCCAAGTAATACGCGGCTACCTCCGAATACCAATGGGCTGCGGAGAAGGTCTGCTTGGGTTTGAAGTAGCCGCGCGTTCCGTCAGCGAGGGTGATCTTGAAGGCGAGGCTTCGGCCGCCCTTGCCCTTTGTCACCTCGGAGATCTCCGCAGTTCGTAGCGCCTCGATCCGGCTGGCATCGGCCTGTCCGAGGAACGCAGCGGGCTCCTTCTGCGAAGACCCGGGCAAGGGCCAGAGCAGTGTCAGTAGGAGCAGCATTGGGGCGATGCGCAGCACCTGCGGCAGCCTACTGCTGGCCTCAGCCAATCCCGCATTTTCGGGTCAAATGACCTCCAGAACGTGCTGCACATCCGTGCAACAAAGTTTTACTTCTGTCCTAAAGGTCCGAAAAAATGAGGCTTTATGGTCATTTCCCCGGCGCGAATTAACCCCTGTGGCTGGCAAAAAGCGAGGATCTGTCGCAATAATGATCCCGTATGAGCCGTTGGGGGGCGCCTAATACGTTTTGGCCATGTGCCTTCGCAAGTGGCCTGATGCTGTTGGCAGCCTGCGACGGCCTCATTGGTGGGGCAGAGGGGCCAGGCGGGCCGGGCGGGCCAGGCGAGGGTCGCTCGGGCAGCGCACAGGCGTTCGTGTGCGAAAACTCCGGCGCGATCGTCCTCGGCTCCGCTCCCGTGAGGCGCCTCACAAATGTCGAGTACGACAACACCGTGCGCGACCTCCTCGGCGGTGACATTCCGGAACTTCCGGAGCAGCCGAGCGACGCGGTTTTGGAAGGCTCTTTCGAGAACGACGCGTTGTCCCTCGGTCCGTCCGACGTTCGTATCGCTAGATATGATACCGCTGCGATGAGGCTCGGTGAGCACGCGGTCAATAGCGCGTCGGCGCGCGATCGGGTGCTTCCCTGCGCAACCGCAGACGCAGAGTGCGGCCGGCAGTTCGTCGAGAGCTTCGGCAAGCGCGCATTCCGTCGACCGCTCACCGATGACGAGCTCGTCCGATGGCTCGGGTTCTTCGAGTTGCAGCGTGCTTCGATCGACTTCGACGCCGCCGTGCAGTTGACGATCGCCGCCATGTTGCAGGTACCGCAGTTCCTTTACCGACTCGAGAGCGAGGGTACCGAGGCCAACTCCGATCAGCTCGAGCTCACGCAACACGAGCTCGCGAGCCGCCTCTCTTACTTTCTGTGGGAGACGATGCCGGACGACGAGTTGTTTGCGGCCGCTGACGCCGGCGAGCTCGAGACCGATGCGCAGCTCGAAGCCCAGGCAAGGCGCCTTTTGGAAGACGATCGCGCGCGAACCGCGGTGCGCAACTTCCATCGGCAGTGGCTCTATCTCGACCGGGTGCTCGGCGAGGACAAGGTCCCGGAGCTTTTCCCGATGTGGGGCTCGCTGGCTCGTGAGTCCGCCAAGGAAGAGACGCTTCTTTTCATCGAAAACACGTTCCTCGACGGTGGAACGGTCAAGGACCTTTTCACGAGTAATATCGCGTACGTCGACGATGTGATGGCCGTGCTCTACGACGTCCCGTCGCCGGCAGAGCCCTGGTCGCGGATCGAGCTCGACCCTGCCGAGCGTGCCGGTCTTCTCAGTCGCGTCGCGTTCTTGGCCGGCAACGCCCACGACGCGAACGGCTCGCCTCCGCTCCGCGGCGTGTACGTGATGGAGCGGCTTCTCTGTGAGGCCCGTCCATCGCCACCGGCGAACGCAAACGTGTCCCCGCCGACCGCCGATCCGGATCAAGGCCCAATGACGAACCGCGATCTCTTCGAGCAACGCGTCGCACCGTCCACCTGCCAGGGTTGTCACGTACGAATCGATGGCTTTGGCTATGGCTTCGAGAACTACGACGCAGCGGGCCGCTTTCGCATGCAAGACAATGGGCTTCCCGTCGACGCATCCGGCTTCGCAAATGGCATTGGGAACGACGCGGAGTACGATGGCGCCGTCGAGCTGCAGAATCTCCTGGCCGAGAGCGACGTCGTCCGCAACTGCCTGGCGGAGCAATGGTTCACCTATGCGAACGGCCGGCCGATGGAGCCCGCCGACACCTGCCAGGTGGAAGCGATTCAAGCGGCGTTCGCCGAGAACGGCGGCAACCTCGTCGATCTCTTGGTCAGCGTCGCGACGCGGCCCGAATTCAGGCTTCGAAGCAAGGTGGAGAACTGATCCCATGAGCCGAAGCCCAGCCATCCTCGATCGCCGCAACTTCCTGACCGCACTCGGCTTGACCGCCGGTTCGCTGTGTCTTCCTTCACTTCCGGGTAGACGCGCGCGTGCCCAGGGTGGCGATCCCAAGCGCGTGATCTTTTACATCACGCCGCACGGCACGGTCCCCGGCCGTTGGCACATGCGCCAGCCGGGACGAGACAACGAAGAATACGATTATGCGCTAAGCGGCCTGGGTGAATCGGAGTTCAGCGACATCCTTCGCCCGCTGCACCGCCATCGTGACAACCTGCTCGTCGTCGATGGGCTTGCACGAATGGTGACGTACGCTGAAGAGTATCGGGTCGCAGAGCTCGGGTACTCAGGCGACATCAACCGGCATCACATCGGTCAAGCACACTTGCTGACGAGCACCTGGGCTTTTCAGGGCGCCTCGACCGCGCGTGGAGGGGCCCACTCGATCGACCAGGAGATCGGCGACGCGATCGGTCAGCCCGGTCGCTGGAACAGCCGCGTATACGGCTTCAATCATCAGCACGCGTACAATTATGTTGGCGCCAACCAGCCGGCGCCGCGCGAGCAGAACCCGCGCGCCGCGTTCAATGACATTCTCGGCTTGGCGCCGCCCGCGCCGAGCGACTCCGGACAGTCCACCCGCGCAGACCTGATCGAGGCTGCTCGCGCGAGCGT
This sequence comes from uncultured Myxococcota bacterium, assembly GCA_964196015.1. Taxonomy (GTDB): domain Bacteria; phylum Myxococcota_A; class Polyangia; order Polyangiales; family Houyiibacteriaceae; genus SG8-38. The sequence goes on from CAXMRM010000260.1 coordinate 13,943, forward strand.
CCTCGACATGGCTAGTGAAGAGTTCGCCACGGTGCTACCCAAGCTCAGCTCTTCCGATCGAGAGAAGCTCGAGCGACACCGGTCTTTGGTTCGGGATCTCGAGGTCGGCGCTAGCCTCACGGCTCCGAGTGGCTGCGACCCGTCGTTCTCCGAGCAGGGACACGTCATCAATCAGTTCTCGCGGATCGCCACGATGGCGCTTGCATGTGACCTGACGCGAGTCGCGACGATCGTGACCCAGGACATTCCCGGAAACGAATTCGGTATGTCCTCGGGCATCGACACGCACCAGGACATCGCGCACGAGTCCGACGAGAACGGCGGCAACTCCGGGGCGATCGAGGGGATGGTCAACTACAACCGAGTGTACGCGGAGCACTTTGCGTACCTTCTGGACCAACTCGACTCCGTGCAAGAAGACGGTGGCACGTTGCTCGATAATACCGCGGTGGTCTGGCTCACCGAGCTTGGAACGGGCACTCACGACATAGGCCGCGTTGCCAACGTGATCGCAGGCGGTGGGGGCGGATACTTCCGAACCGGCCGCTATGTGCACTATCCGCAAACCACGCTTCGGGCCGCCTGGGGCGACGAAGGCCAAGTTGGACCAGCGCATGAACGAATTCACGTCAGCTTGATGCACGCGATGGGCATGACGGAGCGGCGCTCATTCGGCCTCGAGCAGGTCGAGTTCAGCGATCGCACGTTTTCGCTCCGTGACCCGCTCCCGCGCTTGATCTAAGAGCTCCCCTGGGAGGCGAGGCCGGGTCCGCTTTCGGGAGCACTCCGGCGACGTTCCGGAAACCCTGTTCGCCGCCTGGCGCTTTCTGTATAGTCGCCCGGCTCATGCCGACTCGACAGCTCACTGTAATCGGTGGTCACCCTATCGGGCCAGCTGCCACGACCCGAAAAGATGGCTGGTGGGTGTCTCCCGCACTGACGGTCCTCGTCCTCACGATCTTTTCTATCTACGTCACCTGGGCGGCGTTGCAGGGCGACAACTACTACGCCAATCCATATCTCAGCCCGCTTTACTCGCCGGTTCTCTACGCCGATCCTTCCGTGTCCGGGGCGGCTCCGATCGCCCATGCGTGGTTGGGCGCATGGCCGAGCTGGTGGCCGACGTTCCTGCCGGCATCGCCCGCGCTTCTCATTCTGTTCTTCCCGGGCGTCTTCCGGTTCACCTGTTACTACTACCGCAAGGCGTACTACCGCGCGTTCACCGGGTCGCCCCCTGCCTGCGCCGTGAACCCGGTCACGAGCCGCGGGTACCGGGGTGAGACCGCCTGGCTCATCTTCCAAAATCTTCATCGCTACGCGCTCTACTTCGCCGTCGCGTACATCTTCGTCCTCTACTACGACGCCTTCAGTTCGCTCTTCCGAAATGGTGAATTCGGCATTGGTGTCGGCACCGTCGTGCTCTTCCTCAATGCAACGTTTCTTGCGGGCTACACGTTCGGATGCCATGCGCTTCGGCACCTGATCGGCGGCGGCATGGACTGCATGTCTTGCGGCGAGGAGACCGTTCGATACGGCGCGTGGAAGAGGGTGAGCTGGCTCAACGCTCGGCATCCTAACTTCGCCTGGATGAGCCTCTTCTGGGTCGGGTTCACCGACGTGTACGTGCGGTTGGTCTCGATGGGCGTGATCACCGACTTGAATACCTGGACGAGTTAGCGAGCGATGAACGTCAGCGAGATTCAAACCTTCGAACACGACGTGCTCGTCATCGGCGCAGGCGGGGCTGGCCTCCGTGCCGCCATCGAGTGCAGCGCGCGCGGGCTCAACACGGGCGTCATCTCCAAGAGCCTTCTCGGCAAGGCCCATACGGTCATGGCCGAGGGTGGTATGGCCGCGTCGCTCGGTAACGTCGACCGGCGCGACAACTGGAAAATCCACTTCCGCGACACGATGCGCGGCGGGAAATTCTTGAATCAATGGCGCATGGCCGAGCTTCATGCGAAGCAAGCCCCCGAGCGCGTCCGCGAACTCGAAGAGTGGGGAGCCGTCTTCGATCGCACCCCCGACGGTCTGATCAATCAGCGCAACTTCGGCGGGCATCGCTACCCGCGCCTGGCACACGTCGGAGACCGCACCGGGCTCGAGCTCATGCGCACGCTTCAGGATCATGGGGTCCATCAGGGCATCCACTTCCACATGGAGTGCACCGCGCTCCGGCTGCTCCTCGATGGCGGGCGGATCGCAGGAGTGGCGGGTTATTGGCGTGATACGGGCAGATTTGTCGTTTTTAGGACCCCTTCTGTGATCATGGCGACGGGCGGGGGCGGTAAGGCTTGGAACGTTACGAGCAACTCTTGGGAGTACACCGGCGACGGCGCTGCGTTGGCATACGAAGCAGGCGCAGAGCTGATGGATCTCGAGTTCACCCAGTTCCATCCGACCGGCATGGTCTGGCCGCCCTCGGTTCGCGGGACGCTCGTGACCGAGGGAGTTCGCGGCGACGGCGGCGTTTTGCTCAACAACAAGGGCGAGCGCTTCATGTTCAACTACATCCCAAAGCGCTTCGCTTCGGAGACGGCCGACACGATCCTGGAGGCTGACAAGTGGCCGGATGATCCGAGCGCGCGACGTCCGCCGGAGCTCCTCACGCGCGATGTCGTCGCGCGGGCGATTCGCGCCGAGGTACAGGCCGGACGAGGCTCACCGCATGGTGGCGCGTTCCTCGACATCGCGTCGCGCCGCCCCGCCGATTCCATCAGGCGCAAGCTGCCGTCGATGTATCATCAGTTCAAAGAGCTTGCAGAAGTCGACATCACGACGACGCCGATGGAAGTCGGTCCGACGCTTCACTACTTCATGGGTGGAATTCGCGTCGACGCGGACACGCAACAAACGAATGTTCCGGGGCTGTTTGCATGCGGGGAGTGCGCGGCGGGTTTGCACGGGGCGAACCGTCTCGGCGGCAACTCGCTCTCCGACCTCATCGTCTTCGGGCGGCTTGCCGGGCTAGGCGTAGGCACATACTTGTCCGAGCTAAGCACCACTCCGCGCGCCGATGACACGCAGATCACCGCCGCGTTCCGAGAGGCGACCGACATTTTGAATCGGGAATCCGGGGAGAATCCCTACCTCTTGCACGAAGCGCTTCAAGAGGTGATGAGCACCCACGTCGGCATCGTCAGGACGGGCGAGGAGCTCCAAACGGGGGTCGAGCAGCTCAACGCACTGAAAGTCCGCGCGAAGAACCTGAAGGCCCCGGGGACGAGCCAGTACAATCCCGGTTGGCACGAGGCGTTGTCCGTGAAGTCACTGCTAATCGTCGGCGAGGCCGTGGCGCGTGCCGCGTACCTTCGCGAGGAGAGTCGTGGCGCGCACACGCGTCTCGATTTCGAAGGCGAGCGCGACGAGTGTGGGCGCTTCAACGTCGTCACGAAGAAGGAGGCCAGTGGTGAGATGCAAGTCCAGAAAGTAGAGCGCTCCGATCCACCCGAAGAGCTCGCGGCGATCGCCAATGCGACGCTAGAGGAGCTCGAGGGAGGCCAAGTACAATGAGCACACGCACGTTCAAGATTTGGCGCGGCGACTCGAAAGGTGGCGAGTTCAACCAGTACGACGCCGAGGTCGATGAGGGTATGGTCGTTCTCGACGTCTTGCATCGCATTCAAGCGCACCAAGTCAACGATCTGGCGATCCGGTGGAACTGCAAAGCCGGCAAGTGCGGGTCGTGCAGCATGGAGATCAACGGGCGCCCGAGGCTCGCGTGCATGACGCGCATGAACACCTTCGGGCCGGAAGAGGTCATTGCCGTGCAGCCTCTCAAGGCGTTTCCGGTCATCAAGGATCTCACCTGCGACGTCTCCTGGAACTACGAGCAAAACAAGCGAATTGCGCCCTTTAAGCCCAAGCCCCGCGGCCGCGACGGCGAGCATCGGATGTACCAGCAAGACGTGGATAGGGTGCAGGAGTTCCGAAAGTGCATCGAGTGCTTTCTCTGCCAAGACGTGTGTCACGTCGTGCGCGACCGTGACCGCAAGGACGCGTTCGTGGGGCCGCGCTTTATGATTCGCCTCGCCAGCTTGGAAATGCATCCGCTCGACGACGACGACCGTATCCCGGAGATCAAAAAGGAATACGGTTCCGGGATGTGCAACATCACGAAGTGCTGCACAGAGACCTGCCCGGAGCATATTAGCATCACGGATAACGGGATCATTCCTCTCAAGGAGCGAGTCGTGGATCGCTACTACGATCCACTTGCCCGCTTGGCTCGGCTCTTCGCAGGGCGTAAGGTGCGAACAAAGACACGTTCGGAGGAGCACTCAGGATGACGGAACGCTTCGCTCTCAAACGAATTTCCGCCGACGCAATCGAGCGCGCAGTCGAGCGGGCTGCGCACTACCGACTGCTCAATGACCCCGAGCAGGCCGAAAGCATTTGTCTCGACATCCTGGCGGTGGACGATGGCAACGAGCCCGCGCGTATCACACTGATCTTGTCGCTGACCGACCAGTTTCGGCGAGGCGGAGGCTCCCATGGAGTCCGCCGCGCGAAGGAGCACGTTGCCAAGCTTTCGGGCAAGTATGAGCGCGCATACTACGCCGGGCTCGTGGCGGAACGCCAGGGCCGCGCTCACCTGTCGCACGGTGGGATGGAGCGTACGTTTGCGTATGAGGGGCTCGATGAGGCGATGCAGCACTACGAGCAGGCGGATGCGCTCAAGCCGGCCGGAGTCGATGATGCGATTTTGAGGTGGAACGCGTGCGTTCGGACCATCGAGCGCGAAAGTCTGCAGCCACGCCGTGACGAGCCTGAGCTGCCACTCGAGTAGTCAGTCCCCAAGGGTAACGAGGAAAATCATCATGTCACCATCCGCTCTTGCACTCGTCGGTTACACCGCTTGGACGCTGTTCTTAGCGATTGCGGTCGTACTCTTTCGAAGCGGGCTCACGGTGAGCAAGCAGCGAGCAGCGAACTCGTTCGAACCCTTCGGCTCAGACGTCTCCCTGTTCTCGGGAAGGCTCTGTCGCGCGCACGCGAACTGCTACGAAAACCTTCCGATCTTTGCGGCGCTGATTCTTCTCGCGCTCGTGACCGACAATGCCGGGATCACCAATTCGCTGGCGCGCTGGGTGTTGGTTGCGCGCGTGGCACAGTCCGTGGTGCATTTGATCTCGACGAGCGAAATGGCGGTGGCGCTCCGAGCCACGCTTTTCACCGTGCAGTTGGGCATCGAGGCCTACTGGGTCGTTCAGCTTGGCCTCTTTGGCTTCAACTGATCTACTCCCGAGCTGGTTGGGGTCGTCAGCGAAAGTCGCGTGAGCGATGTGTTTGCTCGGCGAGGGCGACGTCCGGCGCCCATAACGACCTGGCGATCAGGTGAATGACACCGTCGGCTTTTTGAATCTCGCCCGTCACGCCGAGTAAGGTCGCCGTTTTGGCGAGCGCGGCATGGCGGTCGAACACCTGCTTCCACACGACGACGTTGACGAAGCCGGTTTCATCCTCGAGTGTGAAGAAGGTGATGCCGGAGGCGGTGCCTGGACGCTGACGGCAGATCACCATGCCGACGTATTCGAGTTCGTCCCCATGCGCGCAACCGTGAATTCTGGTCGCTTCGAGAATGCCTCGGGAATGCAGGGCGTGGCGAAGTCCTCGCATGGGGTGGCCTCGAGTGCTGTGATGACTCGAACGGTAGTCCCAGATCACCTGGTCGTCGCTCGCCAACGACGCGAATGAGATCTGACTGGCTGCAGGTTCGAGCGGCAACGAATCCTGTGCGAACCGTGACAGACTGCGCACCTGCCAGATCGCGTCACGTCGGTTGAGCCCGAAGCATTCGAACGCACCAGCTTCAGCCAGCGCATGCAGGGCCTTCTTGTTGAGCCGCGTTTGGCGAACGAAGGTCGCGAGGTTCGGCTGTGGCCGCTCTACGGACTCGATGCGCCTCCGTTCCACCAGCCCGAGCCCCTTCACATACCGAAGCCCCATTCTCAGGGAAAACGACGAAATCCCCGCTTTTTCCAAGGTGCAATCCCATTGGCTCTTGTTGATGTCGATCGGACGGATTTCGACGCCGTGCCGCTTGGCGTCTTCGATCAGCGTGGCTGGGGTGTAGAACCCCATCGGCTGGGCGTTCAGGATCGCGCAGGCGAACGCTTCGTGGTGGTGACATCGAAGCCAGGCGGTGACGTACGCCAGCAATGCAAAGGACGCGGCGTGACTCTCCGGAAAGCCGTACTCACCGAAGCCGCGGATCTGCGAAAACACGCGCTCTGCAAACTCTTC